>JBJTTY010000017.1:0-14923 GCA_046080425.1 Verrucomicrobiota bacterium
TGGCCGTGGTCTATCCGGAGGGAGTCTGGTACGGCCGATGCACGCCGGAGAACCTGGACAGAATCATCGAAGAGCACCTGAAGGGCGGCAAGGTGGTGACCGATCTTCGGATCGCGGGTCCGACCTCACTTTAAACCGGCATCTTCATCCATTCAGGGAATGGTTCGAGGCAGGGAAACGACGGCGGCTGCACGAAACAGCCGAGAGGCTGATGCAAGAGCGCGGCCTTTTTAGCCCTTCAAATAACTTAAACTACTGATAAATAATTACTTACGATGTTTAAACGGACATTCTTTGTATGCTAAATGCGACTTTCCATGGGTAGCATCAGGTCCGAGGCCGGCTCACTTAAGGGCCTTCTCGATGTCAGCCCGCAGCTTGGCGTCATCCGGCTCCACGCCCGAGTCGTAGCGGGCGATCAGCCTGCCGTCGGCACCGATGAGAAACTTGCCGAAATTCCAGGACACGGGACCGGGCTGACCTGACTCCTTCGAAGTAAGGGCCTCGAAGAGCGGGTGGGCGTCGCCCTTGATCCGCACCTTGCTGAACATCGGGAAGGTCACCTTGAAACGGGTGTCGCAGAAACGACGGATTTCCTTCTCGTCACCCGGCTCCTGACCGCCGAAGTCGTTGCAAGGGAAGCCGGCCACGACGAGGCCCTTGTCCTTGAAGGCCTCGTGGAGGTCCTGCAGGCCGGCATACTGCCTGGTGTAGCCGCATGCGCTGGCGACATTGACCACCAGCACGGCCTTGGGCTTGCCCGCTCCGAGCGTGGTCTCCTTGCCATCGATGTCCTTCACGGGGATGCGGAGCAGGTCAGGGGCGGCGGACAGGGAGGTCATGGTGAGAAGCAGGGCGAGGAGGCGCATGACTCACCATTAAAGGCGGGCGGGCCTGAATCAAGAGGCCGGGGAGGATTTGCGGGCGGCGAAGGCCAGCACGATCCATCCGGCGATGAGCATCGTCCCCCCGACGGGCGTGACCGCTCCCAGCCAGCGAGGGCCGCCCAGGGCCATGGCGTAGAGGGTGCCTGAAAAGATTAGCGCCCCGACTGACCACAACTGGGCCGGCCAGGCCGAGGGAGATCCGACCGCCCCTATGGCGACGGCATGGACCAGCAGATAGAAAGTGGCCGTCTCCCACCAGCCGGAAGCGGGAGGGAGGGCGGCGAGCCTCTCCTTGAGCCCGTGGGCGCCGAAGGCTCCCAGCCCCACGGCTGCGGCGCCCAGGAGCCCCGACAGCAGGAAGCGGGAGGCCATCTCAGGCCCCGGCGTCGGCGGCGGGCTTCTTCTGGGTGAAGGTCAGCCCCTTCTCGCCCACGCCCACGATGACCGGCTCATCCTTGTGGAAGTCGCCGCGCAGCATGGCCTCGGCCAGCGGGTCCTCGAGGTGGCGCTCGACGGCCCGCCGGAGCGGACGGGCGCCGTACTTCTCATCCCATCCGTTATCGACGAGGTAGACGCGCGCCGGCTCGGACACGACGAGCTTGATGCCGAGGTCGAGCAGGCGCTTAGCCACCTTGGCGACCTCGATGTCGACGATCTTCGACATGTGTTCCTTGGCGAGCTGCTGGAAGATGACGATGTCCGTGAGCCGGTTGAGGAACTCGGGTTTGAAGGTCCGCTTGGTCTCATCCATGATGCGCTCCTTGAGCTTCTCGTAGTCGCGGGTGGCGTCGGCGTTGCCGAAGCCGAGGGAGCTGGTGCGCTGCAGCACGTCCGCGCCGACGTTCGAGGTCAGGATGATGATAGTGTTGCGGAAGTCGACCGTGCGGCCGAGGGAGTCCGTCAGACGGCCGTCCTCAAGGGCCTGGAGAAGCAGTTGCACGACGTCGGGGTGCGCCTTCTCAATCTCGTCGAAGAGCACGACGGAGTAGGGCTTGCGGCGCACGGCCTCGGTGAGCTGGCCGCCCTCGTCGTGGCCGACGTAGCCGGGAGGCGAGCCGATGAGGCGGGAGACGGTGAACTTCTCCATGTACTCCGACATGTCGATCTGGATGACCGCGTCCTGCTCGCCGAACATCAGCTGGGCGAGCGAGCGGGCGAGCAGGGTCTTGCCGACGCCGGTGGGTCCGAGGAACAGGAAGGAACCTATCGGGCGGCGGGGATCCTTGAGGTCGGCGCGCGAGCGGCGGAGGGCGCGGGCCACGACCTCGCAGGCGCGGCCCTGTCCGATGACGGAGGCCTGGAGGTCCTTCTCGAGCTCGAGAAGCTTCTGGGACTCCTTCTTCTCCATCCGTCCGACGGGCACGCCGGTCCAGTCGGCGACGACGTGCAGCATCTCGTCCTCGCCGACCTTGACGCGCTTCTCGTCGCGCTTCTTGCGCCATTCCTCGAGCATCTTCTCGCGGCGGGCCCGGAGCTTCTTCTCCTGGTCGCGCAGGTTGGCGGCATCCTCGAACTTCTGGTTGCGGGAGGCCTCCTCCTTCTCGCGGACCACGCGGTCGACCTCGGCCTGGGCGGCGTCGAGCTCGGGCGGCAGGTTGAGCGAACGTATGCGGGCCCGGGCGCCAGCCTCGTCCATCACGTCGATGGCCTTGTCGGGCAGGTGGCGCGAGGTCACGTAACGGTGGGAGAGGCGGACCGCGGCCTCGATGGCGGCGTCGCTGTATTCGCACTTGTGGTGGTCCTCGTACTTCTGGCGGATGCCCTTGAGGATGAGGATGGCGTCCTCGGGCGTGGGGTCGTCGACCTTCACGGACTGGAAGCGCCGTTCGAGCGCGGCGTCCTTCTCGATGTGCTTGCGGTACTCGGCCAACGTGGTGGCGCCGACGCACTGGATCTCCCCGCGGGAAAGCGCGGGCTTGAGGATGTTGGAAGCGTCCATCGCGCCTTCGGCGGCGCCGGCGCCGACGATGGTGTGCATCTCGTCGATGAAGAGGATGATGTTCTTGGCGCGGCGGATCTCGTCCATGACGCCCTTGATGCGCTCCTCGAACTGGCCGCGGTACTTGGTGCCGGCGACCATCAGGGCGAGGTCGAGGGTGATGACCTTGCGGTCGAGGAGGATCTCGGGCACGACGCCCGCGGCGATCTCCTGGGCCAGGCCCTCGACGATGGCGGTCTTGCCCACGCCGGCCTCGCCGATGAGCACGGGGTTGTTCTTGGTGCGCCGGCAGAGAATCTGCACGACGCGTCGGATCTCCTCCTTGCGGCCGATGACGGGATCCAGCTCGCCGGCCCGGGCCAGCTCGGTGAGGTCACGGCCGAAGGTCTTGAGCAGGGACAGCCTCTCGCCCCTGCCGGGGCGGCCTCCCTCCTCCGACTTGCGGGCCGGGGGCTCCTCGCCCTGCTCGGACTCGCCCTGGGACTCGCCTTCGGCGCCCTTGGACTCCGAGTCGCCGGAGGCGGAAGGGTCGATGTCGGAAAGGATCTCCTTGCGGCAGCGCTCGAGGTCGACCTCGAGCTGCTGGAGCACGCGGGCCGCGACGCCTTCGCCCTCCTTGAGGAGGCCGAGCAGGATGTGCTCCGTGCCCACGTAGGCATGGCCGAGATTGCGTGCTTCGGTCGCCGCATGCGCGAACACCTTGTTCACGCGGGGCGTGAGCGGGATGGCGTCGGGACTCTTGGCCTCCTCGGGTCCGGGACCGACCTGCTTCTCGACGGCGGCGCGGACGGTCTTGAGGTCGAGCCCCATCCGTCCGAGCACGTTCACGGCGACTCCCTCTCCGAGCTTGATCAGCCCGAGCAGGATGTGCTCCGTGCCCACGTAGTTGTGATTGAACCGTCGCGCCTCGGCACGTGCGAGTTCGATCACCTTGCGGGCCCGGGGCGTGAAGTTCTTGTTGTTTTCTTTGTCCATGGGCGTCTGCGTCGGATGTAGCAGGGACTATGCCCGGGGCTGCGTCAGGTTCAAGCGCGACCCCCTGATGCGGGGGCTGCGGCGGCTTTTCCCTTTGCCAGCCCCGAGCCGCCCCTGTTTGCTGAGGGTCACCAAGATGGGCACCAGCATGCAGGAGGCCGCAGAGGCCCTAAAGTCAGTCCTTAAGACGCTAAAAGGCCGCAAAGCGGCCGTATTGGGCCACATGCGGCCCGACGGAGACTGCATCGGCTCCCAGGTTGCCCTCTGCCGCATGCTTCTGGCCGAGGGGGTGGACGCCGTCTGCGTCAACCGTGACCGCGTGCCTACCAATCTGGCGGCCTATGCGGAAGGCGTGACCTTCATCAAAGGTGCCGATTACCGGGAAGCGGACCGCCTCGCCGTCGCCGTGGACTGTGCCGATGCGTCCCGCATCGGGACGGAACTGCTCACCCGGTTCCCCGCGGGCATCCTGGGCAATGTCGACCACCACGCCTCCAATCCCTCCTACGGCACCCACAACGCAGTGGTGAAGGATGCGGCCGCAACGTGCCATGTGCTGGCCGCCTGCGCTGAGATTCTCTCCCTCAAGGTCGATGCGGCGACGGCCAAGGCGCTCCACCTCGGCATCCTCACCGACACGGGGCGCTTCTCCTACGCCAGCGTGACCCCTGAGCTGCTCGAGCTGACCGCCCGGCTGCTTCGTCTCGGCGCGAACCCGTCGGAGGCCAACTTCAGGGTGTTCGAGCAGGAGTCACGCGGGAAGCTGGCCCTCACGCAGCGCTTCCTGTCCTCGCTGCGCTTCCATGACGGAGGCCGGATCTGCTCCGGCGAAATCCGGCAGGCCGATTACGCCGCGACCGGCACCACCAAGGAGGACAAGGAGGGGCTGGTCGAATTCCCCCGGTCCGTGGAGGGCGTCGAAGTCGCCGTGCTCCTCGAGGAAGGCGCCGACGGCGTCCGCGGCAGCCTGCGAGGCCGGGATTCACGGCTGCGGCTCGACCTGCTGGCCGCCAAGCTCAACGGCGGCGGACACGTGCTGGCCGCGGGCTTCAACATGCTCGGATGCAGCATCGACCATGACGGGGACCGGATCATCGACACGGTCGTCAGGCACGTCCGCGAACATTCCGCCGGATGAACGTGACGGAGAACGGGCCTGACGGCGTGCTCCTCGTGGACAAGCCCCGGGGCTGCACCTCCCATGACGTGGTGGACAGCGTGCGGAGGCTCTACGGCACGCGCAGGGTGGGTCACGCGGGCACGCTGGATCCGATGGCGACGGGCCTCCTGATCGTCCTGGTGGGAAGGGCCACCAAGGCTTCGGACCTCCTGATGTCCCAGGACAAGGAGTATCTGGGCGAAGCCACCTTGGGCACGGTCACGGACACGCAGGACGCCGAAGGCAGGGCCGTCGAGACCAACGCGGTCCCGACGCTGACGGAGGACCGGGTCCGCGAAGCCATGGCGACGATGGTCGGAGACCAGTCCCAGGTCCCGCCCATGCATTCGGCGAAGAAGATCGGCGGGCAGAAGCTGTACGACCTCGCGCGCAAAGGGGTCGAAGTCGCCCGCGAGCCAAGGCCGGTCACAATCACGGAATTCGAACTGCTCTCCTGGGAAAATCCGCGGATCAACTTCCGTGTCCGCTGCAGCAAGGGCACGTATGTGCGCACGCTGGCCCACGATCTCGGTCGGCGGCTCGGCCCGGGAGCGCACCTCTCCATGCTGCGCCGGACCAGGTCCGGCCGGATTGACGTGGCCGAAGCCGCCTCACTGCAGGCGCTCGGCGCGATGGACGAGACCGGCCTGCGCTCCCGCCTCGTCAGCCCGGAACGGCTGCTTTCACCTTCATGAGCCAGCAAGGGCTGCACCTCGCGCTGGGCGCCTTCGACGGCGTGCATCTCGGTCATCGGGCGGTGGTGCGCTCCGCCCGCGACGCGGCGTCCGCCGAGGCCGGCGTGGCGGGAGCGCTGACCTACGACCCTCATCCGAGCCGGCTGCTGCGCCCGGAGAGCCCCACGCCGGCCATCCTCAAGGCGGGTCAGAACGAGGAGCGGCTGCTCGAGGCGGGCGCGGACTTCGTCCACCGCCAGGCCTTCGACGCCGAGCATGCCGCCATCGAGGCGGCGGACTTCCCCGCCTGGCTGCGCAAGACCTTCCCCGCCCTGCGCTCGGTTCACGTCGGAGAAAATTTCCGCTACGGACGCGGCCGGGTCGGCGACGTCGGCACCCTCGTCGCGCACGGCCGGGATCTGGGGATCGAAGTCAGGCCGGTGCCAGCGGTACGTCTGGCCGACGAGGCCGTCAGCAGCTCGCGGATCCGGCAATGCCTCGCCGCCGGCGAACTTGAACTGGCGAACGCGATGCTGTTCCGGCCCTACGAGGCCGAGGGCACGGTCATCGAAGGCCGGAAGATCGGACGCACCATCGGCTTCCCCACGGTCAACCTGGCCTGGGAGCCGGAATTGCGGCCGGCCTTCGGCGTCTATGCGGTCGAGCTGGTCTTCCGCGGCGAGGCCCTGCCCGCCATGGCGAACTACGGACGTCGCCCCACCGTCGAGAGCGGCCCCGTGGCCCCTCTGCTCGAAGCCCACGTGCTGCGTGGCGCCGCGCCGACGACTGGCGACGCGCTACGCGTCCGCTGGATGCGACGTCTCCGTCCCGAGCGTAAATTCGCCGACTTGGCCGCCCTGCAGGCGCAGATCGCGCAGGACTCGGCGCAGGCCAGACAGGCGCTGGGACTGCTGGACTGAGCGAACGCGGACCCTGGCCGCTCAGACGGCTTGGGCGAACTTCCCGATGATGCCTCCGAAGGCGCCGTTGGAGAAGAAGATGACGCAGCGGGGCGACGGATTGGACTTCACAAGGGCGGTCAGCTCGGCGAGGAGGGCTTCATTCGAAGCGGGCGCAAAGCCCTGCTTGCCGGCGGCGGTGATCGCGGCGGCGACGCCGGCGCTGTCAAAACGCTCCTCTCCCAGCTTGTCCGCCCGATGAGGCGGAGCCAGGAAGACCTCATCGGCCTTCTTCAGCGCCTCGCGGAAGCCGTCCTGCATCACCTTCCGCGCGGCGGTGTTGCTGCGCGGCTCGAAGCAGGCGACGAGACGGTGCTTCGGAAAACGGGCGCGCAAGGACTCAAGCGTCAGATCCAGGGCCGTCGGGTGGTGGCCGAAATCCTCGATCACCGTCAGGTCGGGACGGTCGACGAGCACCTGTTGCCGACGCTGCACGCCTTGGAAAGAATTGAGCGCGTCGAGTTTCAGCCGGGTCGGATCCTTCGCGTCGAGCAGGAGGCCGGCCGAGACCGCCGCCATGGCGGCGTTGCGGGCGTTGAAGAGACCCGAGAGGGTCCACTTCACCCTGCCCCACTCCCGCCCCTTCCATAGGAGCGTGAACGAAGAGCCCGCGGGGGACTCCTCGAAATCCCGGATGACGGCGTCATTGGCCGAGCCCGTGCCCACGCGGATGACCGGGGCCCAGGCGACGTTCTTCACCAGCCCGAGGACGTTGGCGTCGTCACCATTCGCGACGATCGTGCCGTCGCGCGGCACGATGCGGATCACGTGGGAGAAGGTGCGCAGGACGTCATCCAGGTCCCGGAAGATGTCGGCATGGTCGAACTCGCAGTTGTTGATGGCGAGGACGCGGGGCAGGTACTGGATGAACTTGCTGCGCTTGTCGAAGAACGCCGTGTCGTATTCGTCGCCCTCGATGACGAAAGGGCCGCCGCTCCGGCCGGGATGGGAGGAGTCGGGAAGATCGCGGGGCACGCCCCCGACCAGCCAGCCCGGTTCGGCGCCGGCCGCGCGCAGCAGCACGGCGGCCATGCACGTCGTGGTGGTCTTGCCGTGCGTTCCGGCCACGACCAGGTTGCGGCGGTCGTTGAGGAGCCGGGTGCGCAGCAGCTCGGGCAGCGAGACGTAGGCCTGGGTGCGCCTCTCCAGCAGCCACTCGACCTCGGGGTGTCCGCGGGAGGCGACGTTGCCGACCACGACGAGGTCCGGGGCGATCCGTTCGAGCCTGGCCGCGTCCCAGCCCTCGAGGATCTCCACGCCGGCCGAGCGCAGGTGGTCCGACATCGGAGGGTAGGCTCCGACGTCGGAGCCCGTCACTTCGTGCCCCAGGGTGCGCATCAGCAGGGCGGCGTTGCCCATGGCGGTGCCGCAGACGCCCATGAAGTAGATGCGCATGACCCGAACTAAAGAACCCGAGGGCCGGGGAGCGAGCCGACAAATCGCGGCAAAAGATGGGGCCGGCGGAAGCCGGCCCCCTTTCCCCTCCCGGGCCGGTCCTCAGGCCACCCTGCCCAGGTCGCCCAGGTCGGTGACGTGGGGATGATTGCGCTTCTCCTTGTCCAGCCGATGACGGCGGCGGAGCTGGCGGTCGACCTTGTCGACGAGGATGTCGATGGACTTGTAGAGGTCATCGGATTCCTCACGGACGACGATGTCCGGGCCGGGCACCTCGAGCTTGATCTGCGCGCCGAACTCCCGGCTGCGGTCCCGGCTGCGGGAATGGATGAGCTCGACGTGCACGCGGACGATCCGCGAGTTGTGGCGCAGCAGCCTTTCGACCTTGGCGCACACGGTTTCCTTCAGGGCGTCCGTGAGGTCCATGTGGACACCGGACACCAATATCTGGGCCTTGTTCATGCGGGTTGTGTTGATGGTCTCGGCGATCCAATCTGCGTCCATGCCCGCACCATCGACCGTCACAGCCTTCATCCGGAGCTTTTCCTGCGCGATTGTCACGGGCGGTTCTTCGGGCATCGGACGCGCGATCGTCTCGCGCATGCATGAGCGTGCGCCGGAACTGCCCGTCTTCAACCTGTCCCGCACGCCGCCGACGGGCGCCGGAATCCACCGTAACCTGACTCATGTAACCTGCGACCTCACGCAACCCGCTGCCGTCGAGGAGGTTGTCCGCAGATTAAGCGGACTAATGCCCGGCGAAGGCCGGATGCTACTCGTTAATAACAGCGGATTCGGATCCTACGGCGAGTTTCCGTCGCCCGGGCTGGCGAGGAACCTCGAGATGATAGACCTGAACGTGAGGGCGGTCGTCCAGCTGACCGGCCTGCTCTGGCCCGCGTTGCGGGCGCGCGGCGGGATGATCGTGAACGTCGCCTCGCTCGCCGGCTATCAGCCGACGCCGCTGATGACCACTTACGCCGCGACGAAAGCCTTCGTGCTCAACTGGAGCGTCGCCCTTGACGCGGAGGCGCGCGCGCACGGCATCCGTTGCGTGGCGATCTGCCCCGGCCCGGTGTCGACCAACTTCTCCAAGGCCGCCGGATTCGAATCACCGACCGGCGTGGGCGGACAGACGGCGGAAGCGTGCGCCGAGGAGACGCTTGCGGCCATGGCCGCGGGATCGGCCGAACGGGTCACGGGGCTGCGGAACCGCCTGCTGAGCGTGGTCTCCGCGCGACTGCCCAAGCCATGGGCCGCAGCCGTCGGCCTGAGGATGATCCGCCGTCTGAGGCTGGACCGGTTGCTGAAGCGTCAGGACTGACGGCCGCCGTCCAGCAGCTCGCGTGCGTGCGCCAGCGCCACCTTGCTGGCCCGGTCGCCGAGCATGCGGGCGAGCTCGGACTCGCGTTCCTTGCGGCGTCCGTGGACGGCGTCGATGGCCACGGCCGTCGAGCGTGCGTCCTGCGTCTTGGTCACGACCAGATGGTCGTGGCCCAAGGCGGCCACCTGAGGGAGATGGGTGACGCAGAAGACCTGATGCCCTCCGCCGAGGGCGGCGAGTTCGCGGCCGACCTGGGCGCCGATCTCTCCGCCCACGTTGGCGTCGACTTCGTCGAAGACCAGCACTGGCGTGCGGTCGACCGCGGCGAGCACGGTCTTGAGCGCGAGCATGACGCGGGCCGCTTCGCCGCTGGACGCGATCTGGTCGAGCGGGAGCAGGTCCTGCCCGGCGTTGGGACAGAAGAGGAAACGCACCGCGTCCGCGCCGTCGGGACCGAGTTCGGCCGCGGCGACGTCGACCCGGAGGTCGGCCTTCTTGAAGCCGAGCGATCCCAGCATCTTGCGGGCGGCCGAGGCGAGCTTGTCGGCGGCCTTGGTCCGCGCGGCGCGCAGGACCTCGGACTGGGCGCGCAACGCCTTCTCAACCTTGGCCGCCTCGGTCCGCAGGGAGGCGACGCGGGCCTCGACGTCGCCCTGCGAGGCCAGACGCAGACGCAGCGATTCCCGGCGCTCGCGCACGCCTTCGGGAGACGGCCCGTGCTTGCGGCGCAGTTCAAGCCAGAGGTTCATGCGGCCCTCGAGGTCGGCCGCGCCCTCCTCGTCCACCGAAAGTCCGCGGGACAGCCGGGCGAAATCCGCCCGCACGTCGTCGGCCTCGGCGGCCAGCGATCGCAGGCGGTCGCTGAGCGGCGCGGCCTCGGGATCGATCCTGGCCGCGTCCTCGGCGGCCTTGAGCAGCCTGGGCAGGACCTCGCCGAAGCCGTCCGAGCCGAGGCCGGCGTCGAGCTGGGCGAACAGGGCGGAGAGCTCCTGCGCCCGGGACGAGCGCGCATGATCCCTTTCAAGCCGGGCCACGGCGTCGTCGGAAAGGTCCAGCGAATCCATCCGCTCGAGCTGCGACCGCAGGAATACCTCCTCATCCTCCGAGAGCCGCTCGGCGCCCGCGGCCTCCTCCGCGTCGCGCAGCAGGGCCTGCCTGCGACGCCAGCCCGCGCGATACTCCTCCAGCCGTGCGCCGAGGCCCGCGTGAAGGTCGAGCATCTCGAGCTGCGTCTCCGCGCGCATGAGCTTCTGAGGCTCGCCCGGACCGTGGAAGTCGATCCAAAGCCCGCCCAGACGCTGCAGCTGGGCGAGCGTCGCCGAGCCTCCGTTGACGGAGATCCGCCCGGCCCGGGAGGCGTGCACTGAGCGCTTGAGGATGAGCAGCCCGTCATCGCAGGGCGGAAGGTCCAGCTCGGAAAGCAGCGCGGCGAAACGCGGATCCTCGCCGCATTCGAGCTCCGCCTCGACCGCGCACTCCTCGGCGCCCTTGCGGACGACGGTCTTGGGCGCGCGGTTGCCGGCCAGCAAGGAGAGAGCGCCCAGCAGCACGGACTTACCGGCGCCCGTCTCGCCGGTGACCACCGTGAAGCCGGGGCCGAGCGCAAGTTCGGCCCGGTCCATCAGGGCGAGGTCACGGATGAGCAGTCTTCGGATCATGCGGAGGGGCGGGCTCCGAAGAGGGCGGAGCCGACGCGCAGACAAGTGGAACCCGCCGCGACCGCGGACTCAAGGTCTCCGCTCATGCCCATGGAAAGTTCGGGCAACGACAGCCCGGACCGGTCCGCCAGGCGGTCACGGCACAGACGGAGCTCCTGGAAAGTGCGATCCGCCACGGCAGGGTCGTCGGAAAGCGGAGCCACGGCCATCAGCCCCTTCACCCACAGGGAGGGCCAGGCCATGGCCGCCTCGAGCACCGCCGGGGCCTCCTCCAGCTCGCAGCCGAACTTGGCCGGATCGCGGCCGGCATTGACCTGGATCAGGACCTCGCGGACGACGCCCAGCTCGGCGGCGAGCCGTCCGAGCCGGGCGGCCAGCTCGGCCGAGTCCACCGACTGAATCACGTCAAACGTCTGCAGGGCGGCCTTGGCCTTGTTGGACTGAAGATGGCCGATGAGCTCCCAGCGCAGGTCTGGAGGGCAAAGGGGCCGTTTCTGCGCCGCCTCCTGGACGCGATTCTCCCCCACGGCCTCGAAACCGAAGGCACGGGCCATCGTCGCGCACCCGGCCAGATGCGTCTTGGTGACCGGCAGTACTCGGACGGAAGCCGGATCCCGGCGGGAGACCTGGCAGGCCGCATGGATACGACCCCGGAGCGCGTCCAGTCGGCTTTTGAACTCTTCCGGAGTCGGCATCCTCCGACCAGAGGGGAGCAGAACGCCTTCGGAGTCAACGCACCGGGAAAATCGGCGGGGCCCATGATTAGTCAAACTACGCTTGAAAGCCTATCCCATTAGATTAATTAATCAGGTCGCCCTTTTTCGCATGCACATCGAGAACCTCAAGATCTTCCGGGACCTGGTGGACAACGAAAGCTTCTCCAAGGCCGCTAAACTCAACGACATCACCCAATCGGCCGTCAGCCAGCAACTCAGGTCGATGGAGAAGCACTTCAACGTGCTCATCGTGGACCGCAGCCAGAAGCAGTTCCGCCTCACCCGCGAGGGCCGCAGCCTCTATGAGGCGGCGAAGGACATCCTGAACCGATACGAGCAGGTGCAGAGCGAGATGCAGGAGATGCGCAAGGTGGTGAGCGGCACCGTGCATGTCTCGACCATCGTGTCCATCGGCCTCCATGAACTGCCGCCGCACGTGAAGAGCTTCATGCAGGAGTTCCCGCACGTGAACGTGCGCGTCGAATACCGGCGATCAAACCTCGTCTACGAGGACGTCGTCTCGAACGCCGTGGACTTCGGGCTCGTCGCCTTCCCGCAGAAGACCAGGCAGGTCGAGATCATCCCGATGATGGAGGACCAGCTGGTGGCCATCTGCTCGCCGAGGCACAAGCTGGCCGGCAAGCGCGAAATCGACCTCGCCGACCTGCAGGGCTGCAAGTTCATCGGCTTCGACCAGGACATCCCCACGCGCAAGGCGCTCGACCAATTCTTCCGCGAGCAGCGCATCGAGCTGGAGCCGTCGATGGAGTTCGACAACATCGAGACGCTCAAGCGCGCGGTGGAGGTGGATGCCGGAGTGGCGCTGGTGCCCGAAGGTACCATCCGTCAGGAGGTCGAACAAGGGTCGCTCGTGATGCTCCGGCTGCGCGACCGACGGGTCGCTCGCCCGCTCGCCGTGCTGCACCGCAAAGGACGCGTGCTGACGCCCGCCATGAAGCGCTTCCTGGCCCACCTGCTCAACAGCACGGGCGGCAAGTCTCAGGCCTAATCCGTGGCGCCACGGCCGTCCCTCAGCGACAGCGCGAAGGAGGGCAAAGCCGAGGCGGACAGCCAGCCCAGGCCCTGCCAGAGAAGCGCCTGCTCGTCAGGCGACCGCAAGGCGGTCCCGGCCAGACCCCACCAAAGGAAGGCGCCCAGGAGGGGCTCCCACGCCTTGCGCAGCGCCGCACGGGAAAGCGACCATCCTCCGGCCAGGGCTGCGCAGAGTCCCGAAGCGGCGGAGGGTCCCAGGGCATCCTGGGCGAAGCGTGCGTAGAGGACGAAGCCGGCCGCGACCGTGAAGGCCAGGAGCACGCAGCCCGCGACCCTTCGCGTGACCGGAATCATGGCGAGCGGCATGCGATTGGCACGGAGATAGAGCCCGGAAGCGAGGACGGCCATCGTCAGGGAAAGACTCCAGACGTAGGCCAGTCCGGAGACCGGGATGGCGTAGGTCACGATGGCCCACTGGGCCAGCAGGCACTTGGCCAGGATCAGGGACCAGAGCGCGCCGAGCCTGTCCAGCACCCGTGCCTCCCGGTAGGCCCTTTCCACGGAGAGCGCGAGCTCGGCGCCGCCGCCCGGAGGCAATGATGTGACGGGGCCGGTCACGTCCTCAGGAAAGCCAGAGGCGGAGACTGCGGATCGCGTCGGCCACCTTGGTCGGCACCTCGCGCTCCCAGCCCTTCTCGTCGCGACGGATGCGGTCGGCCAGCGTGCGCGGCTGACAGGACATGGCGGCCATGTCGGCCCCGTCGAGCGGCACCAGGAATCCGTTATTGAGCAGATGCCTGTAAAGACCTGCCACGGTAGGACGCATCTGCAGGTCGCCGGCCGTGACGACCGAATCCTCCGCCACGCTGTAGCTCTCCGCGAAGCAGACGCGGCAGGCCACAGGATCGCTGATGAGCCGGCGCAGCTGGTCGCCGCGCATGGGGTAGACGAGGATGCTGACGCCGTCCTTGAAAAGCCTGCCGCAGGCCTCGAGCACGCCTCCCTGCAGGTGCTGGTAGTGCTCGGGGTCGAAGAGGTCGACCAGGTTGTTCATGCCGGCCACGAGCGTGATTGTTCCCGAGGTGTGGAGGCGGAAGTAGGCGGGCAGCCGGTACCAGCCGCGATGACGGGTGACCAGAAGGTGGCGTCCGGTGAGGCCGACGAGACGTATCCGGTCGATGACCTCCGACTCCGGATTGGGGTCGGCGCCGATGCACATCTCGAACAGCGGCAAGGTGGTGCCGGTTTCGTCGGACACCCGGCGGCTGGCGCACTCCAGCATGTCGACGTTGACCAAAGAGACGGGCCGGAAGGTGCCGCGCGCCACGACCACGGAACGTTTGTAAAACACCTCGCTGGGAACCTGGGGCTGGCCTTCCGGCCCGAAGAGCACCGCGTCCGTGAGTCCGAGCCGCACGAGCCGCAGGGCCGCGACGCGGTTGTCGAACTGGGCGAAGGCGGGCCCGGTGAAGCGCGCGTACTCCACCTCGACGCGCCCGGCCCCGACCGCCTCGATGAGCGAGAGCAGGAAGCCGTCCACGTCGCCGCGCGCATGCAAGGCGGAGTGCAGCAGGTTGACCCCCACCGCGCCGAGGGCGTCCTGCTGGCGGCCGGCGTCCTTGTCCCAGAGACGCAGATGGAGGATCACCTCGCTGGGTTCGGCCCCCGGCCGGTCCTGGAAGCGGACGCCGATCCAGGAATGCCCCTGCCCTTTGCCGTCGTGCGGCGTGGTGGCGACCGTGTCGGCGAACGCGAAGAACCGGGTGGTCGCGCCGCGGTCGGCCGCAAGGCGGTCGACGAGCAGCTGGTACTCATGGCCGAGCATCTGCTCGAGCCGCTCACGGGAGACGTAGCGCTTGGGATGGCCGTAGATGGCGTCGCTGATCCGCATGTCATAAGCCGACATGCTCTTCGCCACGGTGCCCGAGGCGCCGCCCGCCTTGAAGAAGTGGCGGACGACTTCCTGCCCGGCCCCGATCTCGGCGAAGGCGCCGTAGGCCGACCGGTCGAGGTTGATGGTCAGAGCCTTGCGGGCCACCGCCGCAGATAGGTCTTCGCCAGGCTGGTCCATGACCCGGAAGTTAGGACGGAAGTCCGAGGAAACAAGCGGAAGGAGGTGAGAAAAGTCGCTTCGGGCTGGCAAAAACGGACCAAGGCGGCACCCTTTTCGGCACTCAGACCACCATGAAAGAATTCCTACGCAATCTGGCGGCATCCACCCTCGGCACGGTCCTGGCGGGCCTG
>JBJTTY010000018.1:0-39921 GCA_046080425.1 Verrucomicrobiota bacterium
GTGATGGCGGTGGACTTGTCGACGATGGAGCGGGCGAATTCGAGCCGGCCCGAACCGTCCACGTAGGGCCTGCGTTCGGTCACGGCCAGGGCCTCCAGGAAGCGGCGGGGCACGACCTCGCCCTTCTTGTTCCGGTCGCCACGGATGTAGACGTAGCTGTCACGCGGCTCCTCGACGTCCTGCACGATCATCGCCGCTTTCGGGGCGCCCGGATGGGTCATGCGCAGGGCGTTGATCGCCGGAAACATGAAGTAACCGTTGGGACGGTTGTTGTTCAGGCCTCCGTACACCGGACGGTTCTGCCAGTCGGCGCAGAACTTGCGGGTCGTCATCATGGCCAGGAGCTCGTCGTTCGGGAAGATGTCCTCGTAGTCCGGGCAGGGCCAGGGATAGGAGGCGAGCTGGGCGATCTCCGGGCGGGTCTGGGCGCCGGCCCGGCCGGGCTTGGAACAGCGGTCGACGTGCGCCATGATCTCGGCGCGGTGCTTGTTGAAGACCTTCTGGTAGGCGACGGCGACCTCCTCGATGTTCTTGGGCTTGAGACCGCGCAGGCCGGCGGCGATCAGGGGGTTGACGGGGTTCTCGGCGTCGACGAGGGCCTCGGCGATGACGCGCGCGGCGCGCTCCTCGAACTGGATCAGCGGCACCTTGAGCAGGCGGGCGAAAGGCCCGGTGATGGGCGAGCTGACCTGGATGCGCATGGCCTCGAAGTCAGGGATGCGCTCCATCTTGTACTTCTCATGGATGTCACCGTATTCGACCGAACGGCCGCCGACGGTGGCCAGCATGAGCCGGCCGGCCAGCTCCTTGTCGTAGAGCTCACGCACTTCGCGGAGGTAGCGGTAGAAGCCCGTCAGGCTCCTCTCCTGAAGCTCATTGAGCCGCTTCTCGTAGTCGGCCCGGGCGGCGACGCCGGAGGGCGCGGCGGCGAGGAGCGGCGGCTCGCGCGGCTCCTTGATCGAGGCGAAGATGCCGTGCAGGGAGTAGTAGTCCTCGGCGGGGATGGGGTCGAACTTGTGGTCGTGGCAGCGTGAGCAGGCGACGGTCATGCCGAGGAAGGCCTTGGTGGTGGTGTCGATGCGCTCATCGATCTCGTCATCCTTATTGTCGAAACGCTTGCCGACGGTGAGGAAGCCGAGCGCGGCGAGACGCGGGTCGTCGGGCGAGACCCCGGGCATGCGGTCGGCGGCCAGCTGCTCCACGACGAAATCGTCGTAGGGCTTGTCGGAGTTGAACGCCTCGATGAGGTAGTCGCGGTAGGTCCAGGCGTATTCGAAGCGGTAGCGCTCGAAGGTGTCGTTGACGTCGAGCTGCCCGGTGGTGTCGGAATAGCGCGAGGTGTCCATCCAGTGCCTGGCCCAGCGCTCGCCGTAGTGCGGCGAGGCGAGGAGGAAATCCACCTGCTTCTCATAGACGGCCTCGAGGGCGCCGACTGGCTTGCCCTGCCGGGCGGCCACGGAATCGTTGATACGGGCCGAGTCGAGGGCCTTCATGAAGGCCTCGACCTGTTCGGAGGTGGGCGGCAGGCCGATGAGGTCGTAGTAGACGCGGCGGAGGTAGGCCTCGGGGTCGGCTTCGGGATTGGGCAGGAGGCCCTTCTCCTCGATCTTGGCGAGGACGAAGGCGTCGATGGGGTTGCGCACCCACTGCTTCATCTTCACCTGCGGCACCGTCTGGGGCTTGATCGGCTGGTAGGCCCAGTGGCTCTTGGCCTTTTCGGTCAGTCCGGTGAGTTTGCTGCCATTGCCGTCGGGCGAAGGCGCGCCCATCTGGATCCACTTCTCCAGCAGCGCGATCTTGTCGTCAGGGAGTTTGCCACCCTTCTTCTTCGGCGGCATCGCCAGCTCGGCGTCCTCATAACGGACGGCACGGATGAGCAGCGACTTCTCCAGGTTGCCGGGGACGACGGCGGGGCCTTCCTCGCCGCCCTTGAGCATACCGTCCTTGGAATCGAGGATGAGGCTGCCCTTCGCGGAGTTCTTGGCGTTGGAGTGGCACTCGTAGCACGATTCGGAAAGGATGGGGCGGATGTTCTTCTCGAAGAACTCGAGGCCGGCCGCATCGGGCTTGGCGGGCGCCTCGGCCTGCTCCTCCTGGGCGAACAGGACGGAGGTCATGAGAAGGGGGATCAGAGCGATGGGCTTCATGGGGACGGCCTTTAGGGGGCTACTTGGTAAGTATGTCCGAATCCGCCTGATTTCAAGGTGCAAGCCCGACATGGCCCGGGAAAACAAAAGGCCGCCCGATGGCGGCCTTTAGAGGAGGGGCCAAGCCCCGCTCAATTGACGTAGACGAACTCGTTGGACAGGATCAGGGCCTGGGCGAGCAGTTCGAGCGGGGTGAGGGGAGCGCGGGAGACTTTTTCGCCTACGTTCTGAAGGACGCCCTCGGCTCCGCCGCGGCCGCCGGCGGCGGTGGCGGCCAGCATCATGGAAGCTTCATCGGGGGCTCCGGCCTGCATGGCGCCCTGCCCCGCCTTGCCGGCCGGAGTGCCGTAGGCACTGGCGCCCCGGAGGACCAGGGTCGTGGGACGGGCTGCTGCCTTGGCGGCTCCCGTGGTCCCGCGGGACGAACCGGAGGCGAGGGCGAGACGGGCCTTGGAAAGGAAGTCGTTCGCCATCCTGACCTCATTGGAGCTGGGTCGGCGCTGCAGGATGGCGCGGTAAAGGGCGGTGACACGGGTGTCCTCGGACATCGCGTTGACGACGTCCTTGCGGCCGGCGACGGCGCGCGCGGCCTCGACGGAGATCGGGTTGTTCATGAAGAACAGCGCCTGCGAAGGCACGATGGTCGAGTTGCGCTTCGAGTTCGCGGCATCGGGGTCGGCGTAGTCGAACTGGGAGAGCGTCTCGTTGAGACGCGCCCGGTCGACGTAGCCGTAGAGGCTGCGGCGGTAACTGAAGGGCTCGTCGGTGATGTTCACCGGCTGACCGCCCACGAGGGGGTTGAGCTTGCCGGTGAGGACGACGAGCGAGTCACGGATGGCCTCGAAGTCGAGGCGACGCAGGCGCGCGTGCCAGAGCAGCCGGTTCGGCGCGTCGACCTTGGTCGGGTCGACCTGGCCCTTCTTCACCAGCAGCGGGTTCGCCAGGGGATTGGCGTCCTGACGATAGGCGGCGCTCATGACCATCTGCCGGATGAGCTTCTTGACGCTCCATCCGCCGTCCCGGAACTCTGCGGCGAGGTAGTCGAGCAGCTCGGGATGCGAGGGCGGCAGGGACATATTGCCGAAGTCATCGGGCGTGGTCACTAAACCCTCTCCGTAGACCTTCAGCCAGATGCGGTTGACGGCGACACGGGGGGTGAGGGCGTTGGACTTGTCGACGATGGATCGTGCGAACTCGAGCCGGCCGGAGCCGTCGACGTAGGGCTGACGGTCGGCGGCCGAGAGGGCCTCAAGGAACCGGCGGGGGACGACGTCTCCCTTCTTGTTCTTGTCTCCGCGGATGTAGACGTAGCTGTCCCTGGGCTCCTGGGCGTCCTCGATGGCCATGGCCTGCGCGGGGACTCCGGGGTGGGAGAGGCGGAGTTCGTTGATCTTGGCGTGACGGAAGTAGGCGATGGGGGCGGTGTTGTTGATGCCGCCGTAGATCGGCCGGTTCTGCCAGGGCTCGCAGAACTTGCGGCTGTTGAAGAGCGCAATCATCTCCTCGTTGTCGAAGATGTCATCGTACTTCGGCACGACCCACGGGTAGCTGGCCAGCTGGGCGATGGCGGGACTGGCCTTGGAGAGGTCGGCGCCGGGCCTCGCGATGAGGTCGAGGTAGGCGAGGATGGCCGCCTTGTTCTGGACATAGACCTTCTGGTAGGCCAGGGCGACGTCGTCGAGGGACTTGGGCTTCATGCCGCGCAGCGCGGCGGCGATGATCGGGTTCACCGGGACCTCAGGGTTGTCCAGAGCGTCCTGAAGGGCCTCGGCGGAGCGTTCGACGAAATAGATGTCGGGCACCTCCATCAGGCGGGCGAAGGGCCCGGTGACGGGGGAATCCTTCTGCACGCGCATGGGCTCGAAGTCGGGCACGTCCTGCTCGAGCTTGTACTTGTCCTCATACTTGCCGGCCTCGGCGGAGCGCCGCGTCACGGTCGCGACCATCAGGCGTCCGGCCATCTCGCGGTCGTAGCGCGCCCGGACCTCCTTCATGTAGCGGAAGAAGCCGGCCACCTGCTCGTCCTGCAGCTGATGCAGGCGGCGCTGGTAGTCCTCGCGGGCGGCCTTCTGCTTGGGCGTGGACGCGGCCAGCACGGGGCGCTGCAGCGGCTCCTTAATCGAGGCGAAGATGCCGTGGAGCGAGTAGTAGTCCTCGGCCGGAATCGGGTCGAACTTGTGGTCATGGCAGCGTGAGCAGGCGACGGTCAGTCCGAGGAAGGCCTTGGTGGTGGTGTCGATGCGCTCATCGATGGTGTCGTCGTCGTTATCGAAGCGGCGACCGACGGTCAGGAAGCCGAGTGCGGCGAGGCGGGGGTCGTCGGGCGAGACGCCGGGAAGGCGGTCGGCGGCGAGCTGCTCGACGATGAACTGGTCGTAGGGCCTGTCTTCGTTGAAGGCGTTGATGACGTAGTCGCGGTAGGTCCAGGCGTAGGCGTAACGGTAGTCGGTGAAGAGGCTCTCGCCTTGGTCGACCTGCAGGCCGCGGGTGTCCGAATAACGCGCCGTGTCCAGCCAGTGGCGGGCCCAGCGCTCTCCGAAGTGCGGGGAGGCGAGCAGGAAGTCGACCTGCTTGGCGATGACGCCATCGGCGGAGTCCGCCTTCATGCCGCGACGGGCGGCCATGGAGTCATTGATCTTGGAGGCCTCGTAGGCCTTGATGAACGTGTCCACCTGCTCGGAGGTCGGAGGCAGGCCGATGATGTCGTAGAACATGCGGCGCAGCAGGGCCTCGGGGTCGGCGACCGGATTGGGGACGAGCGAACTGGCCTCGAGTTTGGCGAGGATGAAACGGTCGATGGGCGTGCGCACCCAGGAGTCGTCCTTGACGGCGGGCGGCGCGACCTTGGCGAGAGGCTGGAAGGCCCAGTGCTGCTTGGCCTTGTCGGTCAGGCCGGTGAGCTTGTCGCCTGAGCCGGCGGGGGCGGGCGCGCCCATGGTGACCCACTGCTCCAGCACGGCGACCTTGGCGTCACCGATGTGACCGCCGTTCTTCTTGGGCGGCATGGAGAGGTCGGGATCGTGATACCGAACGGCACGGATGAGCAGGGACTTGTCCAGGTTGCCCGGAACAATCGCAGGGCCTTCCTCGCCGCCCTTGAGCATCCCGTCGAGGGAGTCGAGGATCAGGCTGCCCTTGGACGACTTCTTGGCGACCGAGTGGCACTCATAGCAGTGCTCGCTCAGAATGGGGCGGACTTTCTTCTCGAAAAACTCCAGACCTTCGGCGGTGGGCGCCGGGGGCTTGGCGTCATCGGCGGCGACAAGCGGCTGGGTCAGCGCAAGGAGCAACCCTAGGGTCACGTTCTGGAAACGGCTCATGGGACGAATTGAAGGGATTTGGTCTGAAAATATGTCCGGTCGGCCAGGCTAGGCAAGCGAAGTTGACCCTGCGGAGGCTCTTCAAAATATGGAGGGGCCGACATGCGAGTCCTGATTGCCGTAGACAAGTTCAAGGGTGGCGCGAGCTCCTCCGCCGTGGCCCGGGCGATTCAAAAGGGTCTAAAAAAGTCCGTAAAGGAGGCTTTTTTTGACATCTGCCCTCTGGCGGACGGAGGCGAAGGAACGACGGAGGCTCTGGTGGAGGCAAGTTCGGGACAACTTGTTGAAATGATTACGCAAAACGCTTTGGGAGATGAGGTTAGAGCTTGCGTTGGAATCATCGACGGGGGAACGAAAGCCGTGATTGAGATGTCGGCCGCCTCCGGCCTGGCCATGATCCCCGAATCAAGGCGCAACCCCATGAAATCCAGCACGTTAGGAACTGGACTTTTGATGCGTCAGGCGGCCGCGCTGGGCTGCAGGACGCTGATCCTGGGCATCGGCGGCAGCGCGACCAATGACGGCGGACTCGGGGTGGCCGTCGCCCTAGGCTACCGTTTCAGGAACCGCGACGGCTTCTACGTGCCCACTTTGGAGACGATTCTCGAAGCGACGGAAATGCTGCCGCCGGAATCTCCCTGGCGGACGGAAGTGATCGTGGCCTGTGACGTCGACAACCCGCTGCTGGGGCCGCGTGGCGCCACCCGCGTCTACGGCCCGCAGAAGGGCGTGACCGATTTCCCCTGGTTCGAATCGCGTCTCGAGAAGCTGGCCGACCTGGCCGAGGCGCTGAGAGGGCGGGCGATGCGCGACATGCCCGGCGCCGGCGCAGCCGGAGGTCTGGGCTTCGGCCTGATGGCTTTCGCCGACGCGCGCCTCGAATCCGGCTTCGACCTGGTCGCGGCCTGCACGAATCTGGCGAAGCGCATCGCTCAGGCCGACCTCGTCATCACCGGCGAGGGCAGGCTGGACGAGCAGACGCTCAGCGGCAAAGGCCCGGCGGGCGTGGCGCGCATCGCGCGCGCCGCGGGCCGCAGGGTCGCGGCCGTGGCCGGATCGGTAGCCGATTCTCCCGCGGTGAAGTCCGCGTTCGACGTCACGGTCTCCGTGAAGCCTCCGGAAATGGAGCTGGGCGAAGCCATGCGTCGCACGGAGGAGCTGGTCGAAGCCGCGGTCACGGCGCACGCCGCGGAGATCCTCGGCCGGACGGACTAGGCCATCACGCCGCCGACCGCCCTGCCCTTGCCGTCGACGGTCGAGTAGAACGGACGCCCTTCGATGTCGAAGGCGGCCTTGGGGCTAACGCCCATGAGGGTGAAGATGGTCGCGTGCAGGTCCTCGATGGAGACGGGGTCCTTGATCGCGACCAGCGGCCGCTCGTCCGCGGTGGCGCCGTGGACATGTCCCTTCTTCACGCCGCCGCCGAACATCATGACGCTGGTGCCGCCGGTGAAGTGACGGTGCAGGCCGTAGTGGTCGGGGTTCTCGATGGTGGTGCCGCGGTTGAAGGCCTGGTCCTTGGCGGCCGAACCGGGGCGGCCCTCGATCATGGCGTCCCGGCTGAACTCGCTGGCGATCACGACAAGCGTGCGGTCGAGGAGGCCGCGGGCCTCGAGGTCCCTGATCAGCCGGGCGATCGGACGGTCGATCTCCTTGTGCAGAAGGTCCACGGTCTCATGGCCCTTGCCGTGCGTGTCCCAGTGGAAGAAGGGCACGTACTCGGTGGTGACCTCGACGAAGCGGGCGCCGTTCTCGACGAGGCGACGAGCGAGCAGGCATCCGCGGCCGAAACGGCCGGTGTCGTAATCCTGCTGGACCTCCTTGGGCTCGAGCGAGATGTCGAAGGCGGCGCGCTCCTTGGCGCTGAGCAGGCGGTAGGCGTTGTCCATCGAGCGCAGCATGGAGTTGCGCTGGTGGTCGCTGAGCAGGTCGCGGTCGGGCGAGGCGTCGACGAGGCGGCGGAACTCGCGGTCGCGGTTCACGAAGCGCCCGGAATCCATGCCCTTGGGCGGACGCACGGCGGCGGAAGCCTCCTCGGGGTACGGCAGGTTCATCGGGCCGAACTCACCGCCGAAGAATCCGGCGGTGGTGAAGGCCTTCAGCTCCTCGCTCTCGCCGATGCCCTCCAGGCGCTGGCCGACGTTGATGAAAGCCGGCATCACCGGATTGCGCGGGCCGAGCACGCGGGCCATCCAGGCTCCGATGTGCGGACAAGCGACGGTCTGCGGCGGGACGTAGCCGGTGTGCCAGTGGAACTGGTGACGGGAGTGGAGGATGCTGCCGAGGTCGGGCTGGAAGGCGGAGCGGATCAGGGTGCCGCGGTCCATGACGCCCGCGATGCCCTCGAGGCCCTCGCAGATCCGCACGCCGTCCACGGCGGTCGGGATCGAGGGGAAGGTGCTGAGGACCTGCGAGTAGGACATGCCCTTCTCATACGGGGCGTAACGCTTGGGATCGAAGGTCTCCGGCGCGGCCATGCCGCCGGCGAGCCAGATGAGGATGCAGGCGTCGGCCTTGGCGGGCACGCGCTGCGCGGACACAGCCCCGAGCGCGCGAGGAGCGGAGAGGGACAGGGTGGCGGCTCCGGCTGCGCCGAGCATGCGCAGGAACTCGCGTCGCGCGAGAGGCTCCGGTAAGGAAAGGTCGAGTTCGGGAAGAGGACGGCTCATGGCTTCAGCGGACGGTCTGGAATTCAGGAAGCATGAATACGCCCCAAAGCAAGTCGGCGACGCCGGTGGCGGAAGGCGCCTCGCCGACCATGCCGGCGGCGACGGCGAGCTCGGCCGGCGAAGGCTCGCGGCAGAGGGCGGCCAGGTAGACGTGGCGCGCGAGGGCGGACGGGGAGTCCCACTTGCGGCGGAGAAGGTTGGTCGCGCCCCTCTCGACGAGGTCGGCCAGGGCCGCGCCGTTGGCGAGGTCGATGGCCTCCAAGGTGCTCAGCTCATTGGGGCGCATGGAGACAATCTGCTCCCGGTTGGGCCGCCCGAGGGTGCGCTGGAGGAGGTCGGCCTTGAGGAGGCCGGCGCGCGGACGGAGCAGCGAACCGCCGAGGGCGCCGGCGACCATCTGGTTCATCTTGGACTCAGCCGAAGCCCAGACGCCCGGCTGATTGACCACGGCGGAAGGCTGCCACTTGGCGTCCTTGGGCACGACGCCGTCAGGTCCCGGGGCGGACTCGGTCCACTGCCATTGCGGCGAGGTGGCGAGGACTTGGTCGCCCGAGGCGGATTGGACGTGCAACTGGGCCCAGAAGGCGGCGGCGTTCGGCTTCGAGCCGGCGTTGCGCGCCCTGGCCACGACTTCGTTGCGACCGGTCCGGACATGGGCGGTGACGTCGGCGAGCTGCGGGTCGGTCCAGTTGTCACCGGAGGCGACGCGAACGCCGTTGACCCACAGCTCGAACTCGTTGTCGCAGCCGGCCACGATGAAGGCCCGCTTCACGGCGCCGCGCACGGCGAGGGAACCGCGGAAGGTGCGGACCTCCCCGGCGGCGGGCAGACGCGCGCGCTGGCCGGTGAGGTCGTTGGACCAGACGGGTTGGGCGACGAGTCCGACCGGAGGCGCCCCGCCCGCGGGGGCGCGCACGACGGAGGCGTCGATCTTGCCGGGATAGGCGTCCGCCACGCGCCAGACGGAATCCACGAACTGCTCGGCGGTCAGGCGCTTGGCGCGCGGGCCGCGGTAGACGTAGGCGCCCTCGTCGGCGTCGGTGGATAGCACCTCGGCGCGCGAACGGTAGGCCTCGGAAGTCGCGATGAAGGCGAGCACGGCGCGCAGGTCGTACTTGGACTCGACCAGGCGGTTGGCCAGCACGTCGAGCAGGTCCTGATTCCAAGGCTCGGTCTGCATGGCGTCGACAGGATGCACGACGCCCCGCCCCATCAGGCGGTGCCAGAGGCGGTTGACGACGGTTCGCTGGAATCGCCCGTTTTCAGGATGGGTCATCAGCGCGGCGAGCTGGCGCAGGCGCTCCTCGCGCGGCGCGGCGGGGTCGACCTGCCCGAGTTCGGGGAAGGGCCAGGCGGCCGTGGCGGTGCGACCAGTGGGGACGTCGCAACGGACGAGCTCCATCGGATTGGCCGAATAGATGGCGGCGAGGCCGTAGGCGTCCTTGAGCTTCCAACGGTCGACGAAGCTGTCGTGGCACGAGGCGCACTTCATGTTGATGCCCAGGAAGGCCTGGGAGACGCTCTGCGAGAACTGCAGCTGGGGGAGCTGCCCGGCGCTCACGGCGCCGCGCCAGACGATGCCCTTGGAGAAGCCCTCGCTGTCCGGCGTGGGCGCGATGAGTTCGCGCACGAAGGCGTCGTAGGGCCTGTTGTTGACGAGGGAGGCGTACAGCCAGCCGGTGATCTGCTTGCGGCCGCCGTCGATGTAGCCGGTCCCGGCGTAGTCGTTGCGCAACAGGTCGTTCCAGAAGGCCATCCAGTGATCGGCGTAGTCCACGTCCCGCGCGAGCAGGCGACGGACGAGACGCTCGCGCTTGTCCGTCGCGGCGTCGGCGAGGAACGCGGCGGTCTCCTCCGGCGTGGGCAGGAGACCGATGAGGTCGAGATGCGCGCGGCGCAGGAAGGCGGAGTCGGAGGCGGGCGCCGGCCGGGCCAGGCCGGCCTTGGCGGTCCAGGCGTCCAGCACGCGGTCCACGGGATGGGCGCGGCCCTCGACGGCGGCGGGCAGTTCGGGCGTACGAGGCTTCAGCGGCGGCTCATAGGCGGGCTTCTTGAAGGCGAAGCCCTCGTCCCACTTCAGTCCGTCGGCCACCCAGGAGCGCAGCTTGGCGACCTCGGCTTCGCTGAGGCCGGGCCCCTTGGGCGGCATGCGCTCATCCTTGTCCGCGCTGACGACGACGGCGAGCATGCGGGACGCGAGGTCGCCGGGCTTCACGACTGGACCGTCCTCGGAACCTTCGATCAGGTCGGCGCGGGTGTTCATCGACAGCCCGCCCTTCTTCTTGTCGCCGGTGTGGCACTCGGCGCAGTGCTTGCGCAGGATGGGCACGATCTCATGCGAGAAGTCCGCGGCCTCCGCGGCGGCGGCCGCGGCGAAGGCGAGTAGGAAGGGGGCACTTCTCATGGAGACAGATTTGTCCCCTGTTCTGACCGCGGCAAGCCCGCGGTGTTTCGGCCGTGAGCGCAAAGGAGGGAAAAAGAAGGGGCGCCTTCCGGCGCCCCCTGATCCGATGCGGACCCGAGGTCAGGGCGCGAACACGACGCAGGCGGCGGCCGGAGCCTCGACGGCCTGCTTGGTGTCGATAAGTTTACCCTCCCGGTCGATCCGGTAGGCGTTCAGCGTACCGGACTTCTGGCCGGCGCAGACGAGCCAGCGACCGTCCGGAGTCAGGCCGAAGCCGCGCGGGGTGGCGGGCGTGCCGAGCGCATGCTGGATGAGCGCGAGCTTGCCGTCCTTGGCGATGGAGTAGACGGCGATCGAGTCATGACCGCGGTTGGAGACGTAGAGCGTCTTGCCGTCGGGACGGACGAAGATCTCGGCCGTCGAGGCGCCCTTGGAGTCGGCGCCCTCGGGGAGGGTCGGCAGGGTCTGCAGTTCCTTCAGGCCGCCGTTGCGCTCCACGGAGAAGACGGTGACGGAGAGGGCCATCTCGTTGTTCACGTAGGCGAACTTGCCGTTGGGATGGAAGGCGAGGTGACGCGGGCCGGCGCCGGCCGCCACGCGGCCGGACTTCGGACGGTTGGCGTCCAAGGAGCCCCTGGCGGGGTCGAACTTGTAGATGAAGACGTCATCGGTGCCGAGGTCGGTCACGTAGGCGCGGCCGCTGGAGGGATGGAGGTAGACGCCGTGGGCGTGCGGTCCGGCCTGACGGGCGGCGTTGGGGCCGGTGCCCACGTGCTGCACGGACGCGCTGGCCGGAGCGAGGGAACCGTCGGCCTTGACCGGCAGGCAGGTGGTGGAGCCGGAGCCGTAGTTGACGACGATGACGTTCTTGCGGGCGGGATCGACGACGAGATGCGTCGGACCCTTGCCCTTGGAGGATTCGGAGTTGAGCGAGCGGAGCGCGGATCCTTCGACCGCATAGGCGGCGACCGCGCCCTCGGTCCCCTCGGCGGTGCTGTAGAGGAACTTGCCGTCCGCGCTCAGGGCCAGATAAGAGGCGGACTTGGCTTCGGCGACGACGGCCGGGGCGGAGATCTTGCCAGACTTGCCGTCGACGACGCAGCGCAGGATGCCCTGGGCCTTGGGACCCGAGGTGCCAATGTACATCACATAGGAGGCGGGGGCGGCCTTGGCCTTTGAGGCCGCCTTGGCCTTGGGGGCTGGCTTGGGCGCCGGCGCTGAAGCGCTTCCGGTTGCGGCGGGTTCCTGCGTCTGGCAGCCGGCGAGGAGCAGGACCAGGGCGGCGATGGGTGCGGAGGTTTTGTTCATGATGTTCTGTTGTGCGGAAAAGTTCAGCGGCCGTCCCACCAGGCGTCGACCTTGGCCTTCAGACCGGCCACGCGGTCGGGATCGGAGACGGCGAGGTCGCGGAGCTCGCGGGGGTCGTCCTTGAGATTGAAGAGCTGAGGGGGCTCGTTCGCCCCGTTGATGCCGCTCGAGAAGATAGCCTTCCATTCGCCGGCGACGACCCAGCGGTAGCGCAGGCTGGCGGCGGGTCGGCCGAGCTCGAGGATGTCGTGGGTGGAATTCGACCCGAAGACTTCGCCCCTCGCCGCGACGGCGGCGTCATCGAGCAGATCGATGCCTTCGACCCCTGCCGGCACGGGCAGGCCGCAGAGCCTGAGCAAGGTGGGCATGATGTCGACCTCGCTGACCGCGCGGTTGACCGAGCCGGGCTTCACCCGTCCGGGCCAGGAGACGAGGATGGGCGTGCGCACGCCCCCCTCGTGGGGCGACTGCTTGGAACGCGGGGCATACCGGGAATTGTTCTGGCTCTGGATCCAGCCGTTGTCAGCGATGTAGATGACGACGGTGTCCTTGGACAGCCCCTCCTTCTCGATGTGATCGCGGATCTCACCCACAGTCTCGTCGAACCATTCGACCATCGCCCAGTAGCGGGCCTGGTGGAGGGACGGGGTCTTGTCGACGTACTTGGCCAGCAGCCGCTCGGGCGGGTTGTGCGGGTCGTGGGGCATCATGGGCGCATACCACACGAAGAAGGGCTTCTGATCCCGCTTGGCCTTGGAAATGAAATCGGTGACTGGGGCCAGGGTCTTGCGGCCGATGTCCAGGCCGTCGTCGCCATGCCGGCCGCCCTTGGTCATGCCCTCGGTGAAGCCGCCCCGGCGATAATCGCCCAGCCACCACTTGCCCGTCTGCAGGCTGACGTAGCCCTTGGGCTCCAGTAGGCGGGGGATGTGGGGATTCTTCTCCCAGAGAGAGGTCATCTTTTCCCGGCCTTGCTGAAAGGAGGGGTGGGCGTACTTCGACTTGCCCTTGGCGGCGGGAGGCAGCACAGGGTCGTTGCCGGTGATGCCGTTGCGGTGGGGGTGCTTGCCGGTCAGGAGGGCGGCCAAGCTGGGTCCGCAGAGGGAGTTGACCACGTAACCGCGGGGGAAAGCACGGCTTTCGGCGGCCAGACGGTCAATGTGGGGGGTTCGCACGTCCTTCGATCCCATGAAGCCGTAGTCGTACCAGGCGTGGTCATCGGAGACGATCACGAGGACGTTGGGCGGCCGGGCGTCCTCGGCCTCCAAGGTCGGGGAAAGCAGGACGGCCAAGGCCGTCACCAGGAAGGGTAACGTCTTCATCGGGGTGTCCAGACGAGAAAGCCCATCCGTCGGCCCATGGCAAGCCCCCTCCCCGCCTCGGATCCGGGCCGACCCGCCGTCCGCCCGGGGAGAGGCGGCCGGTTATAATCTTGTAGAAAACTTATGACGCGAGGCCCCTTTGACTTCCGGAATCGCCGGGGCAGGATGGACGCCCTCGAGCCCCTCCGGAGGAAGCCCCGCGAAAAAAGTCCGCGCTGAATTTCACTGCCGCCCAGTCACTTGTGAAAACACGTTCCCGAAAGGGGCGTTTTCCGGCCCCTAGGTTAGAGGCACTTTCCAATTCTCCATGATCCCGCTCATCCCGAAAAGCACCGCCACGAAAGAAAACCGCACCCGCGAATCCCTCGGCCTCGCCGCCGACTTCCGCCGCTGCTCGCCGCCTGACGAACGCGACGGGCTCGGCCGCTACTTCGCCAACGCGCTCAATCACGACCGGCTCGACGCGAAGGAGGAGCTCCGCCTGGGCCGGGCCATCGCGGCCGGACGCCGGGGCGACGAGATCGTCGGCGAAAAGGCGAAGACGGCCTTCCAGCGGCTGACCTCGTGCAACCTGCGCCTGGTGTGCCACGTGACCAAGGAGTTCTCGGTGGACCGCACGGTTCGCGAGGAGCTCATCGCCGCGGGCAACCTGGGGCTGACCATCGCCGCCCTGCGGTATGACGCTTCCTACGGCACCCGCTTCAGTACCTTCGCCTACATGCACATCCGCAGCAAGGTGTTCGCCGCGCTCAATCAGGAGCGTCGGGCGGTCCATCTTCCGCGCAACATCCACGAGAGCCTGTCCAAGCTGCGGACGGCGCGCGAACAGCTCACCCAGCGCCTCGGCCGGGCTCCGGAGCAGGAGGAGCTGGCCGATGAGCTGCGCTGGTCGCCGGAAAAGGTGGTGCAGTTCCTCTGTCACGAGCAGCACCCCGCCTCCCTCGACGCCCCCGTCGGCGACGACGAAGGCCTGACGTTCGGCCAGACGCTCGCCGACGACTCCGCGGAGACGCCCGTGGAAGCCGCAGGACGGTCTTCCGACGTCGAGCGGGTGCGCCGGGCGCTCGATGCGCTGCCGCCCAGGGAGGCCTCGGTGCTCCGCATGCGCGAAGGCATCGGAGGTCCGGCGATGACGCTGGAGCAGATCGGCGGCAAGCTGGGCGTGACCCGGGAACGGGCACGGCAGCTGGAACAACGCGCCCGCCGACAGCTGATGGAACTCATGTCCTGAAGGGCGCCCGGCTGCTTATCCGGCCGGAAGGCGGGCTAATGCCCGCCTTCCGGAGAAGATGCGTCCTTGGCTTGGCCCGGTCCGTCCGGCAGGATGAGTACGTGAGTCCGGTCCCGCTCCGATTCATCTGCCTGACCGCCCTGCTGGCGGCCGCCCGCGCGCCCGCCCAGGACCACGACGACTTCGAGGACCCCCCGATCAGCTATTCAGCGACGAAGCCCGACGACGTGGTCACGAGGCTGAACGCCGAATTCGCGGCGCAGGCCGAGGAAATCCGCGGATGGCCCGCGCGTCGGCGGGTTCGCTGGGTGCTGGAGAAACTCGAGGTGCCGGCGGAGTCGCAGCTGCTGGTGTTCAGCAAGACGAGCCTGCAGCGCACGCTCATCAGTCCCGAGAACCCCCGCGCGCTCTTCTTCTCCGACGAGGCCTACGTGGGCTGGGTGCCGGGCGGCGGCATCGAAATCACCGTCTTCGACCCGAAGCTGGGGGCGACCTTCTACCTGGTCGACGCCCAGGAATCCCCTCCCAAGCCCCTCTTCAACCGCAGCTCGGAGTGCCTGCTCTGCCACAAGCGCCACGAGCGTACGCCGAGCCTGCGCACGCGCTCCGTCTACCCGGACAGGAACGGCGAACCGCTGGTCGGATCGGGCGGTTCCAACATCGAGCCCTCCACGCCCTACCGTGAACGCTGGGGAGGCTGGTATGTCACCGGCGCGCCCGGGACGCTGCGCCACCGCGGGAACGTCAAGGGAGAGAAGGCGGAAGATTTCGACGGCGACCAGGGGCTTTCCAGCGCGCTGGTCCCCGACCTGAAGGAGATCGTCGAGACGCGCCGCTACCCGCTCGGCACCAGCGACGTCGTCGCGCTGCTGATGCATGACCACCAGGTCCACGTGCACAACGTCATCTCCACCGCCAACCAGCAGTCGCGAGTCGCGCTGCACCGGTGGCCGGCCATGCGCGCCGTGCTCGGCCTGCCCAAGGACGCCGCCCCGGCGGGCTCCTGCCTCGCCCAGCTCAACAGCCAGGCGGAACGGCTCATCGACGCCCTCCTCCTGAAAGACGAAGCTCCGTTCCCCGAAGGAGGCATCAAGGGCGACGGGGTCTTCGAGTCAGTCTATGCGAAGACCCGGAAGGCCGACTCCAAGGGCCGCTCCCTGCGGGACCTCGACCTGGGCACGCGTCTGTTCAAGTACCGCTGCAGTCCGCTCATCTATTCGAAATCATTCGGCTGGCTGCCCAAGGAGCTACGAGACCTGACGCTATCGCGTCTGTCGGAAGGCCTCAAGGCGCCGCAACCGTCCGTCGCGTTCGCCTACCTGCCGGCGGAGGAACGCCGGGCGATTCACGAGATCCTCACGGAGACGCTCGCGGACCTGCCGGCGGGCTGGAAGCGCTGACCAGGCTTTAACGGAGTTTTTACTTTTTAAAGAAGTTTTACCCTGCCCTTGCGGCACGGCTCTTGTGCACGGCCTGCATTCGACCATCGTCCGGAGGAGATGGTTCAGCTGCCCCTACACCATCAGCACGGCCTGCTTTTCATCGAGCTCTCCGCACAACGTTGGTTGTTGGACACGGGCAGCGCGCTCAGTTTCGGCTCCGGCGCTCCGGCGGCGCTCGACGGCCGGCCCATCAACGTGCTTCCCATCCTCGCCCGCCCCGGCAAGCCGCTGCTGACGGCGCCGAAATTGGCGCAAGGACTGGGGACGGCCTGCGCGGGCGCGTTCGGCATGGACATCATCAGCCAGTTCGACTGGGCGTTCGACGTCCCCGGACGGACGTGCAAGGTGTCGGCCGAGGCGATTCTCCTCTCCGACCGCACGCTGGAACTGAGACAGGAAGGCCCGCTCCTCTCGGTGTCCGCGCGTATCCGCAATGAGGAGCGTCATCTTCTGCTCTCCAGCGGACAGCAGCTGTCCTACCTGGAAGACCGGATCATCGAGACATTCACGAGCGGCGGGAAGGCGCGCGACTTCAACCCGTCCTTCATCGGAGGATGGTACACGGCCGACACCTATCATGTGCCGATTGACTGCGGCGGACTGATCGCGGAAACCCTGCGCTGCGGCAGGCTGCCTCCCTCGCTTCGGACGGACGTCGTGCCGACGGGCTGCGATGGCGTCCTGGGCGTGGAATTCCTTTCCTCTCGCCCCCTGGCGCTGTCCCCCCGCCGCCGGCGTCTGGCCTATTAGAACCTCAGGGGCTGAAGGCCCTCAGCGAGCCAGCTCGGCGAGCTTGTCGCGGATGGCGTCGGCCCAGATCTGGTAACCCTTGGGGCTCAGGTGCAGCAGGTCGGGCATGATGTCCTTGCTCAGCGTGCCGTCAGCGGCGAGGAACTTGGGGCCGATGTCGAGGTAGTGCACCTTCTTGCCGTCGTGCAGTCCGGCGACGATGGCGTTGACGGCCTTGTTCTTGGCACGGCCGGGATTGTTCTGCTCGCCGGGACCGCGCGGGAAGATGGCCAGGAGGAGGACCTTGGTCTCCGGAGAGCGGGCATGGACGGCCTGCACGATCTTGCGGATGCCGGCCGCGACCTGCTCGGGAGGATTGTCAGCGGCGCCGGAGTTGTTGGTGCCGATCATCAGGACGACGGCCTTGGGCTTGATGCCTTCGAACTCGCCGTTCTCGACGCGCCACAGGACGTGCTGGGTGCGGTCGCCGCCAATGCCGAAGTTGGCCGCCTTGTAGGCGCCGAACTCCTTGTTGAAGAGCTCCGCCTGCCTGGCCCAGCCGGCGGTGATGGAGTCGCCGAGGAAGACGACCTGCGCCTCGCCCTTCTTGGCGATTTCGACGAACGCGGCGTGCTGGCGCGCGAAGCTGGCGTTCACTTTGCCCTCCGCCTCGAACTTCTGCGCGGCGACGTCGGCCGGCTGCGAGGGCAGCTTCGCGGCCGGAGCCTTCTTGGAGGGCGCGCCCTCCTTCTTCTGGGGTGCGTTCTGCGCGGAGCAGAGCGAGGCGACGGCGACGAGGAACAGCAGGGGCAGGGTTCTCATGGGGGAGAAGTCATCACGCCCGACACCGCTCCCGCTGTCAACGGAAGGAGGCGGCGCTTGCCCCGAACGGCACGGCCACTTATTCACAGGCGATGCGCCCGCCCCTGCGATTCGTCAGCAAGAAGGAAGCCCTGCTCGAGGAGTTCAAGGGACGGACCAATTACTGGCTCTGCCGCCCCGGCGTCACGGAGGCGAAGGACCTCCAAGTCTGCGAGGCCACACTGCCGCCGCACGAAGGCCACGGCTTCCACACGCACCCCGAGCTGGAGGAGGTCATCTACGTGCTGAAGGGCGAGGTGACCCAGTGGGTGGAGCAGGAGTCGCGTCGGCTCGGCCCGGGCGACAGCGCCCACATCCCCGCGGGCGTGGTGCACGCGACCTTCAATGAGTCCGCGCAGGACGCGGTCATCCTCGCCATCCTCTCCCCCGGCGCCTGCGCCGGGCCGTTCGCGGTTGACATGAGCGGTCAGGAGCCCTGGAAGGGGCTCGGACCCAAGTCGCGATGAAGGACGACCGCGGCACGGTCACGCTGCTGGTGATCGTCGGCCTCATCCTGGCAGGCGCTATCATCCCCTGGGCGATCTGGGGCGAGGCATTCGACGACGCGCTTTCGCTCGAAGGCGCCACGGCCTGGATCATGCAGCAGGGCGACTGGGCCTGGGCGGCCGGCGTCGGCCTGCTCGTCTCCGACATCGCGCTGCCGGTGCCCTCCACGGTGGTCATGTCGGCGCTGGGCGCGGCCTATGGCACGTTGGTCGGCGGGATGATCGCCGCCGCGGGCTCGGCGCTCGCCGGCGTCACGGCCTACGGCGCCGCACGCATTGCCGGACGCCCCGCCGCGCGGTGGATCGCGGGCGAAGAAGGGCTCCGCCGGACGGAGACGGTCTTCGAACGCGGCGGCGCCTGGCTGGTGCTCGTCTCGCGGTGGATGCCGATCCTGCCAGAGGCGGTCGCCTGCATGGCGGGACTGGCCGGGATGAGATTCGGGACGTTCTTCGCCGCGCTGACGGCGGGCTGCGTGCCGACCGGCTTCGCCTTCGCCTGGGTGGGCGCGGTGGCCAGGGAGAGCGAAAGTCTGGCCCTGATCCTCAGCGCGGCCCTGCCCGTGGCGGCTTGGCTCGCCGCCGCGCGATTCCGGAAGGTCAGGGAAGCTCGCGGATCCTGACGCCGCGGTACCAGACCCGCTTGGCCTCGTCCTGGAAGCCGACATGGCCTTCCGCGGGTCGGTCCTTCATCGGCGAACGGTCAAGGTCGAGCACGATGGTGCGCCGTCCGTTGAAGACGACCTCGAGCCGCCGCGACTTCAGCGTGAGGGTGTAGCGGTTCCACTCGCCGGCGGGACGCACGCGGTTCTCCGCCGGACCCATGGCGCGGATGATGCCGCCGCAGTCATGGTGGCCGGGCTTCGCCAAGCCGTGGGTGTCAAGGATCTGGAGCTCGATCCCCTTGGCGACGGGATCGAGCGGATCGGCCACGCAGAAGAAGACGCCGGAGTTGCCGGTAGGCTCGAACTTGAACTCGAGGTCGAGGACGAAGTCGCGGTACTTGCGCTCGGTGAAGAGGTAGGCGTCGAAACGCTTCCAGCCGGTCTCGCCCGGACGGGGTCGCAGGGTCACGGTGCCGTCGACGTCGTAGACCCAGTTGCCCTTGGTGCGCCAGCCGGAGAGGTCCTTGCCGTTGAGGAGCGGAACGAAGCCGGCGGCGTCCGCGGTGGGATGCGTGGCGTCCACGGCGGGCTCGCTCACGGGGTAGGGCTCCGGCGCGGCGAAGGAGAACGATGCGAGGAGGATCGGCAGCAGGGACTTCTTCATCGGGGTGCGAACATTGTGGGCACGGCCCGGCGGCGGGCGAGAAAACTTCTGCGTTCCCAGACGCAGGAAAGCGGGACACCATCCCGGCATGCCGCCGCTCCTGGCCGCCTTGCTGCTGTTCGCCGCCGTGTCGCCGGCGGCGGAGGCCCGCCGACCGGACATCGTGGTGTTCCTGACGGATGACCTCGGGCAGCTGGACACGACCCCCTACGGAGGCGGAGGCATCCGCACGCCCCACGTCGCCGCGCTGGCCGCCGCCGGCCTGACCTTCGACCGGGCCTACGTCGCCTCGCCGAGCTGCGCGCCGAGCCGGGCCGCGCTGCTCACGGGGCTCATGCCGGCCAGGAACGGCGCCTCCTCCAATCACGCCAAACCACGGGCGGAGATCCGCAAATGGCCCTCCTACTTCAAGGAGCTGGGCTACGAGGTCGCGGCCTTCGGCAAAGTCTCCCACTACCGCCACACGGCGGACTACGCCTTCGACGTCTTCGCCCACGACACCTTCCACGACCCCGAGGGCGTGCCCGCCGCGTTGAAGTTTCTCCGCGCGAGGCCCAAGGACGCCAAGCCGCTCTGCCTGATGGTCGGAAGCAACTGGCCGCACGTCCCGTGGCCGGCCGCCGACGGAGTCCACCGTCCGGACGACCTCCGGCTGCCCGCGCTCAGCGTCGACACGCCGCAGACGCGGCTCTGGCGGGCGCGCTACGCCGACGCGGTCGCGCGCGGCGACGCGGAACTCGGCGAGGTGATGCGCACGGTCCGCGAGACGCTGCCGGCCTCCACGGTCTTCGTCTTCTCCAGCGACCACGGCGCGCAATGGCCCTTCGGAAAATGGAACCTTTACGAAGCCGGCGTCGCCACGCCGCTCATCGTCTCCTGGCCGGGCACGGTCGCGGCCGGGAAGCGCACCGGGGCGATGGTCAGCTGGGTCGACCTGCTGCCGACGCTCCTCGAGGCGGCGGGGGGCGAGGCCCCCTCGGGCATCGACGGACGTTCCTTCCTGCCCGTGCTGCGCGGCGCGGACCGGCATCGCGACCGGATCTTCACCACGCACGCCAACGACAACCGGATGAACGTCTATCCTGCCCGCGCCGTCCGTGACGGGAGCTGGAAATACGTCCGCAACCTCCGTCCCGACTGGGCGTTCACCACGCATATCGACCTCCAGGAGAGCCGGGGTGACGGGCTCGGCCAGCGCGCGTTCTTCGCGGAATGGGAGAGGCTGGCGAAGACCGACGCGGCGGCGGCCGCGACGCTGGACCGCTACCACCGTCGGCCGGCGGAGGAACTTTACGACCTGGAGAAGGATCCGGCTGAACGGTCCAACGTCGCGGCGGATCCGGCCAACGCGGCCAGGCTGGCGGAGCTCCGCGCGGCCTTGGACGCATGGATGCGCGAGCAGGGCGATGACGGCGCCGTGCCCGTGGCAGGCCGGCCCTTGTCCGACCCCGAATCCTACGGACCGGCGGGCGCCGCCGCAGAGGCGAAGGCGACGGCGCAACGCAGGAAAAAGTGAGTAGCCGAGGCTCGCCCTCGGCGGGCGGGCGACTTAGGGAAGGACATGCCCCGCCCCAGCCTTGTCCTCGCGGCCATCCTCGTCGGATGCGTCGCCCCCACCCTTCCCCACCCGTCCAATTTCGTCGCCGACGCAGTGCCGCAGGTCCCCGCGGCACTCGCCGAAGAGATGGACCCCTACCTCAACCTCGGCGGCGCCGGCTTCAAGGGATGGGACTCCCGAGGGCGCGCCGCCATCGTCTCGACCCGCATCGGCAGCGCCTCGCACCTGCACCGCATGACCGAGGCGCTGGGCAAGCGGGCCGCGCTCACGCGCGGAACGGAGCCAGTGAAATACGGCTGGTTCCAGCCGGGCGGCGCGAATCTGGCCTACCTCGCCGACAAGGGCGGGGATGAGAACTACCAGCTGCACCTGAAGGACGCCTCCGACCCCAAGGCGAAGCCCATGATGCTGACGGACGGCCGCTCCCGCAACACCGACCCCCGATGGTCGGCGGACGGCCAACGCATCGCCTGGGCCTCGAACCGCCGCAATGGCAAGGACAGCGACATCCTGGTCGTCGACGTGAAAGCGCCCTCGAAGGTGCGCGCGCTCGTGACGGGATCATCGCCCGGCTGGTCGGCGACGGCCTGGGCTCCCGACGGCCGCTGGCTGCTGGTGCGGCAGTCGGTCAGCATCGAACGCACCCGGCTGCACAAGGCGGACCTGGCGACGGGCAAGCTCACCGAAGTGACGCCCACCGGGGCTTCCCACCCCTTCAGCCACGTGCGTCTGACCGTGGACGGAAACGGCGCCTACGCGCTATCGACTCTGGGCGGCGACTTCCTGCGCCCCGTCCGCCTCGACTTCGCCGCCCGGACGGTGAAGGCGCTGGAAGGAGCGCCCGACTGGGACTGCGAGGAGCTCGAAGTCTCCGCAGACGGGAGACGCCTCGCCGTCATCGTCAACGTGGACGGCCGATCGGAGCTCCGCTGCTGGGAGCTGCCCTCGGGCAAGCCCCTCCGCGCCCCCGCGATCCGCCCCGGCGTCATCTCCGACCTCGCGTTCCGACCGGGCAGCCATGAGGTCGGCTTCACGCTCAACTCGGAGGACTCTCCCAGCGACGCGTGGTCGGCGGACCTCGACTCAGGGGCGCTCACCCGCTGGACCGACCGGACCTCCAAGCCCAAGGTCGAGGTCAAGGCTCCCGAAGCGACGACCGTCCGCATGCGCAGCTTCGACGGCGAGCAGATCCCCTGCCTCGTCTACCTACCCGACCCCGCGAAGTTCCCCGGCCGACGTCCGGCCATCATGATCTTCCACGGCGGCCCCGAGGGACAGTCCCGTCCCGGCTTCCGCGGCGGCCTGCTCTACTACCTGGACCGCCTGGGCGTCGCGCTCATCTACCCAAATGTGCGCGGCTCCTCCGGCTACGGACGCCGCTACCTCAACCTCGACAACGGCGTGCGACGCGGCGACGCGGTGAAGGACGTCGGGGCCGTGCTGGACTGGGCCGCACGGCACCCTCGCATCGATTCGACCCGCATCGCCGCCTACGGCGGTAGCTACGGCGGCTTCATGTGCCTCGCGAGCATGGCGGAGTTCGGCGAACGCTTCCGCTGCGGCGTGGACGTCGTCGGCGTGACCAATATGGTTACCCTGCTCGAGCAGACCTCAGACTACCGGCGCGCCGCGCGCCGGGCCGAGTACGGCGACGAGCGCAAGCCCGACGTCCGGGCCGCCCTGGAGGCGGTCGCCCCCGCCCGCAACGCGGCCCGCATCAGCGCGCCCCTGCTCGTCGTGCATGGTCGCAACGACCCCCGCGTGCCCCTGGCTGAGGCGGTGCGCATCCGCGACGCGGTCAGAACCGCGGGCGGCGAGGTCTGGTATCTGGTGGCCGAGGACGAGGGTCATGGGTTCTCCAAGAAGTCCAACGTCGACCACCAGGCCAGGGTCACGGCCCTCTTCCTGAGGGAGCGCCTGCTCGACCCTTAATTGAGCGAAGATGAAGTCGGGCGTCGCGGTTTTTTGCCTCGCCCACGATGTGACGGAACCTCAATTTTCGGAAAGGCCCCACCCCTCGGCCATCCCCCTCTTTTCCCCATGAAGACCCTAAAGCTCCTGGCCGCCTCCGCATTCGCGTGCCCCACCGCCCTCCTCGCCGGAGAGGCTGACATCCGCATCCCCGACCTGGGCAAAGTCTCCTTCCTCGGCGGCTCGCTCAGCGGCTCGGGCGTGCTCTGGGCCGGACTCGTCGTCTGCGCGCTCGGCGTCGCCTACGGCTGGTGGCAGTACCTGCAGACCCGCGCCCTGCCCGTGCACCGCAGCATGGCCGACGTCTCGCAGATCATCTGGGAGACCTGCAAGACCTACCTCGTCCAGCAGGGCAAGTTCCTCGCCGCCCTCTGGGTGCTCATCGCCGCGTGCATGGCCTACTACTTCGGCGGCCTCGAGCACAAGCCGGCCTCCCAGGTGGCCGTCATCCTCGCCGCCTCCGTCCTCGGCATCCTCGGCAGCTACGGCGTGGCCTGGTTCGGCATCCGCATCAACACCGTCGCCAACTCGCGCGCCGCCTTCTCCGCCCTGAAGGGCAACGCCCTCGCCACCCTGCTCATCCCCCTGCAGTCGGGCATGAGCGTCGGCCTGCTGCTCGTGGCCATCGAGCTGCTGTTCATGATCGCCATCCTGCTCTTCCTGCCGGCGGAGCTGGCCGGCCCGTGCTTCATCGGCTTCGCCATCGGCGAATCCCTCGGGGCCTCGGCCCTGCGCATCTGCGGCGGCATCTTCACCAAGATCGCCGACATCGGCGCGGACCTGATGAAGATCGTCTTCAAGCTGCCTGAGGACGATCCCCGCAACCCCGGCGTCATCGCCGACTGCACCGGTGACAACGCCGGCGACTCCGTGGGCCCGACGGCCGACGGCTTCGAGACCTACGGCGTGACCGGCGTGGCCCTCATCGCCTTCCTCGCCCTCGCCCTCGCGGCCGACCCGTCGCTCTGCGCCACGCTCGTCATCTGGCTCTTCGCCATGCGCATCCTCATGGTCATCACCTCGGTGGCCAGCTACTGGATCAACGGCGTGATCAGCCGCTCCGTCTGGGGCGAGGCCCGCGACTTCAACCTCGAGCAGCCCCTGACCAACCTCGTCTGGGTGACCTCCGTAGTGTCGATCGCCGTGACCTACGTCGCGAGCTGGGCGCTGCTGGCCCCGCTGGCCGGGCGGCCCGACCTCTGGTGGGTGCTCTCGACCATCATCTCGCTCGGCACGCTCGCCGGCGCGCTCATCCCCGAGTTCACCAAGGTCTTCACCTCCACCGAGAGCCGCCACGTGAAGGAGGTCGTGACCTCCTCCGACCAGGGCGGCGCCTCGCTCAACATTCTCTCCGGCATGGTGGCGGGCAACTTCTCCGCCTTCTGGACCGGCCTCTGCATCCTCGGCCTGATGCTCGGGGCCTACCTGCTCTCGACGCACGCCGCGGTCGCCGCGCTGATGCCCGCGCAGTTCGCCTTCGCCGCCCCGATCTTCGCCTTCGGCTTGGTCGCCTTCGGCTTCCTCGGCATGGGCCCCGTCACCATCGCGGTCGACTCGTTCGGCCCAGTCACGGACAACGCGCAGTCGGTGTACGAACTCTCGCAGATCGAGTCCCGCCCGGGCGTGCGCGAGGAGATCGAACGCGACTTCGGCTTCAAGCCCGACTTCGAGGGCGCCAAGCACCAGCTCGAGAAGGGCGACGGCGCCGGCAACACCTTCAAGGCCACGGCCAAGCCGGTCCTCATCGGCACCGCCGTGGTGGGCGCGACGACGATGGTCTTCGGCATCATCATGATGCTGCAGGAGCACTACCGCGCCTCCGGACTCAACGTCTTGGAGAAGCTCTCGCTCGTGCACCCCGAGGCCCTGATGGGGCTGCTCATGGGCGGCGCGGTCATCTACTGGTTCACCGGCGCCTCCACGCAGGCGGTCGTGACGGGCGCCTACCGCGCGGTGGTCTACATCAAGGACAACATGAAGCTCGACGCCTCCACAGCGGCGACCGACGCCTCCAAGGAGGTCGTGCGCATCTGCACGCAGTACGCGCAGAAGGGCATGACGAACATCTTCATCGCCATCTTCTGCCTAGCACTGTCCCTAGCGCTCTTCGACCCGTTCTTCTTCATCGGCTACCTGGTCGGCATGGCCTTCTTCGGGCTCTACCAGGCCATCTTCATGGCCAACGCCGGCGGCGCCTGGGACAACGCCAAGAAGATCGTCGAGGTCGACCTCAAGGCCAAGGGCACGCCGCTCCACGCCGCGACGGTCGTGGGCGACACGGTCGGCGACCCGTTCAAGGACACGTCCTCGGTCTCGCTCAACCCAGTCATCAAGTTCACCACGCTCTTCGGCCTGCTCGCCGTGGAGATCGCGGTCGGCATGCCGGCGGGCCTCAAGCTGGGCCTCGGCTCGGCGGTGCTGGCGGTCGGACTGTTCTACGTCTACCGCAGCTTCTACGGGATGCGCATCCCGGTCGACGCGAAGCGCTGAGGCGCGCGGACGGCGCGGCGGCGGATCAGTGGCCCTCGTGCCGCTGCATCCGCTCGCTGTAGGCGAAGAGGATCATCGAGAGGAGGAAGACTCCGTGGATGATCGCCTGCCACAGGATGACGCGCTCCTGCGCGGGCAGCAGGGGCCGTCCGTCCACGGCGGAGGCCGCGGCGGTGATGTCGATGAAGCTCTTGAGGAGGTGGATGGCCGAGATGCTCGCGAGGCTGGCCGCCAGCTTCACCTTGAGGGTGTTGGCGTTGATGTGCTCGAGCCAGTCGGGCCGGTCGGTGTTGTCCTCGAAGTCGATGCGGGAGACGAACGTGACGTAGCCGCCGACGACGACCATGTTCACGAGGTTGGCCACCATCGAGATGTCCACCAGGGAGAGGATGCCCAGCATGATGGAGCTCTCGGTCGAGGTGCTGAAGCCCTGCAGGAGATGGATGAGCTCCTGCACGCTCTTCCAGGCGTAGGCCACCGCGGCGAGGATGAGCGCGACGTAAATCGGCGCCTGCACCCAGCGGCTAGCGAAGATGAAGGACTCGAGGGCGTTCTCGGCCTTCTTGGCGAAGCCGCGGGCGGGAGACTCCTTGGACATGCCCGCAGGCTTGCGGACGGACGCGGACGGTCAAGCCGTCAGAGGCCGGCGGAGGCCGCGGCCTCGCCCAGCGGCCCGGCGTCGGGGTCGCGCAGGTAGGCGTCGGCCTTCGCCGAGACGATCACGCCGTAGTTGATGGTGCCGAGCCAGCCGGACATGATGATGCCGACGCTGCCGGCGTGGTAGAAGCCGCCGACCTGCTCGGGCAGGGCCATCGAGACCCTGAGGCCCTCGAACTTGGTGCCGAAGGAGGTGCCGCCGACGTGACGGACGTACCGGTTGACGGTGCGCGGGGTCGCGGCCTCGGCATGGTCGACCTTGGACCGGATGTCGGGGATGAACTTCTCGAGCCCCCGGAAGGACTCCTCGATGACGCGCGCCTTGTGCCGGGCGTAGTCGGCCTCGGAAAGGCCGGCCCAGTCGTCCCACTTCTGGTTGACGGAGGTGACGACGGCGTAACGCGGGGTCTTGGTGTGGGGACGGGTGTCCGGGTAGTAGACCGAGTAGGTCCGGGAAGTGGTGTGGAAGTCGATGAGCTCCTGGCTGGAGAAGGGCCTGGCCTCGGAGGTGAAGACGAGGTCGCCGATGTGCGGGATGGTCTCGCCCTCGCGCACGCCCATGTAGACCTGGCAGGAGGAGGTGTTCACGCGCACCTTGCGGGCCTCCTCCACGAAAGCGGGCTCGAAGGCCTCCTCGCCGCCGATCCGCAGGACGGTGTCCTTGATGTTGGCGTTGGAGACGACGGTCGCGCAGGCCACCTCGACCTCCTCGCCGAGACGCGTCCCGCGCAGCTTCACGCCCACGACGCGGCGACGGCCGGAGGCGTCCTTCTCGACGTGGACCTTCTCGACGAGCACGTTGCGCCGGATGTCGACGCCGTTGGCCTTCATCTCGGCGGTCATGAGGTTGATCATCACGTCCGTGCCGCCCTGGAAGATGAACACGCCCTTCGACATGAAGTTCGAGAAGACGATGCCGAAGGTGATCGCCGGGTCGTCGAGGGTGGAGCCGTTGGCGTAGGCGATAGGCTCCAGCAGGAGGCGCTGGACGTCGGGACGGCCGGGGAAAAACTGCTCGAAGAGCTGCCGGGTGGTGCGCGGGTCGTTGTCGTAGTAGTTCATCCCGCGCAGGTGGGCGAAGAAGGCCGCGACGGTCTCCGCCGGCAGCCGGAACTGCTCGATGAGGATGCGGGTGAAGTCGGCGCGGTCGAAGGTGGTGCGGACGTCGAAGTCGGGGTTGATGAACCGGACGTCCTTGAGCTGGTGGATGCGGTCCGAGATCTCCTTGGTCCAGTAGCGCCGGGTGGACTTGATCATGCCGTGCGGAAAGCCGTGCAGGGAGATGTCGAAGACGTGGCCGCCCGCCCGCTTGAAGAAGGTGGCGAGGCCGCCGAGCTGGTAATGGTGCTCGAGGAGGAGCACCTTGCGGCCGAACTTCGCGAGGTTGTTCGCGGCGGTCATGCCCCCGAGTCCGGCCCCGATGACGACGGCGTCGTAACGGGGGAGGAGTCCTTCGAACGGCGACGGCATGGAGGGCGCGGGAGAGGCAGGGGTGGGGAATTCCGCCGTCGGGTCAAGGCAGGGACAGCGAGAAGGCGCCCTTGCGTCGCGAGAGCCGCACGCGGCGGCCGAAGAGACTGGAAAGCGTGGCGGAGCCCAGGACGCGGCGCACGGGGCCCGCCGCGAGGGCGACGCCCGACTTCAGCAGCAGCGCGTGGGTGAACGCGGGCACGACTTCCTCGACGTGATGCGTGACGAGCACGAGCGCGGTGCGCGGCCAGAGACGCGGCAGGCGGGAGACGAGGCGGAGGAAGTCGGTCCGCGCCGCCGGATCGAGTCCGGCGCAGGGCTCATCGAGGATGAGCAGCGCGGGCCGGGGCATGAGGGCGCGTGCGATCAGGGTGCGCTGACGCTCGCCCTGCGAGAGGTGACCCCAGGGACGGGACGCGAGGGCGCCGGCGCCCATGCGACGCAGCACGGCCCTCGCGCGACGCAGCACGGCCGCGGGCGGACGGCGCCAGAGATTGACCGTGCCGTCGGCGCCGCCGGCCACGACGTGCAGGGCGGGTTCATCGGGCCGCACCATCGAGGCGACGGACGGACCCGCCAGGCCGACGCGACGGCGGAGCTCGCGCCAGTCGCTCCGCCCGAAGGTCTCGCCGAGGACGGTCATCTCGCCGGCGGTGGGAGCGAAGTAGCCGGTGAGCGCGGCGAGGAGCGACGACTTGCCCGCGCCGTTCGGCCCGAGCAACGCCCAGTGCTCGCCGGGGCGGACGGTCCAGTCGAGCCCGCGGAGGATGACCTTGCCCTCGCGGGCGATGCGGAGTCGGCGCACCTGCAGGACTGGACCGGTCGGCTTGGGCACGCCTCGGCTATGTCGGAGCGGCCCCCTTCTTCCAAGCCGCAAAGCCGTACGCTTGCCCTGCGGCCTCCCGGTCGCATCGTGCCCCCATGCGCCCCTCGTCGATCGCCGCGGCCCTCGCCTTCGCCGGCGCGGCATGGGCGCAGACGGGGGTGAGCCCGGAAGACCTCGCCGCGCTGGAGGCGCTCAAGGTGAAGACGGGCGCGGCGCAGCCGGCCCTCAAGGCCGACGAGCTCGCCGAGCTCGCCGCCCATCGCGACCGCATCGCGGCGGCCGAGGCCGCCGCTGAGCCCAAGCCCTGGAAGCTCCGCATAGTCGTCGCCGACGAGGAGGCCGACGGCTACGAGCTCGCGCTGACCCTCGAACTCAGTCCGCCGCAGCTGCTGCTCGTGCCCGCGGCCGGCCGCAAGGCGGGCGACGTCATCGAGGCCGCGGGGAAAATCGAATCGGTCGCCAAGTTCCAGGGCGTGCATCGTCCGGTCCTAACGCCCCTCGGCACGCCCGTTGCGCGCCGTGACAAGGACGGCGCGTCGCCGCCCGCGAGCGTGACCGACGCGCTGACCTCCTCCGGGCCCGACTCCGCCGGCGGGGTGCAGGTCAGCAACGTTCTCTTCACGTTTTTCGCGGTGGTCGCCCTGGCCGTCGTGCTGCTCCGCATCAAGTCGCGCATCGACGCCCGCAAGGGCAAGGGCCGGCGCCGATGAGGTTCGCCGCCCTGCTCTGCCTGCTCACGGCCGCGCTCGAGGCGCAGGGTCCGCCCGCGGCCGTGACGCCGGCGGACCTGCCGCTCAAGGAGCAGACCGAGATCCGCATCGCCTGCCAGCACATGTCGGGCTTCTCCCGTTACTCCGACCTCTACCACTACCGCCTCTGGCTGCCCAAGGGTTTCCTGGCCGCCAAGGACGCCCGCTGGAAGTGCCTCTTCATCGCCTCGCCCTCCGGCAACGCGAAGATGGGCGAGATGGAGGCCTGGCTGCGGCGCAAGGGGACCTACGTCGTCGTGATGCTCGACGAGTCACGCAACGGACCGTGGGATCCGAGCGTGGGCAACTTCCTCGCGGCCGCCGAGGACGTGGAGCGGCGCGTGCGCCTGCTGCCCGGAGGCAAGGTGGCGACCGGCTTCTCCTGCGGCGCGCGGGCCAGCTCGGTGTTCGCCGCGCTCGGCGACGGTTTCGGCGGGGTCATCCTGCAGGGCGCCGGCATCGGCCGACTCGACAACGGCATGCCCGGACTCAAGGGCACGCAGCTCGCGGCGATCGTGGTGACGATGGGCAAGGGCGACCCCAACCGCGCCGAGCTCCCCATGCTGAAGCAGATCACCGACGGACGCGTCGAAGTGATGGAGTTCGCCGGCGGCCATCAGTGGGCGCCGCGCATGGTCATCGAGCAGGCCCTCGACTACGTCGACGCCCGCCTGCCGAAGTGAGCGCCTCGGCGCTTGCCTGACGCGCCGGCCGGCGCAGTCTGGGCGGCATGACGCGCCCCCTCGCCCTGCTGTCCTTCGCCCTGCTCACGGTCCACGCCGGCGCGGCCGCGCCGAAGTTCAATGACCCGAAGCCGCAGGCCTACCACCTCACCGTGCGCGCCAGCGAAGTCGACCCCTCCGCGAAGGCCCATCCGGACATCGATTTCAACCTGGAGAGCAAGGGCAAGCCGTCCGACGTGCAGACCGCCGACGTCGACACGCGCGTCGCCCCGCGCGGCGAACTGGTGGTCTGGCTGATGGGCCACAACCCGGTCATCGCCGAGAAGGTGAACGGCTACGGCTACCACCACGTCAGCGTGCACTACGCCCGCGGCTGGTTCGGCAAGCTCAACACCGTCCCCGCCGACACGCAGCACCTCGGCAAGATCCGCCTCGAGGCTACCGCGGGCGTCGACGCGTCGAAGGCCGTCGCGATCGCCGAAGCCGATTCCGCCAAGGGCCGCGCGACGCGCCTGGTGCAGTGGCTCGTGAAGAAGCACCCGCAGGGCCGCTGGGAGCAGTTCCTCACCGCCGGCGGCAAGGAGCTCGACTGGACCAAGGTCGTCGTGGGCGGCTCCTCGCACGGCGCCACGTCCTCCGCGCGCTTCGCGATGCACCAGAAGGTCGCGCGGGTAATCATGTTCTGCGGACCCCGCGACAACACCGAAGACTGGCAGGCCGGTCCGTCAGCCACCCCGCTCAACCGTTTCTTCGGCTACACCCACGTCCTCGACGGCGGCTGGACGGAGCACCACTACCAGCGCTCCTGGCTCATGCTGCGCCTCAACGAATACGGTCCGGTCGTGAACGCGGACGACGCCAAGGCGCCCTACGGTCATTCCCGCCGCCTCATCACCCAGGCCCCGATGAAGGGCGACGCCAAGAAGCAGGCCGCCGCCGCGCACGGCTACGTCACTCCGAGCAAGGGCTCCCCCAAGGACGCCCAGGGACGCCACCTCCAGGAGGACGTCTGGAAGTACCTGTTCACCTCCGACGTGAACGTCACCGGCAAGCCGGTCCCCGCCGAATCGGGCATCCGGATGGATCAGCGCCCGAAGAAGTAGCCCTTGCGTGGGACGCCCGACCCGGGCTTCCTCCCTGTCCCGTCCCGTGTCCGTCCGCATCGACCTAGTCACCCTCTTCCCCGAGATGGCCGACGGCTTCCTCAAGGAGTCGGTCATCGGACGTGCCATCGAGCGCGACCTGATACGCTTCAAGGCGCATGACCTCCGGGCCTACTCCAAGGACAAGCACCGCAAGGTCGATGACATGCCCTACGGCGGCGGCCCCGGCATGCTCATGACCTGCCAGCCCCTCTTCGATGCCGTGGACGCCATGGCCACCCCCGGCTGCGAGGTCATCTACCTCTGCCCCGACGGCGAGCAGCTCACCAACCCCCTGGCTCGGGAACTGGCGCAAAAAGAGCACCTTATCCTCATTTCGGGCCATTATGAGGGCATCGACCAGCGCTTCCGGGACCGGAAAGTCACCCGGGAGATCTCCATCGGAGACTACGTCCTGACCAACGGCACCCTCCCCGCCTGCGTCCTGGTGGACTGCATCGGCCGTCAGATACCAGGGGTTCTGGGGGAGGAAAACTCCTTGACGGGGGATAGCTACAACGGCAAGTTGCTCGCCTTTCCGCAGTTCACCCGACCCGCCGTCTATGATGGTCTCGAGGTGCCCCCGGTCCTCCTCGGAGGAAATCACGCCGAAATCGAAAGATGGCGCCGGGAAAGACAGATTGAGAAGACCAGAAAGCGCCGACCCGACCTGCTGAATGACCAAGAAAAACAGCCATGAGCAGCAATCATCCCCTCATCCAGTTCGCCACCCAGTCCCAGATCAAGCAGGGCCGCGGCCACGATGCCTTCAAGGTGGGCGACGGCGTCCGTGTCGCCACCAAGGTCCGCGAAGGTGACAAGGAGCGCACCCAGGTGTTCTCCGGCATCGTCATACAGCGCAAAGGCGGCGGCATCCACGAGACCTTCACCGTCCGCCGCGTCTCCTTCGGTGAGGGCGTCGAACGCACCTTCCCCGTCCACTCCCCCAACATCGAGAAGATCGAGGTGGAGAAGGTCTCCCAGGTTATGCGCTCCCGCCTCTTCTATCTCCGCGATCGGCAGGGCAAGTCCGCCACCAAGGTCAAGGAGCAGCGCTTCGAGGCCGAAGCCGCCGCCAAGTAAGTCCGTCTTGGCCTATGAAAAAAACCCCGCGAAAGCGGGGTTTTTTATTGCCCGCATAGGACTTGCCCTGGGCAGATCATTTCATGATTCCAGAAGGCTTTTAACGATTACACGGATTAAACCGCTGTTATTCAATATCTTGTAATGCGTGATTTCAGCGAATTGAGGAGCGCTGGTGATAAAAAGACGGGGTGAGGGACTGGCGAAGGCTTGACTCCCCCTCCCCCGAGTGTGTCTTTCCACCTTCCTTTTCTTTCAACACCCATGCTACGCATCCGCCTCCAGCGCTTCGGTACCAAAAACGAGCCGACCTACCGTCTCGTCGTCGCCGAGCAGAGCATCCGCCGCGACGGTCGTTTCGTCGAGGTCCTCGGCAACTACAACCCCCGCGCCAGGGGCAAGACCCCGGGCCTGACGATCGACGTCGCGCGCGTGGAGCACTGGATCAAGCTGGGGGCCCAGCCTTCCGACACCGCGAAGTCGCTCGTGAAACGAGCCCGCGAAGAGGCCGCTCCGGCCAAGGCCTGAAGCACGGCGGAAACGCCCCACCCTGACGATGTTTCGCCCCGCCATCCGGCGGGGCGATTCATTTTCAGGGGACGTCAGTTGGTCTGCGTCCAGCCGCCCTCGCCGTTCTTCTCGAGCTTCTTGAATCCGGCGCGGGCCAGCTTCTCCTCGCTCACCGCCTGCTTCATCGCGCCCTCGCCGTATTTCACGGTGAGCGTCGGCGCCTCGATCACCCTGCGGCACGGCTCACCGGTGACCGGGTGTCGGACGAAGTCGGGAGCGTCCAGGGGGAGGTCGGCCTCGAAAAGGTCGCCGTCCGAACCGTCGGGCTTGATCACGATGAAACGTCGCAGGGGCATGGTCAGCGCCGGGAGGTACGCGGGTCGAAGGCGTCACGCAGGCCCTCCCCGAGGAAGTTGAGCGCTAGCAGCGTGAGCGCGAAGACTGAGGAGGGCGCCAGCAGCAGCCAGGGGCATTCCTCCATGATGTCGGCTCCCTCCTTGATCATCTGGCCCCAGGAGGTCATCGGGGCCTTCACGCCGAGACCGAGGAAGCTCACGAAGGCCTCCAACATCATGACCCCGGGGACGGTGAGCGTGGCGTAGACCGCGATGAGCCCGGCGAGGTTGGGCAGATAATGCCTGCGGAAGACGCCCACGCGGGTCTGGCCCAGCGCGACCGCGGCCTCGACGAACTGTCGCGACTTCAGGGCGCCGGTCTCGGTGCAGACGATGCGCGCCATGGTGAGCCAGGATACCATGCCCACGGCCAGGAAGATCATCCAGACGTTCTGGCCGAAGACGACCATGCAGAGGATGACGATGAGCGTGAGCGGCAGGGTGCTGAGGATGTCGACCACGCGCATCATCAGACGCTCCCACGCCCCGCCCAGCTCGCCGGCGACGGCGCCGTAGAGGACGCCGAAGACGAGCGCCACCGCGGTGGCCAGCAGGCCCACGGAGATGGAGATGAGTCCGCCCTGCATGACGCGCGAGAGCACGTCGCGCCCAAGGAGGTCGGTGCCTAACCAATGGGCGGACGACGGGGCCTGGGCGCTGGCCGCGAGTTCCTGCTTCATGTAGGGATACGGTGCGATCCAGGGCGACAGCGCGCAGGCGAGCGCGACGAAGGCGAGGAACCAGGCCGCTCCCACGGCCGCGCGCGAGCGGCGGAAGCGCCTCCAGGGCGTGGAGTCAGGACCGTCGGGGGTCATCGGACGGAACGCGCGACGCGCGGATCGAGGGCCGCCTTGGCGAGGTCGGCCACGAGGTTGAGGACGAGCAGCGCCAGCGCGTACACGAGCGTGGTGCCGAGGATCAGGGTGACGTCACGGTTGATGATCGAGGAGACGAACAATCGGCCGAGCCCCGGGACGTCGAAGAGCGACTCGACGACAAAGGAGCCGGACACGAGTCCCGCCGCGGCGGGACCAAGGTAGGTCACGACGGGCAGCAGTCCGTTGCGCAGGGCGTGCACGAACCACACGCGGCGCCAGGGCAGGCCCTTGGCCCGGGCGGTGCGCACGTAGTCCTGCGAACCGGCCTCGACGACCTTGGCACGGGTGAGGCGCGCGATGGGCGCCGCGGTGACCAGGCCGAGGGTGGTGGCGGGCAGCGCGAAGTGACGCAGGTCGCCCCAGCCGCAGGGCGGCACCCAGCCCAACCATTGCGCGAAGACCAGCGCGAGCAGCGGCCCGAGCACGAAGGAGGGGACGCAGATGCCGACCATGGTCAGTCCCATCGGCACCGAATCGAGCCAGGTGTTGTGCCGCGAGGCGGCGAGCACGCCGACGGGCACGCCGATGAGCACCGCGACGGCGAGGGAGACGAGCCCGAGGGAGATGGAGACGGGGATGCGCGGGCCGATGACCTCGTTCACCCCCCAGCCGGGATACTTGAGCGAAGGGCCGAGGTCGCCGCGCGCGAGGTTGGCAACGTACGAACCCAGCTGCTCATGCAGAGGGCGGTCGAGCCCGTAGTAGGCCTCGAGCCGCGCCTTCACCTCGGCCGGGACGGGACGCTCACGGTCGAAGGGGCCGCCGGGCACGGCGTGCGAGAGGAAGAAAGTCGCCGCCACGACGACGAGCAGCACGGGGACCATCTCCATCACTCGTTTGACGACGTACGACATGGGACGCGCGGAGAATGTCTAGCCGACCAGGCGGCCGACAGACAAGGAAGCACAGCGGTCGGAACGCCCGCGGCGCGCGGCGACGAAGTCGTAGGCGGCGTCGCGAAGGACGCGCGGCACGCAACGGAGCGCGCCCGCGACGAAGGGCCATGGGGCCGGCAGGGCCCGCAGCAGGCGCGCGATCGCCGCGGAACGCACGAGCCGGCGGGAGCCGTCCCAGACGACGACGGTGCCGGGATCGCCGCCGGGCGGCTCGCCGGCGATGCGGGCGACCTCGCCGCGGTTGGAGGCGAAGACCATGGCGTCCCTCGGATCCCTGGCCGACAGCCAGGCCGCAGTGCCGCAGCACAGGGCGCAATCGGCGTCGATGAGGACCACGAGGGGCGTGTCCGGCATGGCTTGAGGATGCCCGTCCGGCCGGCGGGGGGAAAGCCCCGACTTCCGGCGGCGAAAGCGCTTGTCACGTCGGACGGCACCCCCCTATCTTGCCCCTTCTGTTGGCCGGAAGGGTGTCCGAGTGGCTAAAGGAGGCGGACTGTAAATCCGCTCAGCTTCGCTGTACGTGGGTTCGAATCCCACCCCTTCCACCAGCAGAGGAGGTCCGGGGCTCCCAAATCCTCGTTGACTACGCCGCCCCGCCGCCGCTTCCCTACTCCCTCACATGGCCAACATCAAAGCTAACCAGAAGAGCATCCGCCAGTCCGCCCGCCGGGCCGAGCACAACAAGTCGGTCCGTACGCGCCTCAAGTCGCTGGTGAAGGGCTTCGGCTCCGCCGCCTCCGCGTCGTCGGCCTCGACCGTCGCCTCCGCCGCCGACAAGGCCGTGAAGTCCGGCGTGATCCATCGCAACAAGGCGAACCGGATCAAGGCCCGCCTCGCCAAGAAGCTGGCCGCCGCCAAGAAGTGATGCCTTCGGGCCCCACCCAAGACCCCGTCGCCTGACCGGCCGCGGGGTCTTTTCATTTCCGGAGATGAACCTGCCCGACTCCATCGGCTTCCCGGCAGGCACGCTCGGCGAGGACGCCCTGCGCGTTCCGGTGCTGGCCACGGGGCAAGGCTGGGTCGCGCTGGGCAAGCCGGGCGAAATCTGCTTCGAGGACCACCCCTGGCAACAGGGGCGGCCCACGTTGCTCGGCTCGCTGCGCGCGCAGCTGGCGGCGGCGAAGCCAGAGATGGTCCGGCTGGGCCTCCGTGATCCGGCCGCGGTGTTCGGGCCGGAGCCGGAGGTGGACGGCGTGGCGATCGTCGCCGAACGCGAGGGCGCCTTGCCCGCCTGGCGCGAGGCGGTGGGCTCGGGCGCCTTCGACTTCCACTACGAATTCCTGGCCCGGACGGAGGACGCCCCGGAGGAAGGCGGGCTCTGCGACCTCCCGCTCGCGATGGATGACGAGGACCGCAAGGCGTCCGTCTCCCACCGCCATGGCAAGCGGGCGGAGACGCGCTTCGCGGCCGGCGAGCCGATGGGCCGCTGGCGGCTCTGGACGGCGCGCACGGCGCTGCCCCGCCGTGACCAGGTGCGGGTGCACGCGGCCGAATGCGGGCTGCGCATCGCCGGCGAGCTCCGCTACGGACGCTCCGGACGCGTGACGCTCACCGACACGACGCCGAAAGGCCGGCTCAACAAGGGCGAGGACCGCCCGCTCCACCGCGGACTTCTGCTGCGGCTGGCCGAGGTCCGGGGCAAGGTGGGCGGCGCCGAAATCACGATCAAATGTCCGCCGCCCGATGACTTCGCGGCGACGCTCAAGCGCCTCGCGCGGACGCACTGATCAGGCGCCGGGCGGAGCGATGCGGAAGCGGTCCGTGCTTCGCAGGTAACCGTCGGGGCTGTTGAGGCGGCCGATGGGCGCGTAAGCGGAATAGTCGACCTTCCACGTCGCGGGATCGGCCACGCCTTCGCGCACGTGGGCGAGCAGAAGCTCGACGACCACCAGCCGGTTCTCGCCGTAACGGCGGACATCAAGGACGCGGCCTTCGAGCGCGACGGGGCAGTCGACGATGACGGGCGGCCGGACGATTTCGGCCGGGCGGACGGCGAAGCCGGCGCGGCGCGTCTCATCCTCGCCCGGGGGCAGGGCGCGCGAGCACTCGACCATGCGCGCGGCCACGGGCTCGTCGCAGAGATGGATGACGCACTCGCCGTTAGCCATCAGGTTCGCGGCCGTGTCCTTCGGCGTGCCGTCGTCACGGTCGGCGGGCGCGAGCACGGCGATCGGGGGCTCGACGCCCATGACGTTGAAGAAGGAGAACGGAGCCGCGTTCACCCGGCCGGCGGCATCGACGGTGGTGACGAGCGCGATGGGCCGCGGCACGACGAGCCCGGCCAGCAGGCGGTAGGCTTGGCCCCCGGCGTTGGCGGCGAGGTCGAAGCGAAGGCTCACGGACGGCCGGCGAGGTCGTCGCCGGAATGGGACGCGATGGCCTCCTTGCGCGCGGCCTCCTGCCGATAGGACAGGATCAGGTACAGCCCTACTCCGACGCAGATGCACGCGTCGGCCACGTTGAAGGCGGGGAAGCGGTAGCCGCCGGGCAGATGCACGTCGAAGAAGTCGATGACATGGTCGCCGAAGACGCGGTCGCGCACGTTGCCCAGGGTGCCGCCTACGAACAGGCCGAAGGCGACCTGGCCGCCCGAAAGCTCGACCAGCAGCGAGCGGCGCCAGCGCCAGACCAGATACAGGACGACGAGCGCCAGCAGCACGAGGTAGGGACGCACGTCCTGCTGAGAACCCAGGCCCCAGGCGGCGCCCTTGTTCCCCACGTGCACGATCCAGAACCAGGGGGAAACCTCGATCGGGGAGCGCTCGGGGTCTGCACTCAGATTGTAAACCCAGTCGTTCTCGAAACGAATGGGGAAGCGACGGACGAGGAGCAGCTTCGTGCCGACGTCCGCCGCCAGGGCCGCGAAGCCGACGGTCCAGAAGGTCAGGTAGGGCCGAAGTCCGGACGCCATGGCCGGACTCAGGTGTCCGCCGGCTCGTCCTCGCCTCCGCCTCCGCCCGTGCCGAAGCCGACTTCGTCGCCGGCCTCGCCGAGGGGATTCTGGCCGCGACGGCGGTGCGCACGACGGTTGCGCTCAAGCTCCTTCTGCCCCTCGAGGGAGAAACGGGTGAAGGGCACGGCTTCGAGGCGCTTCGGCGGGATCGGTTTACCGGTGATCTCACAGACGCCGTAGGTGCCGTTCTTCATGCGGCCGATCGCCTCGGCGATCTCCTTCAGCGCCTCCTGCTCATTGGAGATGAGCGAGAGCGCGAAATCTCGGTCGGCGGTGTCGGTGCCGGCGTCGGCCAGGTGCTGCGAATAGCCGGAGAGGTCTCCCGCGTCGTCCTTGCCGGACTTCTTGAGCGCCTCCTCGGTGTGGAAGGCGAGGCCCTTCTCCAGCGCCGTGCGCATGGAGGCGAGGAGCCGGTAGTATTTGCGGAAGCGCTCCGGCACGAGCTTGATCTCGTCGACCGGCTCACCGCCCTTGCGCGCGGGATTGAAGCCGAGCAGGTCGGCCACGGAGGCCACGCCCACCTTGTTGGGCTTCGAAGACTGCGCCTTGGCGGCGGCCTTCTCGCGGGCCTTGCGCTCGCTCTCCGGCTTCCAGAGGTTGAGCTTCGTCTTGCCCTTGAGGGCGAGATACTCCCGGAGGACCTCCAAGGTGTAGGCCTGAAGCTTGGGCTTGGGCGCGACCTCGAGTGCGGCGTCCTGATGATGCTCCTTGCGATGGTGGTCGAGGAGGCGCTTCTGCGTCTCGTGGTCCAGCTGAGGGGCCTTGGAGGCCTTGCCTCCCTTGGCGTTCTTTACGGGGGCGGGCGCCGGAGTCTTGGCGCCGGGCTTGACGGAAGGGGACTTGGCGGCGGGCGCCTTGCCGGCGGACTTGGCCGGAGCGACCTTGGCGGCCGGGGCCTTGGTGGGGTTCTTGGCGGCGGGCTTGGTGACCGGAGCGGCCTTCTTCACGGAAGGATTGGGCTTGGGCGCCGGCTTCTTGGCCGAAACAGCCTTGTTCTTCTTGGGTTCAGGTTTCTTGGGCATCGTGTTAAATTTAGAGTCCGGGGTATTTGGCGGCGAGGGCCTCCCTGCAGCGCGGGGACACCATACCAAAACGGCCCGCATCCACAAGAGCCGGCACCCACCTCCAGGAACGGGGGCAGCGGACGCCGGGGGCCTTGTCGACCTGGAAGGTAGTCGCGGCGCCCTTGGACGGGGCCAGGGTGACGGCCGAGACGATCCAGAGCTCGGGCAGGAGGGCCTCATGTGCGGCCAGCAGCGCGAAATCCTTGTCATCGGGATCTCCGACGACGGCCACGGCCGCCTCGAGGGACTGGCCGATCTTCTTGTCCTGACGCAGGCGCTCGAGCTGCACGTTGACCGAGGCGGCCAGCTCCATGATGCGCGCCACGGCGGCGTGGGCCTCGAGACCGGCGGAGTCCTCCCACTCGGCCGGCGCCTCGGGCCAGTCCTGCAGGTGCACCGAATCGGCCTCGGAATACTCGGCGCGGGCCACGAGGTGGCTCCAGGCCTCGTCGGCGGTGAAGGGAATGAAGGGCGCCACGGCGCGCAGGTAGGCGCGCAGGATCAGGTCGATTGCGGTCTGGGTCGAACGGCGCAGCGGATCCGCGGGCGCCATCGTGTACAGCCGGTCCTTGATGACGTTGTGATACGAGGCGGAAAGGACGCCGGTCGTGAAGGCCGTGATGGCGGCGGCGGCACGGTGGAACTCGTTGCGCTCGCAGGCGTCGGTGACCTCGCGCAGGAACCTCGCCGTCTCGACGAGAGCCCAGCGGTCCACGCGCGAGAGGCGCGCGACGGGCACCGCGTCGCGGGCACGGTCGAAGTCGCCGAGATTGCCCAGCTGGTAGCGCAGGGAGTTGCGCATGCTGCGGTACTGGTTCGAGATGGTCTCGAAGATCGCGTCCGAGAGCGGGATGTCCGACTGGTAGTTCTCCGATGCGACCCAGAGGCGCACGATGTCGGCGCCGTATTTCTTCACGTAGTCGTCCGCGGCCTGCGGCTTGCCGTCGGACTTGGAGATCTTCTTGCGCTTCTCGTTCACCACGAAGCCGTGGGTGAGGACGGCCCGGTAGGGCGCGGCGCCGCGCACGGCCACCGCGGTCCACAGGGAGGACTGGAACCAGCCGCGGTGCTGGTCGGAGCCCTCGAGGTAGAGATCGGCGGGCCAGTGGAGCTGCTTCTGCGCGGCGCACACGGCCAGATGGCTGGAACCGGAGTCGATCCAGACGTCGAGGGTGTCGGAGGCCTTGCGCAGGTCCTTGGGCCAGGCGGCGGGCACGGGGGCGCCGCGCAAGGTCTCCTCGACGGAGGCGGACCACCACCAGTCGGCGCCGTGACGGGCGACCTGGGCGGCGACGTGACGCACGACGCCGGCGTCGAGGAAGGACTCTCCGGTGGAGGTTGAGACGAAGGCGGGGATGGGCACGCCCCACGCGCGCTGGCGGGAGATGCAC
>JBJTTY010000019.1:0-11848 GCA_046080425.1 Verrucomicrobiota bacterium
ATCGGGCGTCTTTGAGGAGGAGGAGACGGCGCGTCCCCCCGCGACTCCGGAGCGCAGCCACGACTTGCCGCGCGGGTGAAGGTCGAAGGTGTGCGGAGCGCCTTCGACGACGACGTACTCATGGTCGACGCCGGCCTTGGCCAGGGCCGCGACCATCAGTTCCGACTGCTCCAGGGCCACGGTGGTGTCGGCGGTGCCGTGCAGGATGAGCACGGGCGGGTCGCCGGCGTCGGCCTGACGGGCCGGAAGGAAAGTCCACTGGAGGTCGGCGGGCACGCCGGGGATGTCTCTGCGGCCGTGCTTGGAGAAGTCGGTGACGCCGTACATGTCGATGACCGCCGACACCTTGGCCGGATGCTTCGCCTCGGGGTCGCCGCCCGGCCCGGCGCGGTCGTCCGAAAGGCCGACCATGAGGGCGAGGTAGCCGCCGGCGGAGCCGCCGGCGACGGCGATGCGCGCGGGATCGAGGCCAAGCGCATCCGCATTGGCCCGCATCCAGCGCACGGCCGCACGGCAGTCCGCGATGTTGCGCGGCCAGACGGACGGGTCGGTCTTGGAGCCGAGCGTATAGTTGCAGCTCACGACGACGTAACCGGCGCGCGCGAGGTCGGCGCTCACGCTCGCCGAGCGGTACTCGGCCTTGTCTCCGCCGGTGAATCCTCCGCCGTGGATGAAGAGGACGCCGGGCTGGCGCACCTTGAGGTCGCGCCCGTGCCTGACGTAGAGATCAAGCCGCTCCTTCCGATCGGGAGGGAGGAAGGCGAGGTCGCTGAGACGATGCACGGGCTCGGGCAGGTCCATGGTGTACGTGCGCCGCATGGCCGCCTCGATCAGGCCCGGCAGCTCCGCCAGGCCGGCCTGACCCGGAGGCGAAAGCTCGAAGATCTTGGCGGGTGACTTCTTGGCCTGCGCAAACAGCAGCGGGCAGGCGAGGAGCAGCGTGCAGAGGATGCGCATGGCGGGGCCGGGAAGGACTACCCTCCCCCTCCCCGCCCGTCAACGGCACCCTCAGGCCAGGGCGTGCGCGTAGCCGTCGACAATGGCCCGCAAGGAGGCCTCCACGAGGTTCTCGCTGACCCCGACCGTGCCCCAGGAGGCCTTGCCGTCAGAAGAACGGATGACCACGCGGGTCTTGGCCGCGGTGCCGTCGGCGCCGCCGAGGATGCGCACCTTGTAATCGACGAGCCTCACCTTGCGGAGCCGGGGGAAGGCCTTCACGAGGGCGGAACGCAGGGCCTGGTCGAGCGCATGCACGGGACCGTCGCCTTCCGCGACCGTGAGGGATTCCTCACCGGCGATCGCCACCCGGACCACGGCCTCGCAATAGGCCGAGCCCTTGGCGCCGCGCGCGGTCACATGGTAGGAGGCGACCTCGAAGGGGGCCTTGCCGGATCGGCCGAGATGACGGCGCAGGAGCAGCGCGAGGGAGGCCTCGGCGTCCTCGAAACTCCAGCCGCCGTGTTCGAGCTTCTTGAGCTCCTCGAGGGCGGAGGCCGTCGCGGGCGAATCGCGGTCGAGGTCGATGCCCAGCGCCTGCGCCTTCAGCACGATGTTGCTGCGGCCGGACTGGTCGCTGACGAGCACGACGCGCTCATTGCCCACGGCCTCGGGGTCGACGTGCTCGTAGGCGGCGGAGAACTTGCGGACGGCGTCGACGTGCGTCCCGCCCTTGTGGGCGAAGGCGGCGGAGCCGACCCAGGGACGGCGCGGATCGGGAGCGAGGTTGGCCACGCCGTCGACGAAACGCGACAGGTGGGTCAGGCGGCGGAGGGAGGCGGCCGGGACGCACTTCCAGCCGTGCTTGAGCTGGGCGCAGGGGATGACGGCGGTTAGGTCGCAGTTACCCGTGCGCTCGCCGATGCCGTTCATGGTTCCCTGCACGTGGGAGGCACCGGCCTCGAGCGAGGCGAGGGCGTTGGCCAGGCCCAGACCGGCGTCGTCATGGGTGTGGATGCCGACCGGGACCTTCAGGGCCCTGAGGGCGGCGTGGGTGGCGGCGGCCACCTCCGCGGGCAGGGATCCGCCGTTGGTGTCGCAGAGCACGACGCGGTCGGCGCCGCCTTCGACGGCGGCCAGCATGGTCGCGATGGCATAGGAGGAATCCTCCTTCCAGCCGTCGACGGCGTGCTCACAGTCATAGACGACCTCGCGGCCGTGGGACTTGAGATGGGCGACGGTGTCACGGATCATCGCCAGGTTCTCCTCGGGCGTGCAACGGAGCACCTCGCGGACGTGGAGGGCGGACGTCTTGCCGTAGATGGTCACCACCGGCGTGTCGACCTCGAGCAGGCCGCGAACCTGGGCGTCCTCGGAGGCACGGACGCCCTTGCGGCGCGTCGATCCGAAGGCGGCCAGCTTCGCGCGCTTCAGGCGGAGCTTCTTGGCCCGGGCGAAGAACTCGACGTCGCGGGGGTTGGAGCCCGGCCAGCCGCCTTCGACGTAGGTGACGCCGAAACGTTCGAGCTCGGCGGCGATGCGCAGCTTGTCATCGACGGAGAAATGGATGCCCAGCCCCTGCGAGCCGTCGCGGAGGGTGGTGTCGTAGATTTCGATGCTGCGTGCCATGGTGGTGAAAAGGGGATGCTTCCGTTCCGGAGTCCGCGGAACGGGGAGGCGCCGGAGGCGGTCCGTTACGCGGGCTCAGAGCCCGATGATGCCGATAATCGCCGTGAGGGAGGCACGGCCTTCCCTGCGGAGGGCGGGCGTCGTGGACTGGACCTTGGCGGGCATTGGAAACAGCACTTCATAGGGCCGGGACAGATGAGTCAAAGGCAAAGGCGGGTGAAAAACCTCCGATGGCTCGCAAAAAGGGGGCAAATGGCCCTAATGAACGCATGCGGCTGCTCCCCACCCTGCTCCTCTCATTGGGCGCAGTCTGCCCGCTCCCGGCACAGTGGCAGATCTTCGCCGAGAAGCTGCCGGAGGCCGGGAACTGGTCCACCTACAGGATGGAGCGTAGTCGCGACGGAAAGGTCTTCTCGACGTCAGAGCTCAGGATTTCGGTGACCGAGGGCGGCGAAATCGGCGGGATGCCCCATGCATGGATGACGATCGAGCCCGTGGGGTGGCTGGGCTCCAAGGAGAAAGGCCCGCTCCGCCTCCTGCTGCCCAGGAACCTCGGACGCTCGGGTGCAAGCCGACTGCTCGAGAACGCGGGGGCGATCGTCTTCGAGAACCCGAAGAAGGGAGCCTACCGCATGCGGGCGGAGGACGTCGCCTGGCTGATGGACTGGGCCAATCTCACCTATGAGAGCGAGCTGACGCCGGAAGGCGTCGCGGACGAGAAACTTCTGATCGAGGGAAAGGAACGCACGTGCCGCAAGTTCAGGATGCGCACCGTGACCGCCACGGACCCGCCTCTGGTGCCCAAGCAGACGATCACCATGGACGGCACGCTCTGGCGCGACGAGTCGACGCCCTTCGGCGTGGCCAAGGCCGAATGGAAGGAGAAGACGACGAAGCGCGGCGGCAGCTCGGAGGAGACCAAGACGCTCACGCTGACCGGGTTCGGCAAGGGACCCGCCGGACCGCCCCCCGCCAAGGCTGACGACTTCTCGCTCTGGAAACTGATCTTCGGCCGGTGAGACGGACCAGCCCGTCCGGGGTCGCCGGACGGGCTGGGTTTCAAGTGGTGGCCGGAGTCGGAATCGAACCAACGACACGATGCTCTTCAGGCATCTGCTCTACCAACTGAGCTATCCGGCCATGCTGACTGAAGAAGCATGATGCCCCGGAGGCCTCCGCCTGTCAATCCGACAAGCGGCCCCCTGAGGGCCGTCAGAAGGAGAATTTCCAAGACGCCAGACGGCGCTGGACCTCGGCGATGACCTCGCCCTCGCCGGCCTCGCCCTTGTCCGAGACGAAGGTCACGGAGAAGCGAACGAACGCGCCGCAATCGTCCCACGGCACGGTGGAGATGAGGTGCTCGGTGATCATCCACTGCGAGAAGGCCTCGCCTGAATCGAAGTTCACCGTGCCGGACGGACCGGTGGCGGACTTGGGGGCGGGCATGTAGAGGAAGAATCCGGCGCCGGGCTTGCGCACCTGGAAGCCGAGCTTGGCGAGCACGCCCACGAGCAGATCCATGCGGCGCGAATACTTGGCCGCGATGGCGCGCGGGATGGAGACGTCATCGAGCCCCGCGGCCCCGGCCTTCTGGATGCCGAGGAACTGTCCGGAGTCGGAGTTGTCCTTCACGTCGCCGTAGGCCTTCACGATGAGCGCGTTGCCGGCGACGAAGCCGATGCGCCAGCCGGTCATGTTGTGGCTCTTGGAGAGCGAGTGCAGCTCGACGGCCACGTCCTTCGCGCCCGGGACCTGGAGGATCGAGACCTGCGGGCCGGAGAAATGGAGCGAGCCGTAGGCGGCGTCCTGGATCACGATGAGCCCGTGCTTCCTGGCGAAGGCGACGACCTCCTCGTAGAACTTCAGGGTAGCGCAGGCGCCGGTCGGGTTATTGGGGTAGTTGAGGACGAGGACCTTGGCCTTGGCGAGGACGTCCGCGGGGACCGAATTCAGATCGGGCAGGAAGGCGTTCTCCGCGGTGAGCTTCAGGTTGTGGACGACGCCGCCGTAATACTTGGCATGGGTGCCGAAGACGGGGTAGCCGGGCACGGTCATGAGCACGACGTCGCCGGGATTGATGAAGCAGGCGGGCAGGATGGAGAGCGCCGCCTTGGATCCGATGGAGTGCAGGACCTCGGTGTCGGGGTCGACGTCGACGCCGAAGAGGGATTTCATGTAGCGGGCCGCGGCCTGCTTGAAGTCGGCGCCTCCGTTGTCCGCATAGCCGCGGTTCTCAGGCCTGGCGGCCTCGGTCTGGAGGGCCTTCACGACGGAAGGGAACGCCATCTCGTCCGGCTCGCCCACGCCGAGGTCGATCAGGGCGACGTCCGGCTTGGCCCTGCGGGCGGCGGCCTTGGCGCGCTTGATCTTCTCGAACTTGTAGATGGCGGTCGACTTGCCGTAGTTGGCGCCGCCGATGCGCTCGGCGAAAAGCTGCTGGATGTAGGGGTCGGACATGTTGGAGGAACCTCGAAAAAGAGGGGGAACGGGGTCGATGGCAAGCGGCCAGAGGGCGTCCTTGCGGAACCCCGCGGGGCCCGGCATCCTGAGGCATGGAAACGGAGCTCGAACGCCTGGCCCGGGAACGCAAGGAACGCTGCGGCTGGGGAGGGACCTGGCGCCTGTGCGGCCTGACGCTGCTCTGCGTGACGGTCGGGGCGGTTTCCGGCGCCGCCACCCGCGACTCGATTCCCACCTGGTATGCCGGGCTGCAGAAGCCCGCCTTCAATCCCCCGAACTGGATCTTCGCCCCGATGTGGTCGACACTCTACCTCCTTTTCGGATGCTCGATGGGCCTGGCCTGGGAACGTGGGGCCGACCGGCTGACGAAGACGACCTTCTTCGCCCTGCTCTGCGTCAACGGACTCTGGTCGCTGCTCTTCTTCGGACTGCGCAGCCCAGGGCTGGCCCTGATCGACATCGCGGCCTACCTGCTGCTCCTGAGCTCATGGGTGAGGATGCTCGCGCGCCACGACCGAACCGCGGCCTGGCTGCAGGTGCCGCACCTCCTCTGGGTCGCCTTCGCCGCCGTGCTCAACGCCTCGATCTGGTGGCTGAACCAATAGGAAGGCCCAGGAGGTCCGGGGCCTTCGTGAGGAGGCAGATCCGCGGTCAGGCGTCGAGCTTGGTCCAGCGGGCGTTGCCCTTCGAGGACTTCACCGCGGCCTCGATGAAGGCCATGCCGGTGACGCCGTCGTCGATGGAAGGGAAGTCATAGCCGCCCTTGGGGGCCTTGCGGCCCTCAAGCCGGTCGGTGATGGCCTCGGCGGCGGCGCGGTAGATGTTCGCGAACGCCTCGATGAAGGCCTCGGGATGACCGAAGGGCGTGCGGGTGTACTTCTTGCAGGCCTCGCCGTTGTAGGAGTTGCCGCGGCGATGCACCTGACGGGGCTGGTCGAGATACTTCACGATCAGTTCGTTCGGATGCTCCTGGTGCCACTCGAGCGAGGCCAGGGTGCCGTATACGCGGATGTTGAGGTTGTTCTCGTCGCCGGTGGAGATCTGCGAGGCGTGGAGGACGCCCTTGGCCCCGCCCTTGTAACGCACGAGCATGTTGGCGTCGTCATCGAGGAGGCGGCCGGGAATGTAGGTGCTGAGGTCGGCGGCAATCTCCTTGATCTCGAGGCCGGTGACGTACTGCACGAGGTTCTCGGCGTGGGTGCCGATGTCGCCCACGCAGTTGGAGACGCCCGAGCAGTTCGGGTCCATGCGCCAGTTGGCGATCTTCTGGATCTTGCCGGACTGCAGGGCGCCGATGGCGTAGCCCTGCGGATATTCGACGACGACCTTGTTGATTTTGCCGAGCTTGCCGGCGGCCACGAAGTCGCGGGCCTCCTTGACCATCGGGTAGCCGGTGTAGTTGTGCAGCAGCGCGAAGACCAGGCCGCTCTTCTTGACGATGGCGCGGAGCTTCTTGCCTTCGGAGAGAGAGAACGTGAGGGGCTTCTCGCAGATCACGTGGATGCCGGCCTCGAGGAAGGCCTTGGCCACGGGGTAGTGCAGGTCGTTGCGGGCGACGATCGACACGAAGTCGATGCGCTCGCCAGGAGGCAGCTTCGCCTCGGCCTTGGCCATCTCGGCGTACGAAGCGTAGACGCGGGACGGGTCGAGGTTGAGGTCCTGACCGGAGAGACGGGACTTCTCGGGGTCGGAGGAGAACGCGCCGGCGACGAGTTCGATCTTGCCGTCGAGGGCCGCGGCCATGCGGTGCACGCCGCCGATGAAGGCGCCGCGCCCGCCGCCGACCATGCCCATGCGGAGCTTACGATTGAGTTTGGCCATGTGGGTGAGGTTCAGAGTGAGACGGGCTTGCCGGAGCTGGCGGACGCGTAGACGGCGTCGATGACCTGCATCAGGCGGTAGGCCTGCTCAGGGGTGTTGAGGGGCTTGGTGCGCCCTTCAATCGCCTCGATGAAGTTCGCGGCGGAGCCGATGCGGCCCATGTCCTCGCACGCGGGGGTGACGATGGAGCGGTTCACGCTGTTGCCGTTCTCCTGGACGTAGAGCTCGCAGGTGTCGATCGCGGTGTTGTCGAGGCCGTCGATGCCGAAGAGGCGCTCGACCTTGCCGCCGGCCTTGGTGCCCTGGAAGACGACGGAGACCTCCTCGCGCTTCACCATCTCGGCCCAGGAGACCTGCAGGGTGAGCACCTGGCCGGTCTTGAAGGTGACGAGGGCATGGGCGGCGTTCTCGACGTCGGTGGTGCCGCCGACCTTGTCGGGAATGCCCCAGGGGCCCTTGAAGGACTTGTCCTGGATGAAGTCGCTGAAGGTCCGGCCGAGGACGTGCGCGGGCTCGGGGTAGCCCATGAAGTACATCGCGAGGTCGACCATGTGCAGCAGGTCGATGAGGGGTCCGCCGCCGGACAGCTCCTTGGTGGTGAACCAGCCGCCGAAGCCGGGGATGCCGGTGCGGCGGATCCACTTCGCCTGGGCGGAGTTGATCTTCCCGACGACGCCCTGCTCGACGTACTTCATCATGGCCTGCGACTCGGGGCGCGCGCGGTTGTTAAAGTTGAACATGACCTGCTTGCCGGCCTTCTTCGCGGCGGCGATGATCTCGAGTACCTCCGGTGCGCTGAGCGCGGGCGGCTTCTCGCAGAAGACGTGCTTGCCGGCGTTGAGGCACTGGACGGCCAGCGGGGCGTGGAACTTGTTCGGGACGATGATGCTGACGGCCTGAAGCTCCTTGCGCTCGGCAAGCATCGCCTCGACGGATTCGTAGGCGTGCGGGATGCCCCACTTGTCCGCGGCCTTCCTGGCGGCGCCGGGTGCCGGGTCGGCGACGGCGACGATCTCGGCATGGGCCTGCTTGAAGCCCGCCGCATGATACTGGAGCATGCCGCCCGCTCCGATGACTCCGACTTTGGTGGCCATGGTCTGGATGGTCGGGAGGTTCACTTCTTGCCCTGCGCGGCCTTGTCGAAGGCAGCGTCGAAGGCGACCTTGTTGGTCGGGAAGGCGAGTTTCTTGACGAAGGCGCAGGATTCGGCGGCGCCGAAGAATCGGTCCATGCGGCCGTCCTCCCACTCGATGGAGAGGGGGCCGGAGTAGCCGACGTCGTTGAGGGCGACGATGACGTCCTCAAAACGGATGTCGCCGCGGCCGACGGAGCGGAAGTCCCAGGCGCGACGGGCGTCGCAGAAATCGGTATGGCCGCCGAAGACCCCGACGGTGCCGTCGCCGTGGCCCCACCAGACGTCCTTCATGTGGGCGTGGTGGATCTGCTTGCCGAAGGTGCGAATGAACTTCACGTAGTCGACGCCCTGGTAGCCGAGGTGGCTGGGGTCGTAGTTGAAGCCGAAGCGCTTGTGATTACCCACGGCGTCGAGCGCGCGCTGGGCGGAGGCGATGTCGAAGGCGATCTCGGTCGGGTGCACTTCGAGGCCGAAGTAGACATCGTGCTTCTCAAAGGACTCGAGGATGGGCTTCCAGCGGCGGGCGAAGTCGTCGAAGCCCTTCTGGAGGTAGGCCTGGTTGGTGGGCGGGAAGGCGTAGAGGGCGTGCCAGATGGAGGAGCCGGTGAAGCCGTTAACGACGACCTTGCCGGAGCCGGGCGCCTTGCCGGCCATGTAAGCCTTGCCGGCGTCGAAGAACTTGCGGGCGGCCTGGGCGGTCAGGGCCATCTCGGCGCAGGCGCGCTGACGGACGCCCTCGGGGCTGCCGTCGCCCCAGACGTGGGCGGGCAGGATGCACTGATGGCGCTCGTCGATGTTGTCGCAGGTGGCCTGGCCGACGAGGTGCGAGGAGATGGCCCAGCAGCCGAGGTCGTGCTTCTTCAGCAGCTCCCAGACGGACTCGACGTAGCCCTTCTCATTGACCGCGCGGGTGACGTCGAAGTGGTCGCCCCAGCAGGCGAGCTCCACGCCGTCGTAGCCCATGGCTTTGACCTTGGGGAGCAGGTCGGCGATCTTGAGGTCGGCCCACTGGCCGGTGAAGAGGGTGACGGGGCGCTGGGACATGGTGGTCGGGGTGTGAGCCCACTATGTCAGCCTACGCCCCGCGACAGTTCAAGCGGGCAATGCTCACAGCGGCCCTCAGCCAGCCAGGGCCTTGGCCAGCTCGGACTCGAGACGGTCGTAGGCCGGCCGCAGGGAGGCGTCGGGCCGGACGACCCCGGGCGCGGGCGCGCAGAAAACCTTCTCCAAATCGATGAGTTTGGCGCCGCAGGCCGCATGGGCCGCACGCAGGGCGGCGCCCAGGGCGGCGGAGTCGGACACGGCCAGCCGCACCACGGGGGCTCCGAAGACGTCGGCGAAGACCTGGGCGACGGCGGGATTCTCCGATGCGCCGCCGGTCAGCAGCAGTTCGGTGGTGGGCGTCCCGACCCAGCGGCTGTGCAGGCGCAGGCTGAGCGCCTGACCTTCCACGGCGGCACGGGGCAGAGCGGCCTTGTCCGTCGGTCGGCCCGCGTGGACGCGTCCGGCCGCACGACGCGGCGTGATCTCGGGCTCCTCCATCGGAAGCACGGCGCCTTGGGCGGCCGGCGCGGCGGTGACGGCGGTGGCGAACGCGGCCCAGTCGGGCAGGCCGCACTCCTTGCGCACGGCCTCACGGGCTAGGGAGCCGTTGCGCACGCAGACGAGGCTCATGCTCCCGCCCATGGGATTGCCGAAGGCGTGACCCAGGCCCGCCGAATCGGTGCGGATGCCGTCGATCGCGGCGAAGAGCGTGTCACTGGTGCCGAGGCTGATCACGACCTTGCCGGGACGGGCGGCGCCCATGCCGACGAGGCTGGACGGATTGTCGCCCGTGCCGATGACGACCTGGCAGCGGGGCGAGAAGCCGTGGCGGGAGACGAAGTACCCCGAGATGGGGCCGGCGACCGTGGCGCCGGGACGGACGGCGGGGAGCCGGGCGGCGAGGCCGGGGGCCGTGGCGTCGAGCGCGACGGCAGACCACTCCCCCGCCCTGATGTCCATCAGGTTCATGCCCGCGCCGTCTCCGGTGTCGATGGCGGCGTCACGCCCGGCGAGGACCGAGGCGAAGAACGAGGAGACGAGGTGGACGCGACGCGTGCGCTCCCAGCCGGCGGCGTCCGTCTTGGCGAAACGACGGATCTGCGGCCCGGTGAAGCGGGGCGTCGTGACGCTGCCGGTCAGGTCGCAGACCTTGCGGTCACCGCCCAGCGCGGCCGCGATCTCGCGGCATTCCTCCGCCGTCGAGGAATCCATCCAGATCGGGGAAGTGCGACGCGACAGGACCGGGGCGAACTTCGCGGAGAGCGGACGCGAGGGATCGGCGTCGCCGAGCGCATCCTCGTAGCCGGCGGCCAGGTAGACGCTGCCGTGCTGCTGCCCGGAGACCGAGACCGCCTCGATCTGCGAGAGGTCTGTCAGTTTGGAAAGGCGGGCGAGCGCCAGCTCAAGCCCGTCGAGCCAGAGCAACGGATCGGCGTGGACCTCGCCGTCCTTGCCGCCGCGGATGAATCCCTCGGGATGATCCCGGTCGGGAAAGTCAGGGCCGAAGGCCGCGCGGGCGCGCGCCAGAGTCGTGCCCGCGACGGTGTCGAGCACGAGCGCGGTCGCGCTCTGCGTGGACAGGTCGAGGCCGAGGACCCTGGCCATGGCTCAGCGGACGTACTCGTTGATGAGGTTCTCGAGCAGCTCCTGACGTCCCGAATCGAGGCGGGGCGGCTTGATGCCCTGCGCGTAGGCGTCGAGCTGGGCCAGCGTGACCTTGCCGGACTCGACCTTGCGGCCGATGCCGGAATCCCAGGAGGCGTAGCGCTTGTCCACGAAGCGCTCGAGCCGGCCGTCGCGGATGATCGCGTCGGCGATCTTCAGACCGCGCGCGAAGGCGTCCATGCCGCCGATGTGGGCGTGGAAGAGGTCGACCGGATCATGGGACTCGCGGCGCCGCTTGGCGTCGAAGTTGAGTCCACCGGTGGTGAAGCCGCCCATCTTGAGCAGGCGCAGCATGATGTTGGTCGTCAGGTAGAGGTCGGTCGGGAACTGGTCGGTATCCCAGCCGATGAGCGTGTCGCCGCGGTTGGCGTCGACCGAGCCCAGGGCGCCGGCGGCGATGGCGACCTCCATCTCGTGCTCCATCGTGTGGCCCGCGAGGGTGGCGTGGTTGGTCTCCAGGTTCAGCTTGAAGTGCTTGAGCAGGCCGTGCTCGCGCAGGAAGTTGAGGCAGGCGGCCGCGTCGGAGTCGTACTGGTGGGTCGAGGGCTCGCGGGGCTTGGGCTCGATGTAGAACTGCCCCTTGAAGCCGATCTTGCGGGCGTGGTCGACCGTCAGGTGGAGCAGGGACGCGAGGTGCTCCACCTCGCGCTTCATGTCGGTGTTGAGCAGGGAGGCGTAGCCTTCGCGGCCGCCCCAGAAGACGTAGCCCTCGCCGCCGAGCGCCTTGGTGGCCTCGAGGGCGTGACGGACCTGGCTGGCGGCGTATGCGAAGACGTCGGCGTTCGGCGACGTCGCGGCGCCCTGCGCGTACCGCGGATGGGCGAACAGGCAGGCCGTGCCCCAGAGAAGCTTGCGCCCGCTGGCCTTCTGGTGGGCCTTGAGCTCCTTGGCGACGCGGGCGAGGTTGGCGTGGGTCTCCTTGAGCGTGGCGCCCTCGGGGGCGACGTCACGGTCGTGGAAGCAGTAGTGGTCGATGCCGCACTTCTCGAGGAACTCGAAGAAGACCGGGACGCGGCGCAGGGCGTTGTCGAGGGAATCGGATCCGTCGTCCCAGGGCATGAGCGCGGTGCCCGCGCCGAAGGGGTCGGCCAGGCCGTTGCGCATCACGTGCCAGTAGGCGGCCGCGAAGCGGAAGTGGTCCTTCATGCGCTTGCCGCC
>JBJTTY010000020.1:0-4477 GCA_046080425.1 Verrucomicrobiota bacterium
CGGACTCCCCGCTGAGGTCGCAGATCTCGGGGACGGCTGCCTGCATGCGGTAGGCGGTCTCGTAATTACGGATCGCCGCTTCGACCTGCGGCTCGCGGGACGCTTCGGCGAAGGCCTGGTCAACCTCGTGGATGAAGCCGAGGCGTCGGCGCTGGGCGGCGTCGGCTTCGCCGGGCTTGATGTTCGCCAAGGGCAGGGCGCCGTCGGCCTTGATGACGGAGGCTTGGTGCTGGCCCGGCAGGTAGCCGTTGTTGAAGAGGCCGACGCCGCCGTGCGGGATGCCGGCGTTGCCGCTCTGCAGGACGACGAAGCCCGGGAGGTTCTGGTTCTCGGTGCCCAGTCCGTACGTCATCCAGGCTCCGGCGCTGGGGTGCCCCATGAACGGGAAGCCGGTGTGGAAGAAGTAATTCCCCTGCGCGTGCTCGCTGACTTTGCTCGTCATCGAGCGGACCACGGTCAGGTCGTCGGCGCACTCCGCGATCTTCGGGAAGAGGTTGGTCATCTCGATGCCCGACTGGCCGTAGCGCTTGGCTTCCCACGGGCTGCCCATAATGTTGCCGTTGTTGTTGAAGACCGTGCGCTGGACCGGCACCGGCATCGGCTTGCCGTTCAGCCTGGCGAGGGCGGCCTTGGGATCGAAGGAGTCGACGTGCGAGACGCCGCCGGACATATAGCAGAAGATGACGTGCTTGGCCTTCGCCTTGAGCGGGCGCTTGCCGGCGGATTCGGCACCGAAGGTGGGCGAGGAGAGCAGACCGGACAGGGCGACGCCGCCGAAGCCCAGGGAGCAGCGGCGGAGCAGTTCGCGGCGGGTGAGCGGGTGCATGTTATCGGAGATAAAGGAACTCCTTGAGGTTGAGGACCGACTGGGCGAAGTCCACCCAGACCATCGCCGGCTGATCGGCGTGCGTGACCTTGAGGTCGGCGAGGTAGCGCGCCGCCGCGGACTGCTCGGCGGACGAGGCCTTGCGGGCGAGGGCTTGGAGGAAGAGCGTATCGACATCGACGGCGTCGGGCTTCTGAGGATCGAGGGTCTTCGCCCATTGCTTGGCGGCGTCGATGACGAAGGGGTTGTTCAGCAGCGTCAGCGACTGCGCAGGCACGTTCGTGGCGTCGCGACGTCCGACGGTCGTGAACGGCTTGGGACCGTCGAACGTGGTGATGAGCGGGTTGAGGGTGTTGCGACGGATGGTCAGGTAGACGCTTCGACGGGTCTGGTCGGTCGGATTCGCGAGGGCGTTGTCGCCGAGACCGTACATCCGGTGTTCAAGGCGTCCTGCCAGCAGGATGAGCGTGTCGCGCAGGGATTCGCCGCTCAGTCGGCGCACGCGTATGTGGGAGAGCAGATCGTTGGCGGGATCCTTGGCCCGTGCGGACTCGGTCGGGGCCGAGTCGCGACGGAAGGCCTCGGTGAGCACCAGGGTTCGCAGCATCCGTTTCACCGACCAACCGTCGGCGATGAACTTCGCCGCGAGATGATCGAGCAGTTCGGGATGCGTGGGCAGGTCGCCCAGCCGTCCGAAGTTGTCCACCGTTCCGACGAGGCCCCGTCCGAAGACGTGATGCCAGAGGCGGTTTACCATCACGCGGGAGGTCAGCGGATTGTCGGCTGACGCGATCTTGCCGGCGAGCTCGAGCCTGCCGCTTCCGTCCGACCGGAAGGGTGACGCGTCGAAGGCCTCGAGGTAACGTCTGGGTATCGCGGATTCGGGGCGGTTGTGGTCGCCTCGGGCGTAGAGCGGCTGGTTGAATCCGGCCGCCTCAAGCAGGCCCGGGGCGCGGCGTGGCGGGGCGATGCCGCCTTCGACCTGCCGATACTCCTTCACGAGTTCCGCCAGTTTGGGGGATGCGCTGGCGGAACCGTCGATGAGGCCGTGACGCAGCGCGGCGTCGAGGAGCGCGGCCTGCGCCTCATCCGCGCCGCCCTTGCCCCAGGCGTAGGCCGCCTCCGAGATCGCTATGGCGGCGTCCTGCGCGGTGGGAAAGACGGGCGTGGGCGCGACGGTCGCCTGTCCCTTCGGTCCGTCCTCGCGTCGATGATGGAAGACGACCTGGCGCACGCCGTACCAGCCAAGGTCCTCATCCTTGCCTTCCGGATTGGTGGAGTCGGCCGGCAGGGTGAATTCAAGGTAGGCGTAGGACCCTTTGCGATACGCCGTGTCCAAGGTCACCCATGTCGGGCTGTCGGAATCCAGCTTGGCCTTAGGGAAGCGGGATCCCCCCGGTGAGATGGGGTAGTTGTCCGGGATGAGCCGCACCGTGGCCCCCTTGCCCGAGGCCTGGATGCTCAGGAAATCCGAAGTCACCTTGAAACGCGGCGAGGTGAGCACGGCGGAGTGTCGCGTGGACAGGGTGTGCGAATGGAATCCCGAGGGCAGGATGCGTCGGACGGCGACGGCGCCGTCGGGTTCTATGCGGAACTCGCCCGGAGCGGCCCGATGGGCGATGCCGTTGCCGTGGCGCATCCAAGTGTCGGCGGCTTCTCCGGAGAGGTCCCAGTCGGGTTCCCGCGGCGCCGTCTTGCCCGGCTTGGGTTGGAAGCCGACCCTCAGCATCGTCGAGGCGTGCAGGGGGTGGTCGGGGTCGGTCTCGCCGCGCGCGAGTCCCTCCAGCATGCCTCTGAAAGGGGCCTCAAGTCGGTCGATGGCGGCGCGGAGCGCTTCAGCCCGCGTCCTCATGGCTTTGACCGCATCGTCGTCGGCTGGAGCTCCGCCGATCTCGCCCTTGAGCACGCCCGCCTTGAAGGAATGGCGAACCTCATCGGCGGAAAGCGCGACGTGGTAGAGCCGCGCCTCTTCGATCTCACCCTTGAGGAATGCGTTGCCTCCGCCCGTATGACGGCAGCCGAACAGGATTTCCGTCCGTCCTGCGGGGAAGCCCTGCAATCTGTTCGGATTGCCCTCGGGCACGTAGGAGCGTCCGTAGGGTTCGCCGTCGCGGTAGAGCGTGATGCGTCCGTCGATTCCGTAGGTCGCGGCGACGTGCGTCAGGCGTCCGGGTGCGGCGTTCTCGGCCGGCCCTTCGACATTGGCGCTGCGCACGCCGTTGTTGCTGCCTGCCATCCAGCGTCGGGGCTGCTTCTCGGCGAAGACGATGGAGTCGAAGACGCCTCCGCCGACGGACTGGACGGTGAGCACGCCGCCCGCGCGCTGGTCGAGCGTCGGGAGGGACACCCAGGCCTCCAGGGTCTTGGTGGTGAAGGGTCGCTTGCTGGCGCCCGCGCGGGCGAAGGCTCCGTCCCCCTTGAGCGTCAGGCGTCCGTCGGACAGCTTGGCGCCGCCCCTGAGTTCGGCGTCCAGGCCGCCCACGAGGTCCTTGGCGTCCTTCTCAAAAGTCCACCAATGGTCGGGGGTGGGGCCGCTCGTGTCCTTGGCGTTCAGCCGGCGGCGGAAGGATTCGGCGGACAGCTGCGACTCGATCTGGGTCAGCTCCTCGCGAAGGGCGGCCGTTTCCTTCGCGGCATTGCGCATCCGTTCGATTGAATCCGGGATGGCTGCGGCCTGGTCCCTCCAGAGACCCGAAAGTTCGGCCCTGATGGCGGCCTTGATCCCGGTCAGTCGGTCACGTTCTGCGTCGAGCCTGTCTGGTGCGTCCACCGTGACCTGACCGGGCCGGCTGGAGGCGAGGATGCCGTAGAAGGCGTAGAAGTCGGCCTGGCTGATGGCGTCGAACTTGTGGTCGTGACAGCGGGAGCACGAGACCGTGAGGCCGAGGAACGTCTTGCTGATCACGTCGATCTGGTTGTCGACGTTGCGGACCTGCTCATCGACCGTGTCGACCGGCTGGTAGCCGTGTTCGATCATGCGGAAGTGGCCGGTGCCGAGGATGGACTCGTTCAGTTGTTCGGATGGGTTGAGGCGCGGGGTCTTAAGCAGGTCGCCCGCGAGCTGTTCGCGGACGAACTGGTCGTAGGGGACGTCGGTGTTGAAGGCGCGGATCAGGTAATCGCGGTAGCGCCAGGCCTGCGGGATGGCGGGATCGCCTTCGCTGCCGTGCGTGTCGGAGTAGCGGACGAGATCCATCCAGTGACGGGCGAAGTGTTCACCATAGCGGGGCGAAGCCAGCAGGCGGTCGACGACTTTGGCGTAGGCGTCAGGCGAGGCGTCGGCCTCGAAAGCGGCGATCTCGGCGGGCGTCGGCGGCAGGCCCGTCAGCACATAGGTCGCGCGACGGAGGAGGGTGGCCTTGTCGGCCGGAGCGGCGGGCGTGATGCCGGCGCTGGCGAGTTTCGCGTCGAGGAAGCGGTCGATCGGGCTCTCGGCCCGGCCGGCCGGCACTGCGGGCGCGGTGATCGGCTGGAAACTCCACCAGTTCCTCCGGACCTGCAGAAGGTCGGACCAGGCGGGGGTGATGGAGTCCTCCGGGGCTTTCAGGCGTGGGTCAGGCGCGCCACGGTTCACCCATTCGGTGAAATCAGCGATGATCTTGGCGTCGAGCTTCGGGCGTTTCTTCGGCATCACCAACGACTCATGGGTGT
>JBJTTY010000021.1:0-6927 GCA_046080425.1 Verrucomicrobiota bacterium
CTTGAAGGGCGAACCGGCCGTCTCTTCGGCCACGAAGGACTCCAGCCCGCGACGGCAGCGCAGATGCACCGTGGATCCGGGGCGAAACGGAATGCGCACGTCGATCCTGGCGGAGACGCCGCCCGACTTGCGGGCAATGCCGGCCTTGACCTTGCGGACCGAGACCTCGGAGGTTTCGCCGGCCTCGACGGCCCTGAGCGTCGCTTCGCCGCCGACCTTCTCAAGGGCCTCGGCCAGCCTGCGGCGTTCCCTCTCCTCGCCGCTGACCTTGAGCGCGTCCAGGATCGCCGACTCCTCGGCGGCTCCGGAGGCGAACTTGGGCAGAGCAGCGGCGGCATATCGCCTCACCTTCTCCTCCGGATCCTTCATCAGGCCCCTCAGCCAGTCCCGTGCCGCGGCCTTGAGACGCTCGTCCCGACAGGCCGAGACGACCGTGCCGACCGCTCGGATCAGGGCGACGCGGGCGACCCGCTCACGACCCTGCAGGCGGTCGAACGCCGGCACCTCCTCGGCGAGGAGCCTACCGGCGGGCAACGCCCTCAGCTGACGGTAGAGCTCATTGTCGGACCTCATCCGAGTCTGAAGACCGCCGCACCGACGACCGATGTCAACGGGAGAGCCCAGAAGGGGTCTTCGGGATGGCGGTTTTTTCTCAGAAAAAGCCCAAAGCTCGGCAAGCGCATGCCGCACCTGCGGCAGCCTCTCCACGACCCTCCGAGGACCCGTCCGGACAACCTTAAAGTTGCTTTTGACAGGGGGGAATTATTGCCCACTAGATTTAACTGTCTCGCGGACTTTCCCAGCGTCCGCAGGTCGGTCCCTGACCCATTTCCGACACCTTTCCGACCACAACCAGATGATGCATAACGGACTCCCCCCCAAGCAGGGTCTTTATGACCCCCAGTTCGAACACGACGCCTGCGGCGTCGGCTTCGTCTGCCAGATGAAGGGCAAGCGTTCTCACGACATCATCCAGCAGGCCCTGACCATCCTGGTGAACCTCGATCACCGCGGCGCCTGCGGCTGCGAGACCAACACCGGAGACGGCGCCGGCATCCTGATCCAGCTCCCCCACGCCTTCTTCACCAAGGTCTGTCCCGAAGCGGGTATAAAGTCGCTCCCCAAGCCGGGGCAATACGGCGTGGGCATGCTCTACCTCTCCCCCGACGACAAGGTCCGCGCGAAGTCCGAAGCCGTGCTCGCAGAACTCGCCGCTCAGGAAGGACTCGCCGTCCTCGGCTGGCGCACCGTCCCCACCGTCAACCGGACCCTCGGAAAGACCGCCGTCGCCAGCGAGCCCTGCATCCGTCAGCTCTTCCTGGGACGACCCGCATCCTGCGCCACCGACCAGGACTTCGAACGCAAGCTCTACGTCGTCGGCAAGCAGGCTCACAACCGGCTTCGCGCCTCCGGACAGGACGGACACTACTACTCCTGCTCCTTCTCCTGCCGCACCGTCATCTACAAGGGCATGCTCATGCCCGAGCAGGTCGGACAGTACTTCCCCGACCTGGCGGACAAGTCGATGGACACCGCGCTCGCGCTCGTCCACTCGCGCTTCTCCACCAACACCTTCCCTAGCTGGGAACGCGCGCACCCCTATCACTACATCGCGCACAACGGCGAGATCAACACCCTGCGCGGCAACGTGAACTGGATGAAGGCGCGCGAACCCCTGCTGGCCAGCCCGCTATTCGGCAAGGACATCGAGAAGATCAAGCCGGTCGTGAACCCGAACGGTTCCGACTCCGCCATGTTCGACAACGTCCTCGAGCTCATGGTCATGGGCGGACGCGAGCTGCCTGAGGCGATGATGATGATGATTCCGGAGCCCTGGATCGGCCATGAGTCGATGAGCCCGGAGAAGAAGGCCTTCTACGAGTATCAGTCCTGCCTCATGGAGCCGTGGGACGGCCCCGCCTCGGTCGTCTTCACCGACGGAACGATGATCGGCGCCACCCTCGACCGCAACGGTCTGCGTCCCTCCCGTTACTACGTCACCAAGGACGACTACGTCATCATGGGCTCCGAAGCCGGCGTGCTGCCCGTCGATCCCGCCAACGTTGCCAGCAAGGGACGCCTGCAGCCGGGACGCATGTTCCTCGTCGACATGAGCGAGGGACGCATCGTCGCGGACGACGAGGTCAAGGCACGCTACGCCAAGCAGAAGCCCTACCGCGAGTGGCTCGACAAGAACCTGATCAAGCTCGCGGACATCGCCGACGCCAAGGAGGTCCCCGGCCCCGACCATTCCACGGTCCTGCAACGCCAGCTGGCCTTCGGCTACACCTTCGAAGACCTGCGCAAGCTCATGGTCCCCATGGGCAAGGACGGGGTCGAGGCCATCGGTTCGATGGGCACCGACATCCCCCTGGCCGTGCTGTCCAACCAGTCGAAGCTACTCTACGATTACTTCAAGCAGCTCTTCGCGCAGGTCACCAACCCGCCCATCGACTGCATCCGCGAGGAGATCGTCACCTCGTCCGTCACGACCATCGGCCCGGAACGAAACCTGCTCGACCCGCGTCCTGAGAGCGCCCACCTGATCGAGCTGCCCTCCCCCATCCTCACCAACGAGGAGCTCGCCAAGCTGCGGCACGTCGCGCACGGACACTTCCGATCCGTCATCGTGCCCACGCTCTTCGACGCGAAGTCGGGAGCCAAGGGCCTCGAGCAGGCGATGGAAGACCTTTGCAAGCAGGCCTCGCTGCACATCGACGCCGGCATCAACCTCATCATCCTGAGCGACCGCGGCGTCGGCCGCGACAAGGCCGCCATCCCGGCCCTGCTGGCCGTCTCCGGCCTCCACCACCACCTCATCCGCGAAGGCAAGCGCACCAAGGTGGGCCTCATTCTCGAGTCGGGCGAGCCCCGCGAAGTCCACCACTTCTGCACGCTCATCGGCTACGGCTGCGCTGGCATCAACCCCTACCTCGCGTTCGAGACCCTCGACGACATGATCCGCCAGAAGCTGCTGGTGGGCGTCGATCACTACACCGCCTGCAAGAACTTCGTGAAGGCCGCCACCAAGGGCATCGTCAAGGTGGCCTCCAAGATCGGCATCTCGACCATCCACAGCTACCTCGGCGCCCAGATCTTCGAGTGCGTCGGACTCCGCCAGTCGGTCGTCGACCGCTACTTCGTGGGCACGCCCTCCCGCATCGAGGGCGCCGACCTCGAGGCCGTCGCCGAGGAGACGCTCTCCCGCCACCGCATCGCCTACCCCGAGCGCGTCGACACCCCGGCCACCCTGGGCGTCGGCGGCGACTACCAGTGGCGCAGCGAAGGCGAGGCCCACCTCTTCAGCCCCCAGGTCATCCACTCCCTCCAGAAGGCCGTCCGCACCGGCAACTACGAGACCTTCAAAGTCTACTCCGGCCTGGTCAACGACCAGCAGGCCCAGGTGTTCACGCTCCGCGGACTCCTCGGCTTCAAGCCCCGGCAGCCCGTGCCGATCGAGGAGGTCGAACCGGTCGAATCCATCCTGCGCCGTTTCAAGACGGGCGCCATGAGCTACGGCTCCATCTCCAAGGAAGCCCACGAGAGCCTCGCCATCGCGATGAACCGCATCGGCGGCAAGTCCAACACCGGAGAAGGCGGTGAGGACCCCGAGCGCTTCACCTGGACCAACGAGCAGGGGGACTCCAAGAACTCAGCGATCAAGCAGGTCGCCTCGGGCCGCTTCGGCGTCACCAGCAATTACCTGACCAACGCCCGCGAGATCCAAATCAAGATGGCGCAGGGCGCCAAACCGGGCGAAGGCGGACAGCTCCCGGGCGCGAAAGTCTATCCTTGGATCGCCAAGACCCGCCACTCCACCACGGGCGTGGGCCTCATCTCCCCTCCCCCGCACCACGACATCTACTCCATCGAGGACCTCGCGGAGCTCATCCACGACCTTAAGAACGCCAACCGCGAGGCGCGCGTCTCCGTGAAGCTCGTCTCCGAAGTGGGCGTCGGCACCATCGCGGCCGGGGTCGCCAAGGCGCACGCAGACGTCGTCCTCATCTCCGGTTTCGACGGCGGCACGGGGGCCTCCCCGCAGACCTCGATCAAGCACGCCGGCCTACCCTGGGAACTCGGCCTCGCCGAGACCCATCAGACCCTCGTCCTCAACCGTCTTCGTTCGCGCATCGTGGTCGAGACCGACGGTCAGCTGAAGACCGGCCGTGACGTCGTCGTCGCCGCCCTTCTCGGCGCAGAGGAATTCGGATTCGCCACCGCCCCGCTCGTGACGCTGGGTTGCATCATGATGCGCGTCTGCCATCTGAACACCTGCCCGGTCGGCGTCGCCACCCAAGATCCCGAACTGCGTAAGAACTTCACCGGAGATCCCGCCCACGCGGTGAACTTCATGAAGTTCATCGCCCAGGAGGTCCGCGAAATCATGGCCTCCCTCGGCTTCCGCACCCTCAACGAGATGGTCGGACGCACCGACGTGCTCGAGGCCCGCAAGGCCGTCGACCACTGGAAGCTCAAGGGCGTCGACCTTTCCAAGCTGCTTCACCAGCCAGAAGTCGGCCCCGAAGTCGGTCGCTTCTGTACTGAAAAGCAGGACCACGGCCTCGAGAAGGGCATGGACCTCTCCGTGCTGCTCGAAAAGTGTCGCCCCGCCTTCGAAAAGGGCGGCAAGGTCCGCCTTGAGCTGCCCATCCGCAACACCCAGCGCGTGGTCGGCACGATCCTGGGCAATGAGATCACCAAGCGCCACCCCGACGGCCTTCCCGACGGCACGGTGCACATCAAGCTCAAGGGCAGCGCTGGACAGAGCCTGGGGGCCTTCGTGCCCAAGGGCGTGACCATCGAACTCGAGGGCGACGCCAACGACTACGTGGGCAAGGGCCTCTCGGGCGGATGCGTCATCGTCTACCCCGACGCCAAGGCGACCTTCCCCGCCCACGAGAACATCCTGCTCGGCAACGTCGCGCTCTACGGTGCGACGTCGGGCGAAGCCTACTTCCGCGGCGTCGCCGGCGAACGCTTCTGCGTGCGCAACTCCGGCGTCACCGCGGTGGTCGAAGGCGTGGGCGACCACGGCTGCGAATACATGACGGGGGGCCGCGTGGTCGTCCTCGGCGCGACCGGTCGCAATTTCGCCGCCGGCATGAGCGGAGGCGTGGCCTACGTCTACGACGACAGGGGCGACTTCGCCTCCCGCTGCAACAAGCAGATGGTCGGCCTCGAGAAACCCGACGAGAAGGACGCCGAGGAGCTCCGCGGCATCGTCCAGCGGCACGCCGAACTCACCGGCAGTGAGCGCGCCAAGTCGCTCCTCGCCGACTGGAAGTCCGCCTCGGGCAAGTTCGTCAAGGTCATGCCCAAGGATTACAAGCGCGTGCTCCAGGCCATCGCGGCCGCCCAGGCCAAGGGTCTCAGCGGCGACGCCGCCCTGCAGGAGGCCTTCGAAATCAACGCCCGCGACGAGGCCCGCGTGGGCGGAGGCTGAACCCGAACCGCCGAAAGCTTCACACCATGGGAAAACCTACCGGATTCATCGAGTTCCAGCGCGAACTCCCCAAGGACCGCGACGCGATCACGCGCATCGGCGACTGGAAGGAGATCCACAACCACCACGATGAGGCCAAACTGCGCACGCAGGGCTCCCGCTGCATGGACTGCGGCGTGCCCTTCTGCCACACGGGCAAGCTCATCGGCGGCATGGCCAGCGGCTGCCCGATCAACAACCTGATCCCCGAGTTCAACGACCTCGTCTACAAGGGTCTCTGGCAGGAGGCGCTCGAACGCCTGCACCGCACGAACAACTTCCCCGAGTTCACGGGTCGCGTCTGCCCCGCCCCCTGCGAAGGATCCTGCGTGGTGGGCATCAGCCGCCCGCCCGTCACGATCAAGAACATCGAGGTCTCGATCATCGACAAGGGTTGGGAGAACGGCTGGGTGCAGGCCCGCCCCCCGGCACGGCGCACGGGCAAGAAGGTCGCGGTCGTGGGCTCCGGTCCCGCCGGCCTCTCCGCCGCCGCCCAGCTCAATTACGCCGGGCACAACGTCACGGTCTTCGAACGCGACGACCGTCCGGGAGGCCTGCTCATGTACGGCATCCCGAACATGAAGCTCGACAAGCAGGAGGTCGTCCTGCGTCGCATCAGGCTCCTCGAAGACGAAGGCGTCACCTTCCGCTGCGGTGTGAACGTCGGGCAGGACCTGCCGGTCGATAGGCTCCGCAAGGAGTTCGACGCGGTCGTCATCTGCACCGGCGCCACCAAGCCGCGCGACCTCACGGTCGACGGCCGCGCCGCCCAGGGCGTTCACTTCGCGATGGAGTTCCTCCGCGCCAACACCAAGAACCTCCTCGACGGCAAGGCTCCGGACTCGACCATCAGCGCCAAGGGCAAGGATGTCGTGATCATCGGCGGCGGTGATACGGGCACGGACTGCGTGGGCACCTCGCTCCGCCACGGCTGCCGTTCGGTCGCCCAGGTCGAAATCATGGCGAAGTCGCCTCTCACCCGCGCCAAGGATAATCCCTGGCCGGAGTGGCCCAAGACCTACAAGGTCGACTATGGCCAGGAGGAGGCCGCCGCGAAGTTCGGCGCCGACCCCCGCGTCTATCTCACCACGGCCACCAAGGTGGAGGCCGACGAAAAGGGCCAGGTGAAGGCCGTCCATACCGTCCAAGTCGAATGGAAGAAGGATGACAAGGGCGTCTTCGGTCCCCAGAAGGTTCCGGGAACGGAAAAGGTGATGCCGGCCCAGCTGGTCCTGCTCGCCATGGGATTCCTCGGACCCGAACAGCCGCTCCTGGAGTCCCTCGGTCTCGAACGTGACGCCCGCTCCAACGTCAAGGCGGAGCACGGCAAGTTCACGACCAACGTCCCCGGTGTCTTCGCGGCGGGCGATTGCCGTCGCGGACAGTCCCTCGTGGTCTGGGCCGTCAATGAAGGCCGCGGCGCCGCCCGTGAGTGCGACCGC
>JBJTTY010000022.1:0-25263 GCA_046080425.1 Verrucomicrobiota bacterium
TCCCTTCGCGCGCGCCGGCGGTCAACGTCGGGATTCGCCCTCGCCAAGCGGCCTCCGCGTTCCTAATCCTCCGTCGATGGATTCCTGGACGCTCTGGCCCGCCTTCGCGCTCCTGAACGGCCTCGCCGCCGCCTTCTCGCTCGTCGGGGGCGTCGTCTCCGCCCTCACCCACGCCGAGCTGGAGGACCTGCGTACCCGTGACGCTAAGGCGGCCGTGTCCCTTGATCGCTCGCGCTCCGACCACGGCAACACTCTCGCGGCCTTCGACCTGCTCGTCGTTGCGCTCGTCGGCCTCAGCGCCCTGCTCGGCGGCTGCCTCATCGGCGGCACGGTCCTGCCCCGCCTCGGAGACGGCTGGGCTCCGGCCCTGCTGACGGTCCTCGGCGCGACGGCGGTCTCGCTCTTCCTCGCCTGGCTGGCGGTCATGCTGCCGCGCAAGGTGGGCGTGCATTTCCGCCGGGACCTCGCCCCGCGCGTCGTCCCCTTCCTCTCGGTGGCCCGCGCTGCGGCCCGACTGCTTCGCCGCCTCGGCCGGCTGCACGATTCGCTCGCCCCGGCCGAGGAGCCCGGTGTGGACCGCGGCGACGTCGAGATCGGCAGCCTCGCGCGTGCCGCCGCCCGCGAAGGACGCATCACCCAGGCCGAGAGCAACCTCGTCGCCAACGCGGTGCGCCTCGATGACATCCCGGTCTCGCAGGTGCTCACGCCCCGCTCCGTCGTCACTTCGCTCGAGGCCGGCCTGACCGTCACCGACGTGCTCCGCATGCACCCCAGCGTCCCGCACGGACGCCTGCCCGTCTGGGAAGGCGGCGCCGACCGCATCGTCGGCGTCGTCCGCCGTCGCGACCTGCTCAAGGCCGCGGGCGAGGGCCGGCGGGACGCGTGCGTGCGTGACCTCATGGGCAAGGCCCATTTCGTGCCCGAGACCGCGACGCTCTCCGACGCCCTCAACGACCTCGTCCGCGCCCACCAGCACCTCGCCGTGGTCGTCGACGAGTTCGGCGCCTTCTCCGGCGTCATCACGCTCGAGGACGTGTTCGAGTCGCTGCTCGGCGTGGAGATCTACGAGAAGGATGACCCGCATCCCGACATGCGTGAGCTCGCACGCCAGCGCGGCCACCGCGTCCCGCGTCGCAAGGACGGCCCCGAGGCGCCCCGTTAGGCATGACCCCCGCGCTCGCCTTCTGGGTGCACGACCTCGACCCGGTCGCCTTCCGCTTCCCCGAGGGCTGGCCGCTGGGCGGCGTCCACTGGTACGGATTGGCCTACGCGGCCGGCTTCCTGCTCGCCGCCTGGCTCTTCGGCCGCTGGCGCCGGGCCGGCGTGACGCCGTTGCGCGACGGCGTCGACGAATCCGCGCTCATGACGGCGCTCATGGTCGGCGTGGTGGGCGGCGGGCGGCTCGGCCACGTCCTGCTCTACGCGCGGGAGGCGTTCGCGGCCGACCCGTTGATGGTCTTCCGCGTCTGGCAGGGCGGCATGGCCAGCCACGGAGGCTTCCTCGGCGTCACGCTCGCCTGCCTCTGGTTCGCGCGCACGCGACGGACGTCCTTCCTCGCCGTCGGTGACCTCGTCTGCGCGGCCACGCCCGCCGGCATCCTCTTCGGCCGCCTGGCGAACTTCGTCAACGCCGAGCTGGTCGGCCGTCCCACCGGCGTGCCGTGGGCGGTCGTCTTCCCGCGGGAAGGGCCGGAGCCCCGGCATCCTTCGCAGCTCTACGAGGCTTTCGGCGAGGGCCTACTGCCCCTCCTCTGGATGGTCTGGCGTTACCCGCGGCGCCTGCCGCCCGGTCGCGCCGCGGGCGAGTTCCTCCTCCTTTACTCGGCGGCCCGCATCGTCTGCGAGGCGTTCCGCGCGCCCGAGGACGGACATCTTCTCGGGCTCACCGCGGGGCAGTTCTGGACGCTCCCGCTCGCGGCCGCGGGCGCGTTCCTCGTGCTGCGCTCGCGCCGCCCGGAATGATGTTGCCCGTCACGGGCCGCGGTGGGAGAAGCGTCACTGGATGATCACGGTCCCGCTTCTCGACCTCGGCCCGCAGAATCGCGCCCTCGCGTCGGCGTTCGAGCAGGCCTTCCGCGAGGTCGTTACCTCCAACCAGTTCATCATGGGGCCGCGCCTCGAGGCCTTCGAGAAGGACTGCGCCTCGTTCCTCGGCGTGAAGCACGCGCTCGGAGTCTCCTCCGGCACCGACGCGCTGCTGCTCGCCCTCATGGCGCTCGACGTGAGCGAGGGCGACGAGGTCCTCATCCCGTCGTTCACGTTCTTCGCCACCGCCGGCTCGGTCTCCCGCCTCGGCGCCACGCCGGTCTGGGTCGACGTCGATCCGCATCACTTCAACATCGACCTTGCGGATGCCGCCCGGAAGGTCGGTCCGCGCACGCGCGCGATCATGCCGGTGCATCTCTTTGGCCAGTCGCTCGACCTCGGCGCGCTCCGGTCTTTCGCGTCCGCCCACGGGATCCGCGTCGTCGAGGACGCTGCACAGTCGATGGGCGCCCGCTGGGAAGGGCGCGCGACGATGTCCGTCGGAGACTTCGGCGCCACGAGCTTCTTCCCCTCCAAGAACCTCGGCGGCATGGGCGACTCCGGCCTCGTCACCACGCAGGACGACGCGCTCGCCGAGCGCGCCCGCGTCCTGCGCGTGCACGGCATGCAGCCTAAGTACTACCACCGCGAGGTGGGGGCCAATTTCCGCATGGATCCGCTCCAGGCGGCGATGCTCCACGTCAAGCTTCCCCGTCTGCCCGAGTACAATTGCGCCCGGTCGGGCAACGCGAACTTCTATCACGCCGCGCTCAGGGACGCGCTGGGCGTCGCGGAGAACCGCCCCGGCGCCGACGAGGCCGCGAAGGTGCTCCTGCCGGTCGACTTCTCCGGCCAGGGCATCTGGAACCAGTTCACGCTCCGCGTCCCGGGCGGCCGTCGCGACGAACTCAAGGCCTTCCTGACCGCGCGCAGGATCGGCTGCGAGATCTACTACCCGGTCCCGCTCCATCGCCAGGAGTGTTTCCGTGACGTGGGCCGCGGGGCCGAGACCTGCGCGGTCTCCGAGCGGCTGGCCGCCGAGGTCCTCAGCGTCCCGATCTTCCCGGAGCTGACCGCTGAGCAGCGCCAGTGGGTCGCTGATTCTCTCGCCGACTTCGCCGCCGGACGTCCGGCCTGACGCCTCAGAAGAAGCGGATGCCCTTCACCTTCATCTGCGCGTGCTGCTCGTCGGAGCAGGGCGCGTCGGTGGGGGCCGCGGGCGCGACGTCGTTCGGCTTCACCAGCCCGTTGGCGAGCAGGTAATGTTCGACTTCGGCGCCGGAGACGTCGGGGAGCAGCACGCCGTCGATCTCCACGCAGGGCGAGAGCCGCTGCCCGGAACGCTCGACCATCTCGGCGTAGTTGGCGGGGTTGCCGATGATGTCCACGTCCTCGTAGGCGAGGCCGTATTTCTGCATGATCGCCCGGACGCCGTTGCTCCAGCCGCAGCTGGGCTTGAGGTAGCACTTGATCTTCATCGTGCCTTCAATGTGCGGACTTCCGGCCGGAATCAAGCCAGGCGGCGCGGTCTCCGTTCCTCGGCCGGCCCTTTGGGCGCCTCTTCGGCCGGCTCATACCAGTAGCCGATGCCATGGATCGTGCGCAGGCACTCCAGCCCCCGGCCCAGCCGGCCGAAGGCCGTCCGCAGCTTGGCCACGTACTGGTCGAGCGACCGGCTGCGCACGTCGGCGTGCACGCCCCACACCGCGTGGATGAGTCCGTGGCGGCTGACAATCACGCCCGGGTTGGCGTGCAGGTGGCAGAGGATGCCGATTTCCTTGCGTCCGACCTTGGAGGATCGGCCCGACGCCGTGATCTCAAGGCGTTCGGGATGCACCTCGACGCCGTTGAAGCGGAACACGCCGGTCGCCAGGGCGGCGTTGCTGGTGAGGCGGTTGTCGCCCGAGGTCTCGGTGCGGCGCAGCACGGCGCGCATGCGGGCCGCCAGCTCCTCGGCCTCGTGCGGCAGGCACACGTAGTCGTCGGCCCCGGCGTCGAGCGCGCGCGCGATGTTGGCCGAGCCCCTGGCGCCGGAGATCATGATGACGGCCGGCCCCACGGGGCTGCGGCGGATGCGCCCGAGCACCTCGAAGCCGCCCACGTCCTGAAGGAAGGGCTCCATGAGGACGAGGTGCACGTGGTGCTCCTCGAGGAAGCGCAGCGCCGTGGCCCCCTTGTGGAAGGTCTGGTGCGAGAAGCCGGCTTCGTCCATCTGCCCCGCCAGCTCCGCGCAGAGGGCTCGGTCGTCGGCGACGATGGCCACGAGGGGCTTCTGCTTCGTTCTCACAGAAATGGGAGGTTGTGTCCGTCCGGGGCGGGGCGGGGGTGTAAATACATCTGTAAAAACACCCCTTGTTGCCAAGAGCGTATTCACCCCAATCATGAGTGCATGCCCGGATCCGACGCTCCCAAGCCCACTTCGAGGATCAAGGTCCTGCTGTTCCTTCTGGCATTCGTCGGCACCGCGGCCTGGGGCGGCTATGTCCTCGCCAAATACGCCCACCTGCGGGGCCCCCGGCCGGCCAATCCGATCGAAGACCGGAGCCTTTTCGGGCGTTGACCCCTAAAAACTTGACCCGAGGGCGGGGGCTTATTTCTCTTCCACTTTCGCCGACCGCCCCCTTCGTCTAGCCCGGTCCAGGACACCTCGTTTTCACTGAGGTAACTGGGGTTCGAATCCCCAAGGGGGCGCCAGGCGGGAAGCTTTACCCCGGACTCAGTCCAGCCGGGAGGGCCATGAAATTAGAAATGGGGCTTGTCATGGTTCAAAAAAAACTGAAGTATGACCGACCCTCGCCCCTTCGGTCCCCTCCCGCATGACGCCCCCTTCTTCCAGGAGCGCCCGTCGACCTCGCCGTCCCCGCCCGGCCGACCTCAAGCCCCACGAGGCTGAGTTGGCTCTTTTTTTTGTGAGAATGGCCGGGATTCTTGGGGTCCCCCGCTCGATTGCGGAAATCTACGCCCTGCTGTATGGGTCCTCCCAGCCGTTGGACTTTGACCGCATTCAGGCCCGGCTGGGCATGAGCAAGGGCTCGGTCAGCCAGGGGCTTCGCTTCCTCCGCGACCATGGGATGATCCTGTCGGTCCGGGCCGCCGGGTCCCGCCGCGAACGCTGGCAGCCCACCCCCTCGCTTGCCACTTCGCTCGTCAATCTCCTGCGCAGCCAGGTGCTGCCCGCCCTCGAGCAGTCCACGCCCGTGCTCCGCCGCGTCCAAGAGGCGGCCGCCGCCGAGGGCGCCTCACCTGAGGTGCTCGAGCGCCTGGGCCGACTCAACCGTTGGAACGGCCGCGCCCTCGAGCTCGCGCCTCTCCTCCTGCCTCCTCCGGAGGCCTGACTCCCGTTTTCCGCCGGCCCGGCCGGTGACAGTCCTTCCGCTTCTTTGCGTGCCGCCGAACCTTCCGGCACGGGCGGCAGCCTGCGCAGGTCTCCCGAATCCCGCCTCCTTCACGATGAAAATCGCCATCACCTCCGGCTATTTCGACCCCATCCACCGCGGCCATCTCGAACTCATCGCCCTGTCGCGCCAGCAGGGCGACGCCCTGTGGGTGATCGTCAACAACGACGCCCAGGCCGCGCTCAAGAAGGGCCGCGCGTTCATCGACTAGGAGACCCGCCTGGCGGTGGTGGCGGCGCTCCGTGACGTGGATCGCGCCGTGCTCGCCGTCGACTCGGACGGCTCCGTCTGCGCCACGCTCGACCTGCTGCTCGCCGAAGCCGCCCGCCTCGGCTACCCGGCCGTCTTCTGCAAGGGCGGCGACCGTCATGCCGGCAACATCCCCGAGGCCGAAGTCCTGCGGGAGCACGGCGTGCCACTCATCGACGGCCTCGGCGCCAAGATCGACAGCAGCTCACGGATCACCGGCCGCAAAGGGTAGGGACGCGCTTGGCCATCACGTCCGAGCGCAGGTCGCCGCTGCCCCGCGGCCTCGCCGAGACCTACGCCTTGTATCTCGCTAACGTCGCCGAAGCGCGGCGCAGCCCGCAGCTGCTTGGTGCAAAGGTGCAAAAGTGAAACCAGGGCATGGGGTATCGGAGAAGTAATTGCCTTGGGTAGGGTTGAGCGCCCTCGCTCAACCGCGGCTGACCGAGGCGGTCAGCCCTACCTGCCCCCGCCCCTGTCCCTAATTTCACCTTTGCACGGCCTCTCTCTGAGCCTTCGCCCCTTCCCCTTGTCCCCGTGCCCCCGTGCCAGCCAGCCCCCTGAACTGAACATGCCCTCCGTCACCCTCTGCATCCCCGCGCGTCTCGCCTCGACGCGCCTTCCGCGCAAGGTCCTGCTCGACCTCGGCGGCAAGCCCGTCGTCCAGCATGTCTGGGAGCGCGCCAAGCAGGCCCGCATGGCCGACCGCGTCGTGCTGCTGACCGATTCCGAGGAGGTCGCCGGCGTCGCCCGCGGCTTCGGTGCGGAGGTCATGATGACCGATCCGGCCTGTCCCTCGGGCACGGCCCGCATGGCCAGCGTGATCGACCGTCTGCCCGGCGATTTCTTCCTCAACGTGCAGGGCGACGAGCCGTTCATCGAGCCCGCGCTGCTCGACGGACTCATCAGCCGCTGGAAGGAGACCGGGTGCCGCCTGGTCACCGCGGTCTCCCGCATCGCGGACGCCGAGCGCCTGCTCGCCGTCAGCGTGGTCAAGGTCGTCCGGGCGGAGGACGGCTCGGCCCTCTACTTCTCCCGCAGCCCCGTCCCGCACCTGCGCGGCGTCGATCCGGCGGAATGGACCGCGCGGCGCGATTACTGGGCGCACATCGGTATCTACGGCTACGACCGCGCCACCCTCGCCGCCTATCCCGCCCTCGGCGCCACCGAGCTCGAGGCGGCCGAGTCGCTCGAGCAGCTCCGCTTCATCGCGCACGGCATGACCTTCCAGACCGTCGTCACCGGCTACCATCCCGTGGCCATCGATACCCCCGCCGACCTCGAGGCCGCGCGGAAGATGATGTGACACGTGCGGCGCGCCAAGCTTCGCGGTGTAAAAGTGTTTTAAAGGGCAGGGATAGGGTCAGGGGCGGGGACAGGCATGCAACTTCAGTATCTGAATATGAGCGAACCAACCTAGGAGACGGTCGCCCAAATCCGAGATCCGCAATTCAGGATATTTTCCTGCCCCTGTCCCTGCCCCTGCCCCTGTCCCTAATCTCACCTTCGCACTGCCTCCAATCCACCCCTCCTCCCCCTTCTGAACCCGACACTCTCCCTCCATGCCCACTCCCCTCGAATCCGCCCGTGCATTGCTCGCCGCCGAGGCCGCCGCGCTCTCCGAACTCGCCGCCCGCATCGGCGCGCCCTTTGAGCGCGCGGTCGAACTTATCGCGGCCCACCGCGGCAAGGTCGTCGTCTGCGGCGTCGGCAAGTCCGGCCTCATCGGCCAGAAGGTCGCCGCGACGCTCTGCAGCACCGGCACGCCCGCCATCTTCCTCCATGCCGCCGACGCGGTCCATGGCGACCTGGGCATCCTGCAGCCCGGCGATCCGGTCATCCTCGTCTCCCGCTCCGGCACCACCGCCGAGCTGGTGCGCCTCATCCCGGTCCTGCGCGGCTTCGGCTCCCCGCTCATCGCCATCGTCGGCAATTTCTCCTCGCCGCTCGCGGAGCAGGCCGACGTGGTCCTCGACATCGGCGCCCGCCCCGAGGCCGATCCGCTCGGGCTGGTCCCGACCACCAGCGCGCTGCTGACCCTCGCGCTCGGCGACGCGCTCGCGGCGGCGCTCATGACGAAGCGTGGCTTCGGCCCGTCCGACTTCGCCCGCTTCCATCCCGCTGGACAGCTCGGCCGCAACCTCACCCTCACGGTCGGCGAGGCGCTCCAGCCGCTCGAACGCTGCGCCTGCGCGCGCCCGGGCGACTCCCTGCGCGACACGGTCATCGCCATGACGCGCCACCCGCACGGCGCTGCCTGCGTGCTCGGCGCGGACGGCACGCTCGCCGGCCTGATCACCGACGGCGACCTGCGTCGCGCGCTCGGCCGCGGCGTCGACCTCAACGCCGCGCGCGCTGCCGACATCATGACGGCCAACCCCATCCGCGCCCATGGCCCGATGTCCCTCGCCGAGGCCGCCCGCCTGATGGAGGACCGCCCCTCGCAGATCTCGGTGCTGCCCGTGACCGACGCCGCGACGAACCGCTGCCTCGGCCTCATCCGCATCCACGACATCTACCAGGCCGGTCTGGTCTGAACCGCATGCGCACGAAGTCTGCCCATCACCACGATCCCTCGCTCACCCCGCGTGAGCGGTCCGTGCTCGCCGTCGCCGCGGCGGTGCTCGCGCTCGTGCCATGGTCGTGGGGCGGCTCCGTGCCCTGGACGATCTTCGCCGGCTGCGGTTTCTCGCTGGCCGCGCTCCTCGCCGCGGTTGGCACGCTCGGCGCCCAGCGCGTCGCCCTTCTCGTCTGGGGCGTCCTGCTCGGGGCCTCCTTCGCCTTCGTGCCCGCCGACGCCCCCGCCTGGTCGCACGCGTGGCTGGACTGGACCGCCTTCCCGATGTGCGGCCTCGTCGGCTCCGCCTTCGCCGCCTTGTCCATGCGCGCCGACCTGCGTTCGCGCACCTCGGCGGAGTCCTGCGCGGACCTCCGCCGGTTCGTGCCCTTCTGGGCGGGCCTCGCCTTCGCCGCCTACGTGGTCGTGCAGGCCCTCAACCCGTGGGTGCGCGTCGATGACGTGGAGGGGTTCTGGAAAGCGCAGGGCCTCGTGCTGCCCAAGGGCGAGGCGACGCACGTGCTCCGGGCGCTCGACCATGTCGCCTGGCTGCCCTCGGGCGTCGAGGCTCCGTTCTCCGGCGGCAACCGCCTCTGGTTCGGCATGAACGCCTGGCGCGTGCTCGTCACCCTCGCCGGCCCCTGGATGCTTTTCTGCGCGCTAGCGGTCGGTCTGCCGCGCCGTCGCGGTTACGTGACGCTCGGCTGGATCTCGGTGCTGTCCGCCGCCGTCGTCGGAGCCTACGGCCTGGTCAACCAACTTTCGCGTGGGACTTTGCTGGGCGTGAGTGTCCCCACGGACACGACCACGTTCGGAACCTTTTTCGCACGCACGCACGCCGCGGTCTACCTCTACCTGCACGTCGCGTTGGCGCTCGCGCTGGGCTTCTGGCATCTCCGCCGGGCGGCGGAGCACGCCTCCCGCGGCGGCCCGCACCTTGTCGCCGGATTTATCGCACTGGCTCTGGCCGCCCTCGCCGCCATGGTCAACAGCATGGGGGCGGTCGCGGTCCTTGCGCTGCTGTTCCTTATCGTGCTTCCCCTCGCCTGGAAGGTCGGGCTGCGCTCGGCGGGCTTCGACGTGAAGGACGGCGCGTTCTACGCCGCGGTCGCATCGCTCTTCGCGGCTCTCGCGCTGCTCTCCGTGGCCGACTTCGGCCAGCTCGAGAAGAAGCTCCACTCCAAGCTCGCGGCGTTCAGCGCGTCCGGTGCTGATGATCGCGCGCCCTACCGCCGGGCCACTTGGGCGATGGCCACCGAAGGCGGAATCACGGGCCGGGTTTGGTGCGGCTGGGGCGCGGGCTCCTACCGCTGGGTCTCGCCGCCCTACCAGGCGGCGCAGCCGGAACTGCTCCGCCAGGACGGCTCCATGCGCTACCGGGCCCACTACGCCCACAACGACTGGCTGCAGCTGCTGGCCGAGGTCGGCATCCTCGGCTGCCTGCCGGCGCTCGTCGCCCTCGGCTGGTTCCTGCGGCGTCTCCGTCTGGCGTTCGTCCCCGGCCGGCCCGAAGCTGTGGTGCTCGGCGGTGCGCTCCTGCTCTTCGCGTTGCACGCGTGGTTCGACCTGCTGGTCTGGTTCACGCCGGTCCTCTACGCGCTCGCGCTGGTCACGTCGGCCCTGCTCGCCTTCCTGGGCCGTTCCTCCTCCGCGCCGGAGGCCTGACCCTTGCTGCAGCTCTTCCAGCGTCTCGACTCGGGAGTCACCGAGCTCGTCGAGGTGCCCGCTCCGGGTCCCGCGCGCGGTCGTGTGCTCGTGCGCACGACCCGCTCGCTGGTCTCGCCCGGGACGGAGCGGATGCTCGTTACGTTCGGTCGCGCGGGCTGGATTGGCAAGGCGCTCGCTCAGCCCGAACGCCTCCGTGCGTTCCTCGCCCGCGCTCGCGCCGAGGGCGTCGGCGAGGCCTTCGCTGCGGTGCGTCGGCGGCTCGCCGAGCCGGTCGCGCTCGGCTACTGCCAGACGGGCGTGGTTCTCGACGGCGGAGGCACGGACTTTACACCCGGCGAACGCGTCGTCACCAACGGGCCTCACGCGGGCGTGATCTCTTCGCCCGTCGCCCTCACCGTCCGGGTGCCCGCCGGCGTGACGGATGAGCAGGCGGCCTTCGCCCCGCTCGCCGCGGTCGCGCTGGAAGGCCTCGCCCTGCTCGCCCCGGCCCCGGGAGACCGGGTGGTGGTCATGGGCCTCGGGCTGGTCGGGCAGCTGACCGCCCAGCTGCTCCGCGCCATGGGCTGCGTGCCGTTCGGCTTCGATCCTGATTCCTCCGCCCGGGCCCTCGCCCGCCGTCACGGCGTCGAGGTCTGCGAGGAGGGCGATCCGGTCGCCGCCGTCATGCGCTGGACGGAAGGGAAGGGCGCGGCCGGCGTGATCATCGCGGCCAGCACCGCTTCCCACGCCCCCGTCAACGACGCGGCGCGCATGTGTCGCTTCCGCGGCGCCGTGGTGCTGGTCGGCGTCGTCGGCCTCCGTCTTGACCGCGCCGCGTTCTACGCGAACGAAGTTTCGTTCCGCGTCTCGAACTCCTACGGGCCCCGCGACCGCACGGGCCCCGGTTCGGCGTCCGACCACTTCGCCCGCGCGCTCGCCTGGATTGCCTCCGGCGACTTGCAGGTCGGCTCGCTCATCGCGGGCCGCGTGCCTCTCCGGGACGCGCCCGCGCTCTACGCGGACCTCGGCGCCTCGGGCGGGCTCGGCCGGCTGCTGGCGTATCCGGAGCCGGAGCTCGCGCGCACGGTGCCGCTCGGGCCTCCGAAGTCCGCAGGCGCGGGCGTCGCCGTCCTCGGCGCCGGCGTCTTCGCCCGGGCCGCGTTGCTTCCCGCGCTCGCCGCCTGCGGCGAGCCCGTCTCGCTCCGCCATGTCGTCTCCGCGCGCGGCGCCTCGGCCCGCTTCCTCGGCGCGGCGTATGGCGCAGCCTTCGTCGGGACTGACGTGGCCGCGGCGCTCGCCGACCCCGCGGTCGCCGCCGCGTTCGTCGCGATGCGCCACGCCGACCACGCGGAGGCCGCCCTCGCCGCGCTGCGCGCGGGCCAGCACGTGTGGGTCGAGAAGCCGCTGGCGTTGGGCGTCGCGGACGTCGACGCGGTCATCGACGAGGCCGCCGGCCGCGGTCTCACGCTCATGGTCGGCTTCAACCGCCGCTTCGCCCCGCTCGCTGTCCGTCTCCATGAGGCGATCCGTGACGCCGCCGGCCAGAGGCATTTCCGCATCGACGTCGCCGCCGGCCGGCTGCCCGCAGGTCATTGGGCCCTCGACCGTGCCGAGGGCGGCGGCCGCATCGTCGGCGAAGCCTGCCACTTCGTCGACCTGCTCCGCTTCCTCGCCGGCGCCCCCGTGAAGTCGTGGTCCGCGGTTTCGCGCGGGCGCGACGGTCAGGACGGCGGCAGGTTCTCCTTCGAGTTCGCCAACGGCGACCGCGGCATCCTCAACTACCTCACCGACGCTCCGGAGGGCGCCCCCAAGGAGACCGTCCGCGCCGAAGGTCCGGGCTGGAGCGCCGAGATCGTCGGCTGGCGGTCGCTGTGTTGCGAGGGCCTGTCCGTCCGCGGCGTCCGGGCCATGCCCTGGACGCGGGCCGACAAGGGCCATGCCGCGGCCGTCGCCGCCTTCCTCCGCGCCGTCCGCACCGGAGGCCCCGCCCCGATTCCCGCCAAAGAGCTCCGCGAAGTCTCGCGTCTCGCGGTGGCGATGCAGGGCTGAACCGACCTTTCCATCTTCATGCGCAACGTCTGCGTCCTGGGCCTCGGGTACATCGGCCTGCCCACCGCCTCCGTCCTCGCCACGCGCGGCTGCTCCGTGCTTGGCGTCGACGTCTCGCCGCAGGTCCTCGCCACGGTCGGCTCGGGCCGCGCCCACGTCGCCGAGCCCGACCTCGACGTGCTCGTGCGCGCCGCGGTGGGCTCCGGCAATCTCCGCGTCGCCCCGACGCCCGCCCCGGCGGAGGTCTTCATCATCGCCGTGCCGACGCCGTTCCGCGACGGACCCGGCGGGTCCCGCACCCCCGACCTCTCCTTCGTCGAGGCGGCGGCGCGTTCGCTCGCTTCGGTCGTCGCCGACGGCAACCTCGTCATCCTGGAGTCCACCTCGCCCGTCGGCACCACGGAGCAGGTGCGCGCCTGGATTGAGGAAGGTCTGGCCGCCGCCGGCCGCCGCGTCTCCGGACTGCTCTACGCCCATTGTCCGGAGCGCGTGCTGCCCGGCCAGGTGCTCCGCGAGCTGGTGACGAACGACCGCATCTGCGGCGGGCTGACCCCGGAGGCGTCGGCGCGCGCCCGCGACCTCTACGCCGGCTTCTGCACCGCCCGCATCTTCCTGACCGACGCCCGCACGGCCGAGCTGGCCAAGCTCGCCGAGAACGCCTACCGCGACGTCAACATCGCCTACGCCAACGAGCTCGCGGCGGTCTGCGAGCGGGTGGGCGTCGACGTCTGGGAGCTCATCGCCCTGGCCAACCGCCATCCGCGCGTGAACATCCTGCGGCCCGGACCTGGCGTCGGCGGCCACTGCGTCGCGGTCGACCCGTGGTTCATCGTCGACGCGGCGCCGGACCGCACCCCGCTGATCCGCGCCGCCCGCGCGGTCAACGACGGCCGCCCCGCCGCGGTGGCTACGCGCGTGCTCGAGGGGCTCGCCCCCGGCGCGACGGTCGCCTGCCTCGGCCTTGCCTTCAAGCCGGACGTCGACGACCTCCGCGAGTCTCCCGCCGTGGCCGTGGCCGCGCGTCTCGCGGACGCGGGCTGCCGTGTGCTCGCCGTGGAGCCGCATGCGCGCGAACTGCCCGAAGTCCTCCGCGGGCGCGCCGAGCTCGTCACGCTCGAGGACGCGCTCGCCCGGGCCGACGCGTTCGCGCTCCTCGTCGACCACCGTGCGTTCGCCAGCCTGCGTCTCTCCGACCTCCGCGGCCGGCCGTTCACGGACACGCGCGGGATGGTCCGCTCCTGAAGTCCGCCGTGCTGGTCGACCTGTTCCGTCATCTCGGTCCCTCGTGGCTTGTCCGCCGGGGGTGGCACGCCTTCGCCCGCCGATCGGGTCTTCTCGCGCTGCGCATGCCCGCCCGCCCGTGGCCGGCCTGGGGTCCTTTCGGCGCCGAAGGCGACGCTTTCGTGCGCAAGTGGCTCGCCGCATCGCCCCGCCTGCCCGTATGTCTGCAGCGACGTGAAGCCCTCACCCCGTTGCTCGAGGCGTGGTCCGTCGAGGCAGGCCATCCTCTCGCGGCGGAAGCCTCCGCCCTGGCGCAGGGCCGGTTCAGGGTCTTCTCCGACCGCCTCGTCGACCTCGGCTCGCCGCCCCGCTGGTCGCAAGACGTGCTCGACGGCGCCGACCGCGCCTCGACACGCCACGCGTCGCGGCTCGGCGACGCCGGAGCGCATGACGTGAAAGCCGCCTGGGAAGTCTCGCGCTTCACCTGGTCCGCCACGTTGGTCCGGGCCCGCCTGCTGGACGGCGATGAGCGGCATGCCGAGCTCTTCTGGCGGCTGCTCGAGGACTGGGCCAAGGCCAATCCCCCGAACGTCGGCCGGCAGTGGATGTGCGCGCAGGAGGCCTCGCTGCGTCTCATCGCGGTCGCCTTCGCCACGCAGGCCTTCCGCGACTCGCCCGCCTCGACCCCCCCGCGCCTCCGCCTGGCGGCCCGCCTCGCCGAAGTCACCGCGCGGCGGATCCTCGCGGATTTCGACTACGCGCTTTCGCAGTGCAACAACCACGGCGTCTCCGGCGCCGTGGGCCTGCTCACCGCGGGAACCCTCTGGCCCGGCCTGCGTGACGCCGCCCGCTGGCGACGCCTCGGACTGGAGACTCTTTGCCGCGAGACCCTGGCGCTCGTCGCGCCGGACGGCGGCTTCAGCCAGCATTCCTCCAACTACCACCGCCTGTTGCTCCGCCTACTCAGCTGGGCCGAGGTGATGGAGCGCGCCGCCGGACGCACCCTGCCGCCGCCGGTCCGTCGCCGCGCGCTCGCCGCCACGCGGTTCCTGCGGGCGCTCATGGAGCCGGACGGCACGGTGCATCGTTACGGCGCCGACGACGGCGCGGAGCTCCTGCCGCTCTCCGGCTGCCGCTACGAGGACTTCCGTCCCGCGGTCGGCACGGCCCTCGCGCTCTTCGCGGGCGAACGTCTGCCCGCTGGTCCGTGGGATGAGGACGCGCTCCTGCTCGCCGGTCCGTGTCCGCCCCGCGCGCCGTCGCTCGTCCCGCTCGAGGCCGACTTCCCCGGGTCCGGCGTCACCGTCCTGCGCAACGCCCGCGGGGCCGCCTCCTTCCGCGCACCCACGCGCTTCCGTCATCGTCCCTCGCAGGCCGACCAGCTGCACGTATCGATTCGTTGGGACGGCGAATGGATCACCGACGACGTCGGCAGCGGGTCCTATCGCGCTGGGCATCCCTGCGGCGCGCTCGCGCACGCCCGTCATCACTCCTCGCTCACGGTCGACGGCGCGGATCCGATGCGTCGCGTCGGCCGCTTCCTCTGGCTGCCCTGGACGCCGTGCGTGCGGAGCGACGCCGACGGTGCCGTCGCCGCTTGGCGGAGCGACCCCTCCGGCTTCCGTTGCGAGCGTCGTCTGCTGCGCCTTCCGCAGGGCTTCGTGGTGATCGACCGCGTGCGTGGCCCGCGTGACGCCGAAATCGCCCTGCGCTGGCAGGGACGGAGCCGCGAAGGGCTGTCCAGGCTCCGCCTCGTCTGTTCACTGCCTTCGCAGGAGAGCTGGGTGACCGGTTCGGAAGGCGACGGGGAAGGGTGGAGGTCCGACCGTTACGGCAGCTTCACCCGTTCCTGGGTACGTCGGCTGACCGCCCGCGGCCGGGACGCGGTCTTCGTCACCGCCGTCGGCTGCGACGTCGAGCTCCTCGAGGACGCGGCGCTCATCGACGGCGTGCGTCATCCCCTGCCTCCCGCCCGATGAGGACCGTCGCGCTCATCCTCGGAACCCGTCCCGAAGCGGTGAAGCTGGCGCCCGTCCATGCGGCGCTCGCCGCGTCGAAGCGTCTCCGGCCCCTGCTCGTCTCCACCGGTCAGCATCGCGAGATGCTCGCCCAGGCCCTCGGCGCCTTCGGCCTGACCGCCGCCGTCGACCTCGGCCTGATGCGCCCCGGCCAGTCCCTTGCGGAACTGGCCGCCCGCGTGACCGCCGGCGTCGGCGCCTGGCTCGACGAAGCCCGGCCCGACGCCGTGCTCGTCCAGGGAGACACCACCTCCGTGCTCGGCGCCGCCGTCGCCTGCGCGCATCGCCGCGTCCCCCTTGGCCATGTCGAAGCCGGCCTCCGTACCGGCGACTTCGCCTCGCCCTGGCCTGAGGAGATGAATCGCCGCGTGACCTCCGTCCTGGCCCGCTGGCATTTCTGCCCCACCGCGGACGCGGCCGCGAACCTGCTTCGCGAAGGCATCTCGGAGAATCGCGTGCATGTCACCGGCAACACCGTCGTCGACGCGCTGCTCGCTTCCCTGCCGCGCGTGCGTGCGATCACGCCGGAAGCGCTGGTAGCGCGCGCCGGCGTACCCGCCGGTTTCGCCGCCCGCCACCTCCTCCGTGACGGCGCCCCGTGGGCCCTCGTCACGGGGCATCGTCGCGAGTCGTTCGGAGAAGGATTTGAACGCATCTGCCGCGGTCTGCTCGCCCTGCTTGAGGCGCGTCCTGAGCTCGGACTCCTCTATCCCGTCCACCTCAACCCCGCCGTTCAGGAGCCCGTGCGCCGTCTGCTCGGCGGCCATCCGCGCATCGCGCTCATCCCGCCCGCGGAGTATCTGGACTTCATCTGGCTGATGGATCGGTGCGCCTTCGTCCTCACGGATTCTGGCGGCGTGCAGGAGGAGGCCCCTTCGCTCGGCAAGCCCGTCCTCGTCCTGCGCGAGGTCACCGAACGTCCCGAAGGCGTGCGCGCCGGCACCAGCGTCCTCGTCGGCACCGATCCCGCGCGCATCGTCGCGGAATCCGGCCGCCTGATCGACGACCCCGCCGAGCTCGCGCGCCGTTCCCGCCTCCCCAACCCCTTCGGCGACGGCGCCGCCGCGGCGAGGATCGCGGCGGTGATGGAAGAGGCGCTGCAGTGAATAGAAGGCCGGAGGCCCAGAGGCTCGGTTGACCAGAGCGATGCATCGTTTGTTGGCCCGTTGACCAGTTGGCAAGTTGACAAGAAATGCATCGGGGTAGGGTACGGCTCTCCGAGCTGTCCAAGTAGCGGGCTCGGAGAGTCCGCCCTACCTCAAGAAGCCTCGGGCCTCGTGTCCTCGTTCGTGGGCAGCCTCCCTCGCCCACGGGTCAACTTGTCAACCGGCCAGCTAGTTTGTTCCCCATCTGAGCCTCCGAGCCTCTGGTCAGCCAGGCCTCCAATTTGCAATCTCCCCTTGCCCCCTTGCCCACGTGCCAGCGTGTCCCCTAATCAGTGCGCCTCCTCTACTTCCACCAGCATTTCGCGACGCCGGCGGGTTCCTCGGGCACGCGGTCGTATGAGTTCGCGCGGGCGCTGGTGCGGCATGGGCATCGGGTGACGGTGGTCTGCGGCGCGCACGCGCTCTCCGGGCTCGACCTGCCGCAGGACGCCGCCCGCGGGTGGGCGCGCGGCACGGTCGACGGCATCGACGTCATCTCGCTGCCGCTGCCTTACTCCAATCGCGACTCCCTCCTGCGTCGCGCCTTCGTCTTCACGCGGTTCGCCCTGCGTTCCGCGCGCATCGCGCTCACCGAGGACGTCGACCTGGTCTTCGCGACCTCGACTCCGGTCTCCGCGGCCATCCCCGGTCTCGCCGCCAAGTGGTTACGCGGCATCCCGTTCGTCTTCGAGGTCCGCGACCTCTGGCCGGACCTCCCCCGGGCGCTCGGCGTGCGCAACCCTTTCGTGCTCGGCCTGATGACCCTGCTCGAGCGCCTCGCCTACCGTTCGGCCGCCGTCGTGATCGGCCTTGCGCCCGGTATCGTCGCCGCCGTCCGGGAGCGCTCCGGCGTCGGACTCCCGGTGGAGCTCATCCCCAACGGCTGCGACCTCGAGACCTTCAGCCCTGAGCGTCGCGGACCCTGTCGCCTGCCCGGCGTCGGCCCGGACGATTTCGTCGCCGGCTTCACCGGCGCCCATGGACCGGCCAACGGCCTCGACGCCGTGCTCGAAGCCGCGCGTGAGCTGAAGCGACGCGGTGACCGGCGTGTGAAGCTCGCCTTCCTCGGCGACGGACGGGAAAAGGACCGTCTCGCCGCCATCGCGCGTGCCGAGGGCCTGGACAACTGCCTGTTCCTGCCGCCCGTGTCCAAGGTCGCTCTCGGCGACGTCACCGCTTCCTTCGGCTGCGGGCTCATGGTGCTCCGCGACGTCCCTGAGTTCCGTCACGGCACCTCGCCAAACAAGTTCTTCGACTACCTTTCCGCCGGCGTGCCCGTCCTGAATAATTATCCCGGCTGGGTCGCCGACCTGATCGAAGAGCGTCGCTGTGGCATCGTCGTCCCGCCCAGCGATCCCGCCGCCTTCGTCGACGCCCTGCAGCGTCTCGCTTCCGATCCCGCGACCTGCGCCGCGATGGGCACCGCCGCCCGCCGTCTCGCCGAAGAACGTTTCGCCCGCGACGACCTCGCCGAGGCCTTCTGCGTCGTCCTTGAGCGCGCCGCCCTCTGACCTCTCCCCATGACCCAGGAAGAAGCCCTCCGTCTCGTCCTCCGCCGTCTCGCCGCCCTCGGCCGTGAGCTCGGTCGTCCCGAACTCGAGACGGCCGACGCCGCCACCCGGCTTTTCGGCGAGAACGCCTCCCTCGACAGCATCGGCCTCGTGACTCTCATCGCCGACCTCGAGGAGGATGTGCGCGTAGCCGCCGGCGTAAGCGTGAACCTCGCCGATGAGAAGGCCATGAGCCGGCTCACCTCGCCCTTCCGCCGCGCCGACCTCCTCGCCGCGCATCTGGCCGAACTCGTGCGCGCCGCCCGACCCTGACATGCCCGTCGCCGTCGTCACCGGATCCTCCCGAGGCCTCGGCCTCGCCGTCGTCCGCCGCCTCCTTGCCGACGGCTGGACCGTCCATGGCTTCGCCCGCGGGGAACAGCCGTCTGCCCCGGGCTTCACCCCGCATGTCGTCGACGTCACCGATTCGGCCGCCGTGCAGGCCGCCGCGTCCGCCGTCACCGCCGCCGGACGCGTCGACCTCCTCGTCAACAACGCCGGCGCCGCCTCCATGAACGCGCTGCTCCTCACGCCGGTCGCCGTGGCCGAGCGTCTCATGCGGGTGAACTACCTCGGCTCCTTCCATTGCCTGCAGGCCTTCGGCAAGGCCATGGTGCGCCAGCGCGCGGGCCGCATCGTCAACGTCACCACCGTGGCCGTTCCGCTCTCGCTCGAAGGCGAGGCCGCCTACGTGGCGAGCAAGGCCGCCGTCGAAGCCCTCACCCGCGTCGCCGCGCGCGAGCTCGCCTCCTCCGGTGTCATCGTGAGTGCCGTCGGATTCGGCCCCGTCGACACCGCCCTCACCCGTGGCGTGCCCCGCGCGCAGCTGGAGCGCATCAACGCGCGCATCGGCCTTGCCGTTTCGCCGTCGCCCGAAGCCGCGTCCGATTTCCTTCTCGCCCATGCGCGATCCGCCGCATCCGGCCACGTCGAGTATCTTGGGCAGGTCGCATGAAGTGCAAAAGTGCTTCCTGGGACAGGGACAGGGACGGGGCTGATAGATGCAGGTGCAAACCGGGGCATAGGGTGTCGAAGGAGTGATTGTCTCGGGTAGGGTTGAGCGCCCTCGCTCAACCGCGGCTGACCGAGGCGGTCAGCCCTACCTCCCCCGATCCCTCGAATTCGAGCCTCCGGGCCTCTGGTCAACTGAGCCTCTAGCTTCCCTGAGTGTTTTCATCTGTTCAGCCCTCCATTCAGCCCTCCCGCTGAGCATGCCACTACTCTCCCGCTTCGCCGCCTGTTCCGACAAGCCCGCCTTGGTCGGCGCCTGGGGCGCGTGCACCTATGGGCGTCTCGCCGGACTTGTGGAAGAGGCTGGCCGCGCGCTCGCGGACCTGCGACTACCCGGCCCCGCCGCGGTCGCGGTCGTCGGCGGTCATGGTCCTGCGGCGGCCGCCTGGCTTCTCGCCCTGGAGGCAGCCGGTCATTTCGCCGTGCCCCTTTCGGGCAATCCGGCCGAGCATCCCGCGCGTCTCGCGCAGGTGAACGCCCAGTGGGTGGTGACGGCCGACGGCTTCAGCTGGAGCCTCCTCCCGCGCATCGACGAGGCCTCGGCGCATCCGCTCTTCCTCCGTCTCAAGGAGCGCGGATCCGCCGGACTCGTGCTCTTCACGAGCGGCACCAGCGGCCGGCCCAAGGCCATGGTGCAGGACTTCCGCCGCCTGCTGGCTTCCTATGAGGGCAGGCACGCCTCGCGCCTGCCCGTGCTCGCCCTCCTGGGCTTCGACCACATCGGCGGGCTCAACACGCTCTTCGGCTGCCTCGCTTCCGGCTCCCCTCTCGTCGTCCCCGCGTCCCTCACGCCGTCCGACGTCGCCGCCGCCATCGCCCTGCACCGGGTCGCCGTCCTGCCCGCCTCGCCCACCTTCCTGAATCTCCTGCTGGTCTCCGGCGAGGCCGAGACCCGTGACCTCTCCTCCCTGCGCGTGATCACCTACGGCACCGAGCCGATGCCGGAGAGCCTGCTTGCGCGCCTGCGCGCCGCTTTCCCGCGGGCGCGCTTCATCCAGACCTTCGGCACCAGCGAGACCGGCATCACCCGGGCCGAGAGCCCCTCGCAGGACTCCACCTTCATCCGCTTCGACGACCCCGCGTTAGAGTGGAAGGTCGTCGACGACGAACTGTGGCTGCGCAGCCGCACCCAGATCGACGGCTACCTCGACGCCGACAATTCCCGCTTCACGCCCGACGGCTGGTTCCGCACCGGCGACCGCGTCGAACTCGGGCCCGAGGGCACCTTGCGCGTCCTCGGCCGCATGGGCGAACTCATCAACGTCGGCGGCGAGAAGCTCATGCCCGCCGAGGTTGAGTCCGTCGTCCTCGCCGTGAAGGGCGTCCGCGACTGCCGTGTCCGCGGCGAGCCGCACGCCCTCACCGGCCAGACCGTCGTGGCGGACGTCGTCGCCGTGTCTTCGGCCGACCAGGAGGCCCTGCGTGCCGCCGTGCGCAACGCCTGTCGCGCCCGTCTCGCCCGGCACAAAGTCCCTACCCGCGTCACCTTCGTCCCCGCCGTCAGCGGCGAGCGACTGAAGAAGGTGAGGTAGGGAGGCGACTGCCGGCGCATCCGTTTGAGACCGAAGCCGCAAAGTCGTCGGGTCGCAGCCAAGTCGCTCCAATCCACAGGTCGCTCAGCGAACGGACGTGATGGCAATCACGTCGCTACCCGAGGCAGCAGGTAGGGCTGACCGCCTCGGTCAGCCGCGGTTGGGCGAGGGCGGCCAACCCTACCCGAGGCATAGAGCCGAAGCGTCATTCTTGCCAACTGGCCAACCGTTCAACGGATCCACTAATCTACCCGCCCCTTTCGCTTGGATTCACTCCTTCCATACGCCCTGATCGACACGGTGCTGTTCATCGTGGCGGGGCTGCTCCTCGTGCAGCGCGGCGCCTTCTGGCACCCGTTGACGATGTATCTGGTATTCCACGGCTACACCGTGACCTGGCGCATTTGGGAGCTAGCCCTGGACTTGTCTCTGCCGATGTATACCAATCAGGGCGGGCGCGATTCCATCACGTTCGAGGAAATAGAGAGGGGCATACTCATGGCTGACGCCAGTCTCGTGATTTTCTGCCTCGGCTGCTGGCTGGCCTACAATCGTTTTCACTCAGCAATCCCTGTCCCCGTGTTGCGGCGGCCAATAAGCGCCACCATTGTCACAGGCGTCTGCATTTTCTGCCTGCCTCTCGGGTGCTTCGCCTTTATTTCATTCCAAGGAGGCAACTTCTCTGACAACTTCTTCACACAGACGAACTATTTCCAGGTGATGACGATGTGGCCCATCGGTTGCCTGAGCATGCTGGTATTCGTCTACGGCTTCAGGACGATTCTCCTCGTCCCGATTGCAGCCTATCTGCTGATGGCCGGCACCCAGGGCTACCATAGGTTCATGCTCATCTTGCCCGTGCTTTTTTTCACTTCCTTATACCTTCAGCGATCTGGGCGCCGCTGGCCCGGACTGGTTTTTCTTGTCCCCCTTTTCCTGCTGTTCACCGTCTTCCCCGTCCTGAAACATGTCGGTCGAGCCGTTCAGAACGGGGACAACCAGGAGGCCGCGAGGCTGATCGCGGCTTCATTTTCAGGAAAGGACGGCTTTGAAGAGCTGTCCAAAAATGAAGCGTTCCTGGATCAGTTTTCGGGCGCGCTGTCCTTGGTCGATGATACGGAGAAGAAGTTCAAGGGCAGCACTTACGTCGCCATCATCACCCTCCCGGTTCCCCGTACGCTCTGGCCGGGCAAGCCCGGCCTCGCCGATCACTTGGCAGACATTTCCACCACGGTCCGGCCTTATCAGCAGGAGGGCCGGGTCATCACCTACATTGGCGAGAGCTATCTCAATTTCCGACATGCCGGGGTCATCATCGTGCCTTTCCTCTTGGGTCTTTGGCTCACTTCGTGGTGCATGCGGGCGACCGCCGGACCCTTCCCCCGCTTCGAGCGATACCTCTACTGCGCTTTCTCAATTTCCTTTCTGCAGCTTTACAGGGACGGGCTGACGTCATTGGTAGTTTTCACGATTTGCCACAATTTACCGATGGTTTTCGTCTGGTTCCTGCACTCCGTCCCCGGCTTTGCTCCCAAGGTTCTCGATGCCCCGGGAGATCAGGTCGCAATGACGGGAAGGCCCGACTTGTCCCCTAATTCTTAAGCTTAAGCCCATCCTGCGAACAGCACTAAGATAATTTATTCGTGCATTCCGCTCTCTCCCATTTCCGCATCGCCGGCGTGGCCGTGACCACCGGCTCCGTCGAACGTGATTTCATCGCCGATGGCCTTGCCGCCGGGATCGACCGCGCCCAGCTGGAACGCGTCTCCGCCGCCATCGGACTGCGCAAGCGTCTCGTGGCCCCCGCCGGCGTCACCGCCTTGGATCTCTGCGAGGACGCCGCGCGACGCCTTCTTTCCGCCCTGGACGTCGATCCTTCGTCTATCGACGCCGTCGTCTTCGTCACCCAGACCCCGGACCATCCTCAGCCCAACGACGCCTCCCTCCTGCACAGCCGCCTCGGCCTGTCCAAGGCCGCGATGGCCTTCGACCTTTCCCACGGATGCTCCGGCTGGGTCTACGGCCTCCATCAGGCGGCCCTCCTTTGCGCGCATGCCGGCGCCGCCCGTGTGCTTCTCTGCGCCGGCGACACCCTCAGCCGCCTCACCCATCCTGCGGACCGTTCCGTCGACCCCATCTTCGGCGACGCTGGTTCCGCGGCCCTCGTCGAGCGTACCGGCGTCGACGCCCCTTGGCATTTCATCTTCGGGACGGACGGCTCGGCCGCCGGCGTCATCGCCGTGCCCGCGGGAGGGGCCCGTTCGCCCGCCTCCGAATCGACCAGGGTTGTCAAGCGCGACGCCGAGGGCCATGGGCGTTCCGAGGAGAACCTGCGCATGGACGGCGCCGCCGTCATGAGCTTCACCCTTCGCGAAGTGCCTGGCGCGGTGAAGGCCGTTCTGTCCGCCGCCGGCTGGAAGGCTCCGGAGGCCTGCGCCTTCCATCAGGCGAACCGATTCGTCCTTTCCGCCCTCGCCAAGGCGTGCGGCCTCGACCTCGCGAGTGTGCCCATGGACCTCACCGAGCGTTTCGGAAACCTCAGTTCCGCTTCCGTCCCCGCCGTGCTCGCCCACGCCTACGGCGCCGCCCTTTCAACCGCTTCGCTTCGCCTGCTGGCCTGCGGCTATGGCGTAGGACTCTCCTGGGCCGCCGCCGCCGGCCCGATCGGCCCCTGCGTGTGCCTGCCCATGCTGCCACTGCGCCGATGAACGAAACCGCCCGACTCTCCGCCTTGCGCAAGGCCGTCGACGTCCTTGCCGACGCCGTCCCTGAAGACCGTCTTACTGCACGGCCCAACTGGGACTCCCTCGCCGTGCTGCTGGTCGTCACCCATTTCGAACACGACTATGGCGTGGCCGTCACCGGTGCCCAGGTGCGCGCCTGCGCCACCGTGCGCGACCTCCTCGCCTTGCTGCCTTCCTCTCAGCCATGAAGAAACTCCTCATCGTCGGGGCCGGCGGCTTCGGCCGCGAAATGCACGCCTGGTGCTGTCAGCATCCGGATCACGGCCGCGCCTGGGCCTTCGAGGCCTTCCTCGATGACAACCCCGAGGCCCTGGCGCCCTTCGGCTCCTTCGCGCCCGTCCGTCCGTTGTCCTCGCATCTTCCCTCGGCCGACGAAGTCTTCGTGTGCGGCCTCGGGTTGCCGGCCGTTAAGGAACGCCTGGTCCGCCCCCTCCTCGCGCGGGGAGCCGAGTTCCTCACCTTCGTCCATCCCGCCGTCATCTTGGGTGAGCGCGTCGCATTGGGCCGCGGCGTCGTCCTGTGCCCCGGCGCCGTCCTTTCGGCTGACATCGTTCTCGGCGAGTTCGCGATGGTGAACCTGAACTCCACCGTCGGGCACGACGCGCGCATCGGCGCCTGGAGCACTCTCAGCGCGCAGTGCGACGTCACCGGCCATGTGCGGCTCGGCGACCGCGTGTTCATGGGCAGCAAGTCGACCGTGATTCCGCGGCGCGTCGTCGGCGACGGCGTGACCATCGGGGCCGGCGCCGTCGTCATCGCGGACGTGCCCGCGTCCGTCACCGTGGTCGGCAATCCCGCCCGCGTCCTCTGACGTGCGCAAGGCCCTGCTCATCTTCGGGCTCGTCCTGATGCTCGGCCTGCTGGCCTTGGTCGTCGCCGTCTCTCTCGCCGACGTCCCCAGGCGCTTCACCGACCGTCTGACCGACGCCCTGCCTCGTGAGGCCGCGGGCTGGGTGCGTCGCGACGTGCCCATCGCTGGCACCTCGGCCGGCGCCGCGAACGTCCTCGGCATCCTGAACTTCAGCCAAGCCGAGCAGGCGTTTTATGAAAAGGACGGACGGCGCGTGCTCGTCTACGTCGCCTACTGGGAGCCCGGCAAAGTCTCCGTCGTCGACGCCGGCTCCCACAACCCCGACTCCTGCTGGGTGAACGCCGGATGCGTGCGCACCGAACGCCGTCACGCCGTCCCCGGCCTTCTGGCCGGGCGTGCCCTCCGCCCCTATGAATACGGACAGTATCTCGTGCCGGGCGGCGGCCGGCAGAACGTCGTCTTCTGGCATCTCGTGAATGGCGTGCCCAACCGCTATGAGGAGCAGGAGTCCGGATGGCGCGACGGACTCATCGGCCGCCTCGAGCGGCTCCCCCTTCTCCTCAAGGACATCCGCGACTACGGCCTCAACCAGAAGAGCGAGCAGATGTTCGTCCGCATCAGCTTCACCCCGGCCCTGGCGGACGCCATGGCCGATCCTGATTTCGCCCGCCTCCTCCAGTCCCTCTCCTCCCTCGGCGTTTTCGAGGACCAGGTCTGGAAATGAGAGGCAGGATTTGATTGCCATAGCGTCCGTTCGCCGAGCGACATGCAGTTGCGACTGACTTCGCCAAGACCCGACGACTTCGCGGCTTCGGTTTGAAACGGATGCGATGGCAATCGCCTCCCTACCTTACCCGATCTCCCTCGCCCGATCTTTGTACTTTTACACAGGAGCTCCGCTCTGGTTTGCACCTTCGCACTGCCTCCAATCCACCCCTCCTCCCCCTTCTGAACCCGACACTCTCCCTCCATGCCCACTCCCCTCGAATCCGCCCGTGCGTTGCTCGCCGCCGAGGCCGCCGCGCTTTCCGAACTCGCCGCCCGCATCGGCGCACCCTTTGAGCGCGCGGTCGAACTTATCGCGGCCCACCGCGGCAAGGTCGTCGTCTGCGGCGTCGGCAAGTCCGGCCTCATCGGCCAGAAGGTCGCCGCGACGCTCTGCAGCACCGGCACGCCCGCCATCTTCCTCCACGCCGCCGACGCGGTCCATGGCGACCTCGGCATCCTGCAGCCCGGCGACCCCGTCATCCTCGTCTCCCGCTCCGGCACCACCGCCGAGCTGGTGCGCCTCATCCCGGTCCTGCGCGGCTTC
>JBJTTY010000023.1:0-20116 GCA_046080425.1 Verrucomicrobiota bacterium
CCGTTGAGATCGTCTTCCAGGTCAACGGCAAGGTGCGCGGCACCGGTAAGATGGCCAAGGAGGCGTCGAAGGACGAACTTCTGGCCGCCTGCCGCGCCCATCCCGACGTGCAGAAGTTCACGGCGGGCAAGCCCGTGGTGAAGGAGATCGTCGTGCCCGGGAAGCTCGTGAACATCGTCGTCGCCGGCTGAGCGACCGAACGCGCACCGACGGGAAAGGCCCCGCACGGGGCCCTTTCTCTTCGTCATGACGGCGGGTCTCAGACCTCGGCCATCTCGAGCTTCGGCACCAGGAGGTGATGGATGGCGAAGGCCACCACGTAGGCGAAGGCGCAGAAGGCGAAGAGCACCGCGTATCCGTTGACGTTGCTGTCGAGGATGCGGCCGGCGACGATCGGGAAGATCATGCCGCCGATCGAGCCCACGAAGCCGCCGAGACCCGAGACCGAGGCCACCGCCGCCTTGGGGAACGTGTCGGAGATCGTCGCGTAGAGACTGGCCGACCAGGCCTGGTGGGCCGAGGCCGCGAAGGCGATCAGCAGCACCGACTCCCACATGCCCAGGCCGCGCACGAAGAAGATCGGCAGCGAGCAAAGCGCGAAGAGGAGCATCGAGGCCTTGCGGACCCGCACGATGTCGTGGCCGTTCTCGGCGAGGCGCTTCACCAGCCAGCCCGCGAAGACGCTGAGCACCGTCACGATCCCGTAGAGCGTGACCAACGGCAGCGCCGAGGCCTTGAGGTCGAGGTGCTGCTCCCGCTTGAAGTAGTCGGGCAGCCAGATCAGGTAGAACCACCAGACCGGGTCCGTCAGGAACTTGGCGACCATGTAGGCCCAGGCCTGACGCTTCCCCAGCAGACTGAGCCAGGGGACCTTGCGGCCCGTCTCGGCCTCCTCGTCGGCGAGCCGCGGGGCTTCGCGGAAGAGCGGGATCCAGAAGAAGATCCAGACCACGCCCAGCAGGCCCGCCACGACGAACGTCGAACGCCAGCCGTAGTTGAGCGCCATCAGCGGGATGACCGCCGGGGCGATGAGGGCCCCGACGTTGGTGCCGGAATTGAAAAGCGCGTTGGCGAAGGCCCGCTCCGAGCGCGGGAACCACTGCGCGACGGTCTTGATGGCGGCGGGGAAGTTGCCGCCCTCACCGACGCCGAGCGCGACGCGGGCCCAGCGGAAACCGGCGACCGAGCCGACCAGCGCGTGGGCGGCGGCCGCGGCGGACCAGGCGAAGATCGACACCGCGTAGCCGATCTTGACGCCGAAGCGGTCGATGAACCAGCCGAAGCCGACCAGACCGAAGGCGTAGGCGCCCTGGAAGGCCGAGTTGACGTAGCCGTACTGCTCGTTGGTCCAGCCGAGCTCCGCGTCCAGCATCGGCTTGAGCAGGGCGAGGATCTGCCGGTCGATGTAGTTGATCGTGGTCGCGAAGAACAGCAGGGCCAGGATGACCCAGCGGTGCCCGCTGGCTGACTGCGAAAGGCCGGAAACAGCTTCTTTCATGTGGGGTGAGGGGTGGAAGCAGGAGAACGCCGTTTTTAAGGTAAGTCCACCCCAGAAGTCCTGTTGACGGAACCCCGCCGCAAAGACACCTATCAAGCCCCATACGCCCATGGCCAAGACGCGCATCCTGCTCACCACCACCTCATTCCAGGACACCCCCGGCGAGCATCACCGGATGCTGAAGGAAACCGGATGGGAAGTGGTCACCGCTCGCGGTCCGCTGAACGAGGCGGACACCCTCGCCCAGATGGGCGACTTCGACGGCTACATCTGCGGCGACGACATGATCACCGCGGCCGTCATCGAGAAGGCCCTGCCCCGCCTCAAGGTCGTCTCCAAGTACGGCATCGGCGTCGATAAGATCGACGTGAAGACCCTCACCGCCAAGGGCATCCCCCTGCTCTTCACCCCCGGCGTGAACCACACGACCGTCGCCGAGCACACCTTCCTCCTCCTGCTCGCCCTGGAGAAGAACTTCCACTTCCACACGGACTCCACCCGCTCCGGCGGCTGGAAGCGAAAGACCGGCCATGAGCTGCTGGACAAGACCATCGGCATCATCGGCATGGGACGCATCGGCAAGGAGGTCTCCGTCCGTGCGCGCGCCTTCGGCATGAAGGTCGTGGGCTACGACCTCTACTGGGACGACAAGTTCGCCGCCCAGCACGACGTGAGGCGCGCCGCCACGATGGACGAGGCCTTCGCGGCCGCCGACTACCTCTCCCTGCACACCAACCTCACCCCCGAGACCCGGGACATGGTGCGCGCCGAGACCATCGCCAAGATGAAGCCCGGCGTGCTCATCCTCAACTGCGCGCGAGGCGAGATCGTGCACACGGCCGACATCGCCGAGGCCCTGAAGTCGGGCCGCGTGGGCGGCTACGGCACCGACGTGCTCGACGAGGAGCCCCCGCGCGCCGACCACCCCCTGACCAAGCTGCCCAACTGCGTCGTCACCCCGCACATCGGCTCGCGCACCGCGGAGAGCGTGCAGCGCCAGGCCGTCGCCGCCGTGACCAACCTCATCCGCGCCATGCACGGCGAGAAGCCCCTCGCGCAGATCAACCCCGAGGTGCCCGTGAAGAAAGTCGTCTGACCCGCCCTTTCCCATCCCATGAGCGAGACCTTCCACGTCATCTCACGCGAAGCCCACGAGGCCCTCGTCACCGCCGCCTACGTGAAGCGCGGCTTCGGGGCCAAGGAATCGGCCCAGGCCGCCCAGATGGCCAGCATGGCCACCCATCACGGCATCCGCACCCACAACGCCCTGAAGGCCCTGCACCTCGACGAGCTCTTCGGCTCCGGCGCCAAGGTGCCCGGCTGCACGCCGAACGCCACCGTCACCCGCAAGCCCTCCCGCTTCGAGGCGGCCGAAGTGTGGGACGCGCACCAGAAGCTCGGCCAGGCCGTGGCCGTGGACGCCATCGAGCGCTGCATCCAGCTCGCCGACAAGTACGGCGTGGGCACGGTCTCCGTCGACAACGCCTTCCACTACCTCTGGGGCGGCGGATACGTCATGGAGGCGGCCAGGCGCGGCTACATCGCCTACACCAACTGCACCGCCACCCTGGCCGAGGTCGTGCCCTTCCAGGGCAAGTTCCCGACCCTCGGCACCAATCCCCACTCGTGGGGCTTCCCGACGACCGACTCCCTCGGCTTCCCCATCGTGATCGACTGGGCCACCTCCGTCATCGCCATGGGACGCGTGCAGGTCCTCAAGCGCGAGGGCAAGCCCCTGCCGCCCGACGCCGCCGTCGACAAGGACGGCAAGGTGACCCTCGACCCCAACGAGGCCGTGTCCCTCATCCCCTTCGGCGCCCACAAGGGCTACGGACTCTCGCTCATCAATGAGATCGTCGCCGCGTTCATCGGCGGCTCCCTGCCGACCATCCGCAGCCGCACGCACGTGCCCGGCGAGAAGCAGGCCTGCGCCTTCTTCTTCCAGGTCATCCATCCCGAGGCCCTGAGCTCCGGCGTCTTCGCCCAGGGGCGCAGCCAGGCGCAGAACGTGAAGGCCGTCGTCGCGGACATCCTCGGCCACGGCAACGAGAAGTGCATGCTGCCCGGCCAGCTCGAGGCCGCGGCCGCCGAGCGCAGCCGCAAGGCCGGCGGGCTCCTCTTCTCCAAGGCCGAGATCGAGGAGTTCAACCGCATCGCCACGCACATCGGCCACAGGCCCTTCGACCTCGCGTCCCTGCCCGTCGCCTGAAACCATTCCCCACCCCCGCCATGTCCCTCCAGATCAAGTCCGCCAAGGAATGCGCCTTCGACCAGCTGTCGCTGGGCGAGATCATGCTCCGCCTCGACCCCGGCGAGGGCCGCGTCCGCACCGCCCGCCACTTCACGGCCTGGGAGGGCGGCGGCGAATACAACGTCGCCCGCGGCCTGCGCAAGTGCTTCGGCCTGCGCACCGCCGTCTGCACCGCCTTCGTCGACAACGAGGTCGGACGCCTGCTCGAGGACTTCGTGATGCAGGGCGGCGTGAACACCGACTTCATCAAGTGGCGCGAGGACGACGGCATCGGCCGCACGGTCCGCAACGGCCTGAACTTCACCGAGCGCGGCTTCGGCATCCGCGGCGCCGTCGGCGTCCCTGACCGCGGCAACACCGCCGCCTCGCAGATCAAGCCCGGCGACTTCGACTGGGAGCACCTCTTCGGCAAGCTCGGCGTGCGCTGGCTGCACACTGGCGGCATCTTCGCCGCCCTCTCCGAGACCACCGCCCAGGCGACCATCGAGGCCGTCAAGGCCGCCAAGAAGCACGGCACGGTCGTCTCATACGACCTCAACTACCGGCCCTCGCTCTGGAAGACCATCGGCGGCCTGAAGAAGGCACAGGAGGTCAACCGTGAGATCGCCAAGTACGTCGACGTCATGATCGGGAACGAGGAGGACTTCACGGCCTCGCTCGGCTTCGAGGTCAAGGGCGTGGACCACAACATCTCCAACATCGAGACGCAGGCCTTCAAGGACATGATCGCCGAGGCGGTGAAGCAGTTCCCGAACTTCAAGGTGGCCGCGACCACCCTGCGCCGCGTGATCACTGCCACGAAGAACGACTGGAGCGCGATCTGCTGGCATGACGGCAAGTTCCACGACAGCATCAAGTTCCCCGAGCTGGAGATCCTCGACCGCGTCGGCGGCGGCGATAGCTTCGCCTCGGGCCTGATCTTCGGCTTTCTCGAGCACAACGACGCCCAGAAGGCGGTCAACTACGGCGCCGCCCACGGCGCCCTCGCGTCCACGACCCCCGGTGACACCTCCATGGTGACCCGCAAGGAAGTCGAGAAACAGCTCGCCGGCGGCGGCGCCCGCGTCGTCCGCTGAACGCCCCTGCCCCTGCCTCTGTCCCTATAACTCACATGTCCTCCCTCGACCTCTTCTCACTCAAGGGCCGCACGGCCGTCGTCATCGGCGGCACGGGCGAGCTCTGCGGCGCCATGGCCGAAGGCTTCGCCTCGGCGGGCGCGCACGTCATCCTCGTCGGGCGCGACCCGGCCAAGGCCGAAGCGCGTCTGGCCAAGATCAAGGCCGCAGGCGGCTCCGGCGAGTTCCTGTCCTGCGAGGCGACGAACAAGGCCGACCTCGTGAAGCTGCGGGACGCCGTGCTGGCCAAGCGCGGCAAAGTCGACGTCCTCGTCAACGGCGCAGGCGTCAACTCCCCCACCCCGTTCCTGGAGATCGACGAAGCCCAGCTGGACAAGATCCTCACGGTGAACGTCAAGGGAGTGGTCTTCGGCTGCCAGGTGTTCGGCGAGGCGATGGTCAAGGCCGGCTCCGGCTCGATCATCAACCTCGGATCCGAATCCGGCATCCTGCCGCTCTCACGCGTCTTCACCTACTCGGCGTCCAAGGCCGCAGTGCACAACCTCTCCAAGAACCTCGCCCGCGAATGGGCCCCGAAGGGCGTGCGCGTCAACACGCTGGTCCCGGGCTTCTTCCCCGCCGAGCAGAACCGCAAGGTCCTCACCCCTGAGCGCGTGGCCACCATCCTGGGCAAGACCCCGATGAACCGCTTCGGCGAGGCCCGGGAGCTCATCGGCGCCTCGCTGCTGCTGGCCTCCGACGCCGGCAGCTTCATCACCGGCGCGGAGCTCGTCGTCGACGGCGGCTTCGCGGCCATGTCCATCTGAGGAACCGCCCATGGCCTTCATGGACGACCACTTCATCCTGTCGAACGCGACCGCGCAGGGACTGTTCCACGGCACGGCCAAGGACCAGCCGATCGTCGACTACCACTGCCACCTCAGCCCCAAGGACGTCGCCGAGGACCGTCGCTTCGAGGACCTGACCGCGATCTGGCTGGCGGGCGACCACTACAAGTGGCGCGCGATGCGGGCCAACGGCGTGCCGGAGGACATGATCACAGGCGCGAAGTCGACCTCGCGCGAGAAGTTCCAGGCCTGGGCTGAGACGGTGCCCAACACCCTGCGCAACCCCCTCTTCCACTGGACGCATCTCGAGCTGCGCAGGCACTTCGGCATCCAGGACGTGCTCGAGGGAGCCACGGCCCAGAAGGTCTGGGATGAGGCCAACCGGCAGCTCAAGCACGGCGACCTCACCGCGCGCGGCATCCTCAGGATGATGAAGGTCCGCGTGGTCGGCACGACGGACGATCCGGCCGACTCCCTGGACCTGCACCACCAGATCGCGAAGTCGGGCTTCGCCACCAAGGTCGTCCCGACCTACCGCCCTGACGCCTGCCTCAAGGTGCGTCAACCCGAGCGCGTGCAGGCCTGGGCCAGGCGCCTCGCCGAGGCCACGGGCAAGGGAGCCGACACCTTCGCCGGACTCATCGACGGACTCAACCGCCGCCACGACGACTTCGCCGCGGCCGGCTGCCGCGCCACCGACCACGGCCTTGACCACCTGCCGGACGCGACCTGCACGGAAGCCGAAGCCAAGGCCATCTGGGAGAACGCCATGGCCGGCAGGGCCGCGACGGCCGAGGAGGCCGAGAAGTTCACGGCCTTCATCATGCTGCACGTCGGACGCCTCAACCACGCCAAGGGCTGGGCCACCCAGCTCCACCTCGGCGCCGTGCGCGACCCGAACCTCGGCCTGCTCAGGCGACTCGGCTCCGACGCCGGATGCGACACGATCGGCGACTTCCGCCAGGGGCCCGGCCTCGTGCGCTGGTTCGGCGCGCTCTCGGGCGAGAACGCCCTCGGCAAGGTGATCCTTTACAACCTGAACCCGGCCGACACCGCCCTCTTCGCCTGCATGCCCGGCTCCTTCCAGGACGGCACGGTCCCGGGCAAGATCCAGTATGGCTCAGGCTGGTGGTTCCTCGACCAGGAGCGCGGCATGCGCGACCAGATGAACATGCTATCCGACCTCGGTCTGCTTTCCCGCTTCATCGGGATGATCACCGACTCGCGCTCATTCCTGTCCTACCCTCGTCACGAATACTTCCGGCGGATCCTCTGCGACCTGGTGGGGCAGGACGTCGAATCCGGACGCATCCCTGACCGCAAGGACTGGAACGAGCGCCTGATCGCCGACGTCTGCTACGGCAACGCCAGCCGCTACTTCGGCTTCGGCGGCTGAAGTCAAGGGACGCGGCGCCATGTCATTCGCTGTCATCGCCCTGGCCCTGCTGACCACGGCACTGGCACGCTACCTCATCGCTTCCCGCGGCGGAGACTTCGGACATCAGGGAAGACCGAGGAACCTGGGCGAGTCCGTTCTCGTCTGGGGCTCGGCGGCGATGTGTCTCGTCATCTCGGCGGAGCACTTCCTCGACCTCGGGCCCTGGCTCACCGAGCCGCATGCCCCTTGGACGGCCGTTACCGCCCTGCTCTGGACATTGGGCATGCTGGTCGCCGGCGAACACCCCCTGGACCGCACCGCGACCGGAGCAGGCCTTTCGACCGCCCTGCCCCACGTCTACCAAGGCGTGCTGGAAGACGTCCAGATGCCCGCGACCTATCTCGCGGGCGGCCTGATTGTCTTCACGATGGCCTGGTGCTGGCGCCGCAAGGACGGCACCGAAGCCTGAATAGTCAGCGGGCGGACTCGAGGCTGCGCCAGGTGAGCGGGAGACGCTCGCGCACGAGCGTGGCCGCGGAACCCGGGAGCATCTCGGGCCGCAGCGGAACCACCACGGTGTCCGTGCGCGTGACATCGCCGGCCGTGCGACCGTACTTGTAGTCGCGGGACAGTCCGCCGTCCGTCCCGAGCCGCTCCCGCCCCACGGCCGGAACGGAAATGAAAAATGCGTCAGCCTGCCGGGCGGAGCGGGAGAAACGATCCGAAGATTTCAGCGCGCGCCAGAGCTCCTCAGCCGTCCAGGCCGCGGGATCGACCTGGAGCAGACGAGGCGCGACGAGGCGCTCATAAGGCCTTGAGCCGTCCGAAGCACGGTGATCGCGCCAGTGGGCGAAGGCCGCGTGGATCTCTTCAGCCACCAGAGGGTAGTGCGTGCAGCCGAGCACGACCGTGTCGAAGCGCCGGTCCGGGGCGGAGGCGGCCGCAGCCTTCAGGAAGTCGCCGACATCGGCCCGGATGATGTCCCTCACGGAAGCCTTCACCGACGGGTCGCCCTCGATGGCGGCGGCCAGCGTGGCTGACCCCAGCTGACGCACCGGACGGTCGGTCACCTTGGAGATCGCACGAGGGTAGGCTTCGGAAGCGCAGGTGCCCACCGTGGCCATCACGGCGACGCCGCCCTGAGCGCCCAAGGCCGTCTCCTGAAGACCCTTGGCGCCGGCCTCGACCACGCCGACCAGGATGACCGGAAGCCCCCACGCCTTGAAGGCGGCGCGCAGGTCCTCGAGCCCGTAGGCCGTGGCTGTGTTGCAGGCGATCACGACCGCCTTCACCGGCGGCTTCTCCCCGTGGTGGTGACGCCGGCCGAGGAGAAAGACTGCGTCGCGCAGGATGAGTTCGCGCAGGAAGTCCGTGCGACCCGCGGCGGCGTAATTCCCGTAGGGCATGTTGGCCTGGTCGCCGAGGTAAATGAAACGTTCGCCTTGGAAGTCCGGGATGCCGTCTGGGCCTTCGGCCCCCGTGCGGTTGTCGTGACGGTCATGGGCCTTGATGGCCTCAAGCACCGTCAGCCCTCCGACCCCCGAGTCGAAGACGCCGATCGGAAGGTCGCGGAGGTCACCCCGATAATCCTGGACCCGGAAGCTCGCGGGGGCGTCCCCTTCCGGATGCGCGCGGGCGTGATTCACCACGCGGTCGACCAGTTCGTCCGCCGGGGAGCCCAAGGCGGCCAGACAGACCAGGATGCATGCGAGCGGCTTCGTCATCTCAGGTGCGGTCGGAACGGTAGATGCGCTGCACCCTCTGCGTAAGCGTGCAGAGGGCCTCCCAGGGGATGCAGTCGGACCAGGCGCAGAATTCGGCCACCGTGATGCGGTCGGCCCCCTGGGCTCCGAGCATCGTGGCCACGTCGCCCACTGCGGCCTCAGGGACGTCGGTCACGTCCACCACCGTCTGGTCCATCGTCACCCGGCCGAGGATGGGGCAGCGGCGCCCACGGATGAGGAAACGTCCGCGATTGCTGGCCGCGGTGGGCACCCCGTCGCCGTAGCCGACCGCCACGACGGCCACCCGGGAGTCCCGCTCCAGCACCTTGGTGCGCCCGTAGCTGACGGCCGTGCCCGCGGGCAGCCGCTTGACCAGCACCACGCGCGCATGGAAGGACAGCACCGGCTCCGGCCTGAGGCTCTGCAGGAACGAGCCCTCCGCCGGAGGCAGCCCGTACTGCATCAGCCCGATCCGCACGGCGTTGAAGGGCGTCTCCGGGGAGAACGTCTCGAGACCAGCGCTGTTGTCGGCGTGAATCATGAGCCGCGCGCGTTCGGATTCCGGCACCACGGCGAGCAAGGACAGGAAGATGCGGCGCTGCTCCGCCGTGAAACCATGGTCCGATTCCGCCTCGGAGAAGTGCGTGTAGAAGCCGCGCCATTCCAGGTCCCGGGATTCACGGACCAGACGGATGAGCGCGGGGGCCTCCTCATGCCAGACCCCGGCGCGGCCCATGCCCGTGTCGGCCTTGATGTGGGCCCGGGCGCGCCGACCGGCGCGGGCGGCGGCTGTGGCTAGCGAGCGGGCTTCGTCCGCCGAGTTCAGCGTGAGGTCCAGCCCGAGGTGGACTGCGCGGTCATGCTCCTCAGGCAGGGAGGGACTGAGCACCAGGATGTCCCCGTCGTGCCCGACCTCGCGGAGACGGGCGGCCTCGGAGACATTGGCGACCGCGAAGCAGTCGACGCCCGCCTGAAGGAGCCGCGAGGCCACCTCCGGCATCCCATGGCCGTAGGCGTCAGCCTTGATCACCGCCACGTAGCGGATGCGGGCGGGCAGCGCCTGCTTGATCCGGCCGACGTTGCGGTCGATTGCGGGCAGGTCGATCTCTGCCCAGGAGCGGGCGGCGAATCCTGAGGCGTCCCTTCTCATTTCAATCCGCGGTGCCGCTCACCGGACCATACCGTGAATTGGGAAGCCGGGTTGAGCGCGTCCGGCCGGGCTTCGGCCTTGAGCAGCAGCCCCTGGGCGAAGAAGGCGGGCAGCTGCGGCCAGGCGTCCGCCCCCTTGAGCGTCGGGAACGGCGCGCCTTCGGAGAGGCACACCAGCGGCAGACCCAGCGCGCCGGCCTGCGCGGCCTCGAGCTCGACGCAATCGCCGGAAACGCCGTCCGAGGAGAACGGCATCACGTTCCAACGCTTCATCCGGGATTCCGAGACCACGGCGAAAGGCGGACTGATGCCGGCAAGGGCCGTGGCCAGACCGACGGCCTCGAGCGCGTTCCAAACGAAGCATGGACGGTCGGACAGGGCCGTCCATGTCCGGACCATCATCGCCGTGAGCCGTACGCCGAGGATCGAACCGGGTCCCGCGCACACCGAGAACGAACGGACATCGTCGACCGCAATGCCGGCAGAAGCCAGGGCTGACTGCGCGCAGTCCGCCGCAGCTTCGAGCGGCCCCTTCTCGGAGGACGCCTCGGAACGCCACCGTCCGTCCACGGACACGCCGACCCGGACCCCTTCTCGCGCGGAGCCGTCGAGGACCAGGCAGGGGAAGGCGGGCTTCATGGTTTTCAGCCCGGAGGCCAGCCGAGCGCCCTTCCGCCGAGCAGGTGGACGTGCAGGTGGGGCACCGATTCGCCGCCATCCGGACCGTTGTTGATCGTCAGACGGAAGCCCTTGGCGAGGTTCAGCGAAACGGCGAGACGTCCGGCGACCAGCAGCAGGTGACCGAGCAGCTCACGATCCTCGGCCGAGGCCTCGGCCAGACGAGGGACCGCCTTGCGCGGCACGATGAGCACGTGCACCGGGGCCTGCGGGGCGATGTCGTGGAAGGCCACGCAGAACTCGTCCTCGTGGATGAGCTTGGCCGGAATCTCGCGGTCCGCGATCCGCTGGAAGAGCGTCTTCGGGGCTGACATGGACTGATTATAGCACGACCACCGTGACCCGGCGTCGGCCGGCTCGCCGGGCGACGAGGGCCTCGATGCAGCCGACCGCCTCCTCGTAGGCCGTGCGTTGGCGGGAGGAACGACCCCTGGGGCCGGCCAGATACTGCTCCTGCAGCCCGACTGTCCAGAAAAGCACGTCCGGGGCGTCACCGGCGGAGGCGAGCGCCTCCCCCACCCTTTCATCCGCCCAAAGCGCGTCGAAAGGATCCTGACGGTGGTCCAGCACCGCCACCGCAGGCGCGGGCACGTCCGGCGAGAGCAGGCGAAAGATCTGTCCGACCGCCGCGGCGAGACCGCGCGCGTCGAGGCCAGAATCCGTCGTGTCATCGCTCTCGAAGACCCGCAATACCGCGTCGACGTCGTGCCGGAGCTGGTGCGGCGAGCCCACCATGGATGCGATCAGCGCGTTGAGCGTGCGCAGACGGACCGTCTTGGGGAGCGCGGCGGTCACTTGCCCTTCCCTCCGTTGCGCAGCTGGTCGATCGCCTTGGCCAGCTCGTCGATGTCCCGGAACTCCCGGTAGACGCTGGCGAAGCGCACGTAGGCGATCTGGTCGACCGACTGGAGTCGGCCCATGATCTCCTCGCCGATGGCGCTGGAGGGGATCTCGTCCTCGAACTTGGCCTGCAGTCCCTCGACCACCTCTGAGATCAGGAGATTGATGCGCTCGACCTCGACCGGCCGCTTGTCGGTGGCCTTGCGGATGCCCGAGGCGATCTTCGCGATGTCGAACTCCTCCCGCGTGCCGTCGCGCTTCACGACCACCAGCCCGTCGCGCAGGATCTCCTCGACCGTGCTGAACCGGTGGGCGCAGGCCAGGCACTCACGGCGGCGGCGGATGGACTGGCCGCCCTTGCCAAGACGCGTCTCCAGCACCTTGGTGTCCTCATGCCTGCAACGTGGGCACTGCATGTTCAGAGACGCAGGAAGTTGCCCAGCAGCCTGAGCCCGTGCTCCGTCGCAAAGGACTCAGGATGGAACTGCACGCCCCAGACCGGAAGCTCGCGGTGACGGAGCCCCATGACGAGCCCGTCCTCGGTCCAGGCCGTGATCTCAAGGCAGGAGGGGAACGTCTCGCGCTCGACCACCAGCGAATGGTAGCGGGTCGCGTTGAAGGGGCTCGGTATGTCGCGGAAAAGGTCCGTGCCGAGGTGGAAGACCGGCGATATCTTGCCGTGCATGAGCGAAGGCGCGCGCACGACCTTGCCGCCGTAGACCTGGCCGACGGCCTGGTGACCGAGGCAGACCCCGAGCACGGGTTTCCTGCCTGCAAACGCGCGGATCATATCGCAGGAGACGCCCGCCTCGGAGGGCGAGCAGGGGCCGGGGGAAATCATCACCCGGTCAGGGTTCAGCGCGAGGGCTTCGTCGACCGTGATCTGGTCATTGCGGAAGACCTTCTGTTCGACTCCCAGCTGGCCGAAGTACTGCACCAGATTGTAGGTGAAGGAGTCGTAGTTATCGATGACCAGCAGCACGCGGTGACCTTCCTTTCACGCTCCCGCACTGTCAAGGAGCGGACGAGCGTGTGAACAAGTGAGCGTGCGGACAACTCCAACACGAGGGACAGAAAGAAGGCCGGCGCCAGGGCCTGATCCTGGGAAAGAACGATGCGAGGCAGAGGGAGGAAGCGGGTGAAGGACGGAAGATGGAGGACGGGCTTCGGCCGGCGCTCCTTCCCCCCATCTGCATCACCTCTGCGAGACCTGGCCGGGACCCTCTTTCAGCCCGACGCAGCCCTCCGCACCGTCCTCCATCCCTCCGCCGTGAATTCAGCCCCAAACCCCTCAAAACTATGGCTTTACAGAAAGTTTAGCCTGTGAATAAGTAGGTGAAGGCATGAAACAGCGCACCCTCGGCAAAGACGCCTCGGTCAAGGGCAAGGCTCTTCACACCGGCCAGGAAGTGACGCTCACCCTCCGTCCCGGCGCCCCTGACACCGGCATCGTCTTCCGCCGGATCGACCTGATCGGCAGGCCCGAGGTGCGTCCCGTGTCCGAGATGGTCACCGAGCTGGAGAGAAAGACCACGGTGTCGTCGGAGTCGGTGAAACTTCACACCATCGAGCATGTCCTTTCGGCCCTCAGCGGCATGGGCGTGGACAACGCCGTCGTCGAGCTCGACGCCTCCGAACCGCCGATCGTGGACGGCTCGGCCCGGCCCTTCACCACCCTCGTTCACCAGTGTGGCCTGGTGAACCAGGACCGGGACCGCGAGACGTTCGCGCTGACCCATCCCATCACCATCAACGAGGGCAGCCGGTCCATCATCGCCCTGCCCTTCGACGGCCTGCGCATCACCTGCACCTCGGCCGATGACCGCGGCATCCACACCCAGCACCTCACGATCGACATCGACCCCGAGACTTACGCCTCGGAAATCGCGCCCGCGCGCACTTTCACCGTCTACGAGGACATCGAGAACCTCCTCAAGAAGGGTCTCATCCAGGGCGGCTCGCTCGACTCCGCGATCCTCCTCAAGGGCGACAAAATCGTCAGCAAGGAGCCGCTGCGGTTCAGCGACGAGCTAGTGCGCCACAAGATCCTGGACATCATCGGCGACATCGTGCTCGCCGGAGTGCGCGTCAAGGCGCACATCATCGCCGTCCGTCCAGGACACGCCCTCAACGCCCGTCTGGCGGCCGCTATCCGCCAGCAGTGGCAGGACTCCAGGACGGCGGCGAAACCCCGCCCAGCCGCCAAGGCAGGCAAGGTCGAAGCCCCCATCTCGCCCGTCGGCAACGCCTTGGACATCCGGCAGATCCTGAACGCCCTGCCCCACCGCTACCCCTTCGTGATGGTCGACCGCGTGGTGGAGCTCACCGACGACTCCCTGGTCGCCATCAAGAACGTCACCATCAACGAGCCCTACTTCCAGGGCCACTTCCCGGGCCAGCCCATCATGCCCGGCGTCCTGCAGGTCGAAGCCATGGCTCAGGCGTCCGGCCTGATCATGTTGCGCCGCGCCAAGGCCGATGAGGCGCCGAAGGTCGTCTTCTTCATGAGCGCGGACAAGGTGAAGTTCCGCAAGGCAGTGGTGCCGGGAGACGTGCTGGAAATCCGGGCCAAGCTGACCAAGGTGCGCGGACGGATCGCCGCGGCCGAGTGCGAGTGCTTCGTGAACGGAGAGTCGGTCTCCTCGGCCGAGCTGCTCTTCACCATCGCCGACTCGGTCAACCAGGACTGAAGGATGGCCGCCCGCATCCACCCGACCGCGATCGTCGAGCCGGGCGCCCGGCTGGGCGCAGACGTCGAGGTGGGCGCCTACGCCTTCGTCGGAGCCGACGTGACCCTGGGCGACCGCACCAAGGTCCTGCACCACGCGACCGTCGAGGGCCGCACGGAGACCGGTCCCGACTGCGAGGTCCACCCCTACGCCCTCATCGGCGGGCGCACCCAGGACCTCAAGGCCCGCCCGGGACGTCCGGGCCTGCGCATCGGCGCCCGCAACGTCTTCCGGGAGTACGTGAGCGTCCACCTCGGCACCCAGGAGGGCGAATGGACCGTGCTGGGCGACGACAACGTGCTACTCGCCTACTCCCACGTCGCCCACGACTGCGTCATCGGCAGCCATCTGGTGATGTCGAGCCACTCAGCCGTGGCCGGCCACGTGCACGTGGGCGACCACGTGAACATCGGCTGGAACGCGGGCATCCACCAGTTCTGCCGCATCGGCGACCACGCGATGGTCGCCGCTTGCTCCAAGTGCGTCCAGGACGTGCCGCCCTTCGTCATCGCCGACGGCAACCCCTGCGAGACCAAGATGATCAACGCGGTCGGCCTCAAACGGTCAGGCTTCTCCGAGGATGAGATCGCCACGGCCAAGTTGATGCACCGGATCTTCTACCGGGACGGACTCAACACCTCGCAGGCCGTGGAGAAGGCGCGCACGCTGCCGGAATCGTCCGGCCGCATCTTGAAGGCATTCCTGGATTTCGCGGCGGCCAGCAAGCGCGGTCTGGCCTGAGGCCCGGGGGCTTGCTCCGACGGACACGGGCCCTAAGGCGGGGGCCATGAAGCGCCTCCTCACCCTCCTCACGGCCATGCTGGGAACGCTGATATCGCTGACCGCGGCCGTCGTCGAACGACCCCTCGAATACAAGGCGGGCGATGTCCTTTGCGAGGGCTGGCACGCCTACGACGACGCCACGACCAGCCGGCGTCCCGGCGTGCTGATCATCCACCAGTGGACCGGCGCCGTCCACAGCTTCACGCACAAGGCCTCCGGCAACGACAACTCCAAAGGCGCAGCCTACAACGCCAAAGCCGACCGCGACTCCTGGTTCCCGATGGAGCAGTTCCTGAAGGCGGCTCTCGGCCGCTGAACGTAGCGGGCTGAAAACAAAAGGGCCGCGGATCGCTCCGCGGCCCTTCTTCTTCACCGGGCTGAACCGATCAGGCCACGCGCTCGACGACGAGCGGGGGCATGTTCGGGCGCTTGGGAGCGAGACGGTAGGCGTCGCGGAAGTACGGCAGCGCGGCGTCGACCTTGGCCTCGTCGTTGTAATGGATCATGATCAGCGGCTCGCCCTGCTTGACCTGCGTGCCGACCTTGCGGATTTCGGTGACGCCGACCGACGGGTCGAGCGTGCCGTCCTTGAGGGTGGCGAGGAGGCGCACGCCCTGGGCGATTTTGCCCGCGTCGATGGTGTGCACGTAGCCTCGCTTCGGGGCGGGCAGCTTGCGGATGAACTTCGCCTTGGGGAACTTCGAGGGGTCGTCGATCCAATCGGTCTTGCCGCCCTGGGCACGGACCATGGCCTTGAACTTCTCGAGGGCGGAGCCGTCCTTGAGGTGCTTCTCGACGGTCTGCTTGGCGGAGAGGGTCGAACCGGCGACGCCGGCGAGGCGCACGACTTCCATGCCCAGCTTGAGGACGAGATCCTGCAGGTCTTCGGGGCCTTCGCCCTTGAGCAGGCGGATGGCCTCGAGGACTTCGAGACCCGTGCCGACGGAGTCGCCGAGAGGCTGGTTGATGTCGGTCACCAGGGCCACGCACTTGCGGTTGAGCGAGCGGGCGACGCGGGTGACGATGCGGGCGAGCTGCTTGGCCTGCTCGAGGTCGCGGATGAAGGAGCCGTTGCCCCACTTCACGTCGATCACCAGGCCTTCGCAGCCTTCGGCGAGCTTCTTGGAGAGGATGCTGCCCGTGATGAGCGGCAGGGACGGGATCGTCCCCGTCTTCTGGCGCAGGTTGTAGAGGATGTCGTCGGCGGGGGCGATTTCACAGCATTGCTCGGTGACGGCGCAGCCAGTGCGCTCGAGCTGCTGACGGAACTGGTCCATCGTGGCCTTGCCCTTGAAGCCGGGGATCGAGGAGAGCTTCTCGACGGTGGAGATGCAGAACTCCTCGTCCTTGCCGTTCATGCCCGGCATGACCACACCGGCCGCGGCTCCGAGGGGGCCGAGCACCATGGAGGTCTTGTCGCCCACGCCGCCGGTCGAGACCTTGGCGATCTTGGGCTGGGTGAGACGGTCAAGGACGATCCCGTCGCCGGAGAGACGAAGCTCCTCGGCGAGCAGCGCGGTCTCCTGGGCGGACATCTGCTTGAAGTAGATGGCCATTGCCAGGGCGGCCTGCTGGGCCTCGGGCATCTCGGCGTCCATGACCGAGTCCACGATCTGCCTGATTTCATCAGCGGTGAACTCACCTCCGTCGCGCTTCTTCTCGATGAGCGCGGCGAAAGTGGGCTTCTCCTTCTTCCTGATGTCCAAGATTTTTTCAGCCATAAGTGCTTAGGATTTAGAAGGTTAGGTCCGGCCTGCTGGAATGCAGGGAGGCGGACACGCTGATATGAAACTTTTCCTTGAAAAGTCGAGGCAAAAGCGGCAGTGGCCCGGCCGGGTCGGCACCAAACGGTGAAAAGAGGCCTTTTGTGGGCTCGGCCGACGTGAAAATCCCAAAAATCAGCGGCCTAGCACGCCGCGAAAAAGCACATCATCCCCCAGTTTTTCAACCCTCACCGCGTTCAGGAACGGGGGTTGGGAGCCGAACCAAGGCCCGTGGGAAGGGTCGCCTCCCAGTTTCGGTGCGACGTAGGCGAAGAGCATGTCGACGGCGTGGTCGTCCAGTAGCGCCGAAGAAAGCCTGGGGCCGCCCTCGATCATCACTCCGGTGACGCCCTCGGAGGCGCAGCGCTCCGACCACGCGTCGATGAAGCCTTCGGAATCGCCCTGAAGGGCCCAGGTGCGCACGCCCTCGGCCTCATACCAGGCGGCGTCGGCAGGACGGACTTCTGAGGCGAGCCCCACGACGACCGTACGGTCGCGATGATGGTCGCTGAAAAGACTGAGTCCGGAGCGACCTGCGGACCGGAAACGCCGATCGAGCACGAAGCGGATCGGGCAGCGCTCCGGGCCGTCGTCGCGGGCGGTCAGACGAGGGTTGTCGGCCAGCAGGGTGTCGGCGCTGACCGCCACGGCCGGGAAGAGCCTGCGCCAACGATGCACGTCGGCGCGGGCCTGCGGCCCCGTGACCTCGCGCGGGGCGCCGGCCGACGGCACCAGCAGTCCGTCCAGCGTGGCCGCGACCTTGAGGGCCAGCAGCGGACGTCCCCGCGTGATCCAGTGGTTGAAGATGAAGTTCAGGTCCCTGCAGGCCTCCTCGAGCACGCCCTCCACCACCGCCACGCCCGCCTTACGCAGGAGCTCGAGGCCCTTGCCGGCATGCGCCGGGTTGGGGTCACGGGCGCCCACGACGACCGTCCGGATGCCGGAGGCGAGGATGGCCTCCACGCAAGGCGGCGTGCGTCCGTGGGTGCAGCAGGGCTCCAGCGTGACGTGCAGCACGGCGTCGGGGGCCGGGCGACGCCCTAGGGCGCGCAAGGCGGCCACTTCGGCATGCGGACCGCCGGCGGCCTCGTGCCAGCCCTCGGCGACCGCCCTTCCTTCCTCGGTGATCACCGCGCCCACCATCGGGTTGGGGTGCGTGGCGCCCCAGGCCCGCCGGGCCAGCTCCAGCGCGCGGAGCATCGGAGGCTCGGCGGCGGACGCGGGCACCTTCAGCGGTTGCGCTTGCGCGGGCCCGCGGCGGCCTTGGGGCCTCCCGGGGTCAGCTGCGGCTCGGAATAATAGCGGAAGCCCTCGAGCTTGCGGCGCTCGATCGGCCTGCCCAGCAGCAGTTCGATCTGCTGCAGGTGGTGCATCTCGTCGGGTGAGAAGAGCGTGAAGGCCTCGCCCTCGGCGGAAGCGCGGCCCGTGCGGCCGATGCGGTGGACGTAGTCCTCGGCGTGCTCCGGCACGTTGTAGTTGATGACGTGCGTCACGCCGCGGATGTCGAGACCGCGCGAGGCGATGTCAGTCGCGACCATCACGGAGTACTTGCCCGACTTGAAGCCCGCGAGCGCCTCCGCGCGCTCGGTCTGCGAACGGTCGGCGTGCATCGTGGCCACGGGCGTGCCGTGGCCTTCGATCCATTCGGCGATGCGGTCGGCGTCGCGCTTGGTGCGGGTGAAGACGATGACCGACTTGTAGCCGCTGCGATTGAGCAGGGCCAGCAGCAGGTCGTACTTCTGGAAGACGTCGACCGGGTAGATTGCGTGCTCGACCGTGTCGGCCGCGGTCGTGCCCGTACGCACGTCGACCGTGACGGGGTCGCGCAGGGCCCAGCCGGCGATGCGGCCGATGGCGTCGCTGACCGTGGCGGAGAAGAGCAACGTCTGGCGGTCCTTGGGGCAGTAGTTGACGATGCGGGAGACGTCCTCGATGAAGCCCATGTCCAGCATGCGGTCGACCTCGTCCAGGATGAGCACCTGGATCGAACGCAGGTCCAGGATCTTCTGCTCATGCAGGTCGAGCAGTCGCCCGGGCGTGGCGATCACGACGTCCACCCCTTCCTCCAGCGCCTTGACCTGCGCGCCGTAGCCCACGCCTCCGTAGAGCAGCGCGGTGCGGGTGCCGAGGTACTTGCCGTACTTGCGGAAATTCTCGTCGACCTGGATGGCTAGTTCGCGGGTGGGCACGAGGACCAGGCAGCGGGGCTTGCCTCCGGCAGGTCCGAGTCGGGCGAGGGTCGGGAGGGCGAAGGCGGCGGTCTTCCCGGTGCCGGTCTGGGCGGCGCCAATGATGTCGCGATTGGCGAGGACGGCCGGGATGGCGGCGGCCTGGATGGGCGTGGGGGTGACGTATCCGCTTTCGATCAGCACGCGGAGCACGGGCTCGGGCAGGCCGAGTTCGGAGAAGGTGGACATTGCCTGAGAAGGAGGGAAGCAGAAGGCCCGGGAGGGCGTGGAAAGGGACAGACCAGCACATCCGCCGAGACGATGCAAGAGTCCCCTGCCCTCGCCTCAGGGTTTGACAAGCCGGGGCCGGACAATCTCTATTAATCTCCCTTTTCCCACGGGAAAGGCGCACGGTGGTTGTAGCTCAGTTGGTTAGAGCACTGGTTTGTGGTACCAGGGGTCGGGGGTTCAAGTCCCCTCAATCACCCCACTTTGTGCAGGAGCCCCGGAGCGATCCGGGGCTCCTGATTCAGTGCGCGCCCTTAGACTTGAAATAGGCCTCCAAGGCGTCGCGGATGGTCTTTTCGAGCAGGGCGTCCTTGGACCTCACCTGAGCCTCGAGGTCGGCGTCGCCCACCACGGAGCCTTTGCGGAAGGTGGGCCATCCGGCGCTGAAGTCCAAACGCTGGGCGTAGTAGGTGGGGTAGCTGACGCGGAACTTGTAGCCGGACTGGTAGTTATCGAGCTGCACGGTGACGAACTCCACCGGGTATTGCGGCTGGACTTTGAGTAGCGCCGTCTGGACCGCCTTGAGCGCCTCCTTGGAGTCGCACTTGATGCGGTTGTCCATGAAGCGGGCGTCTTCCGGCAGTTCCGTCTGCAGGGGGAAGAAGACGCCCGGTCGAACGCCGTTGAACTTGGAACCAGGTATCCCGTTCCAGAGGATGAATCCCGCGACGACGGGAATCAGCAGGAACAGGATGATCCCGAAGATCGGACTGCGCTCCTTCTCAAGCTCGACGGCCATGGACGGAGCCTTGCTCCATCCGAGAAGGAGGCAATCCGAATGGTGTCAGCGCAAGGTCTGGAGGTAGGCCTTCACGTCCTCGAACTCCTGGGGCTTGAGGATGAGACCCATGGGCGGCATGGGCGAGACGCCGAGCGCCTCATAGCCCTTGGCCAGGATCTTGTTGGGCTCGAGCAGCGACTCCTGGATGTAGGCCGTCGTGACGCGTGCGGCCAGCTTGTCCAG
>JBJTTY010000024.1:0-5260 GCA_046080425.1 Verrucomicrobiota bacterium
TCCTCGGTTGACTCCCGTCAGTCCCGTGGCGGTGATAGCTGCGTCATGAAAAGCCCCGCCCTCGCCCTTCTCGCCGGCCTACTCCTCGCAGGTTGCCAGTCTCAGGAGACGGCCAATGTCGCCGCTTCGGACAAGACTCTGCTCGTACAGCGCAACCTCGCCGTCGGCGCCACGCCCGAAAGCGTCACCAAGGGCTTCGGCGGCGCCTATTACGTCACCCTCATGGGCACGTCCCGGATGCTCGGCGACGGCGACGGCAAGATCGCCAGGGTGCAGGACGACAAAGTAACGGTCATCACCGAAGGCCTCGACGACCCCAAGGGCATCGTCTTCGTCGGCAACCGACTCATCACCGCCGACTTCGACAAAGTCTGGTCCGTCGACTCCAAGGGCAAGAAGACCCTGCTCGCCGGCCCTTCCGCCTTCCCCACCCCGCCGACCTTCCTCAACGACGTCGTGGTCTCTCCCGACAAGAAGAGCGTGCTCATCACGGACATGGGCGCGGTGACCAAGATGCGCGGCGCCGACGGCAAGCTGTTCGACGTGGGTAGCGCCGAGCACAAGGCCATCCCCGTCATCGCCCGCGTCTTCCAGGTCACGCTCGAAGGCAAGGTCACCGAAGTCATCGCCCCGACCCCGAAGATGCTCAACCCAAACGGCATCGACGTCATGGCCAACGGGCGCATCCGTATCGCCGAGTTCTTCACCGGCGACGTGCTCGAATGGAACAAGGGCAAGTGGAAGACCCTCGCCAAGGGCCACCGCTCCGGCGACGGCATCGTCCACGACAGCAAGGGTCGCTTCTACGTCTCCGAAGTCATGACCGGTCGCGTCACCCGCTACGAAGCCAACGGTTCCGGCCAGACCGAACTCGGCCAGGGCCTCCTCTCCGCGGCCGACCACTTCCTCGACGAGAAGGCCGGCGTCCTGGTCGTCCCGGACAGCAAGGCGGGCAACCTGGTCTTCATCGGACTCTGAATCTGACAAGTCGGAAGACGGGGCGCGCCCAGCCACCCCCGGCCTCAGGGAGTCCACCTGGGATGGTTGCGTCTTTTTGAACGAAAAAGGCGGAGTTACGCCCTGCGAAGGGCTGGCTTTCCCCGTCGGGCGAGCCCAAAGTGCAGGACCCCATGAAACTGCTCCCCATCGCCCTGCTCGCCCTCGTCGTCCCGGCCGTCGCCCAGGAAGGCTTCACCCCGCTCTTCAACGGCAAGGACCTTTCCGGTTGGGACGGTGAACCCGGACTCTGGGCCGTCGAGGACGGCGTGATCGTCGGCACGAGCGAAGTCGGCAAGCCGAAGACGAACTCCTTCCTCATCTGGAACGGCAAGGTGAAGGACTTCGAACTGCGCGCGACGGTTAAGGTGGTCGGCGATAACAACTCCGGCGTCCAGTACCGCAGCCGCCGCCTGCCCGAAGTGACGCCGTGGACGATCCTCGGCTACCAGTGCGACGTCCATCCGACCGACGTCCATACGGCCATGACCTACGAGGAGCGCGGACGCGGCATCTTCGGCTACAACGGCGTCGACGTGGTGATGGACCCGACCGGCCAGCGCTGGCAGGTGGGCGAACGCCCGCGCGTGCAGGCCGACATCTCCCAATACAACGAGTTCACGGTCATCGCCGTCGGCAACCGTCTCGAGCACAAGGTGAACGGCAGGACGACCTCGGTCTTCATCGACCACGATGAGAAGAACCGCGCCCTCGAAGGCCTCGTCGCCATCCAGCTCCACGCCGGCAATCCGCACAGGACCTATGTGAAGCAGGTCCTGCTCAAGGTCCTCGCCGACGGACCGGTGCTCAAGTTCGACGAATCCGCCCTGCCGTCCGGCTCCAAGAAGATCGACAAGCCCAAGGTCGTCAGCGCCCAGGGCAAGAATCCCGCCCCCAAGAAGAAGGCCCCGGCCAAGAAGTGAGCCATGCTCAGGCCCCTGCTGCTTCTCTCCGCCTGCTTCGCCGCGCAACTGCCGGCGGCCCGGCCGAACATCCTCCACATCCACGCCGATGACCATCGTCCCGACGGCCTGGGCGCGCTGGGAACCAAGGGACTGATCACGCCGAACCTCGATTCCCTGGTCGCCCGCGGCATGACTTTCACCCGCGCCTACACGCAAGGCTCCATGATCGGGGCGGTCTGCACCCCGAGCCGCACGATGATGCTGACCGGACGCTCCTGGCAGCGCATCCCCGGAGCGCCCTCCGCCCTGCCTGACGCCGCCGATCCGGCGACCTTCCTGCCCTCCGTCCTCGCCGCAGCCGGCTACCGCACCTGGCACCTGGGCAAAGGGGGCAACGCCTTCACCGCAGGATTGAACGCTTTTCAGACGAGCGTCATCGACGACGCCCGATCGGCGGACAACCCCGCCACGGACCGCGCCCACGCGAGCTCGCGGCTGGCGGACCGCACGATCGCCTTCCTCAAGGAGCACGCCGCCCGCAAGGACGGCGCCCCGTTCTACGCCTACTTGGCTCCGCCCGTGCCGCACGACCCGCGTTCGGCCGAACCCCGCTTCCATGCGATGTACGACCCGGCCCGCATCACGCTTTCGCCCGCCTTCATGCCGCTGCATCCGTGGGACAACGGGGAGATGGCCGTACGCGACGAACGCCTCGCCCCCTGGCCGCGCACGGAGGAGGACACCCGCAGGCAGACCGCCGACTACCACGCCTGCGTGACCGGACTGGACCACCACGTCGGCCGGATCTTCGCCGCCCTCAAGGAGACCGGACAGTGGGACAACACCGTCATCGTCTTCTCCGGCGACAACGGGCTCTCGCTCGGTGAGCACGGGCTCTTCGGCAAACAGAACCTCTATGAGCGCGGCGGCATGCACGTACCGCTCGTCATCGCAGGCCCCGGCATCCCCCACGGAACGACCTCGGCCTTCGCCTACCTGATGGACCTCTTCCCGACGTTCGCCGCGCTCGCCGGAGCGAAGACTCCGCAGGGCATCGACGGCCGAGACCTCTCGCCGGTCATCCGCGGCGAAAGCAAGGGCGTCCGCGAAGCGGCCTACCTGGGCTACCGTGACTGCATGCGCTCGATCAGCGACGGCCGCTGGAAGCTCATCCGCTATCCGCTGGTCGACCGCACCCAGCTCTTCGACCTGGAGAAGGACCCGCACGAACTGACCAACCTCGCCGGGCAGACGGAACATGCCGCCGTCCAAGGCCGCCTCACCGCCCTGCTTGTCTCCGAAATGAAGGCCTACGCCGACCCCTTCCCCCTCGAAGTGGCCAAGCCCGCCAAGGCCGAGTGGACCCCTCCGTCCAAGGAGAAGCTCGACGCCGACAACGCGGAGGCCGCCGCGGCCCGCCGCAAGAAGCAGGCCCAGAAGAACGCCAAGAAAAAGAAGTGATCTTATGAAGTCCCCACGCCCCCTCGCACTCCTCATCGCGCTCACCACGGCCGCATTGGCCTGGGCCGCACCGTCGCGACCCAACGTCGTGATGATCCTGGCCGACGACCTCGGCTATTCCGACCTCGGCTGCTACGGCGGCGAGATTGCCACGCCCAACCTCGACGGCCTGGCCGCCAACGGCGTGCGCTTCACGCAGTTCTACAACACAGCGCGATGCTGGCCCTCACGCTCCTCGCTGCTCACGGGCTACTACGCCCAGCAGATCCACCGCGACGCACTGCCCGGTCTCGGTGGCGGAGGCCAGGGCGTCCGTCAGGAATGGGCCCGCCTCCTGCCCGACTTCCTGAAGTCGGTCGGCTACCGCAGCTATCACAGCGGCAAGTGGCACGTCGACGGTCCAGTGATCGCCGGCGGCTTCGACCGATCCTTGGACATGAAGAACCAGGGCAACTTCTTCACCTCCAAAGGCAACTCCATCGACGACGTGCCGGTGAAGGTCCCGGCCGATGAGAAGGGCTACTACGCCACGATCGCCACGGCCGATCATGCCCTCGACTGCCTCAAGGACCATGCCGCGAACCACGCGGGCAAGCCCTTCTTCCACTACGTGGCCTTCATCGCGCCGCACTTCCCGCTGCACGCCCTGCCGGAGGACATCGCGAAGTATCGCGACAAGTATCTCGCCGGCTGGGAAGCCATGCGTGCCTCCCGCCACGCCCGTCAGAAGCAGATGGGGCTGACCAACACCGCGCTCTCCGCGGTGGAACGGGAGGTCGGCCCGCCCTACGCATTCCCCGAGGCCATCGCCAAACTCGGCCCCGGCGAGGTGAACCGTCCGCTCGCCTGGGATTCGCTCAATGACGAGCAGCGCCGCTTCCAGGCCACCAAGATGGCCATCCACGCCGCGATGGTCGACCGCATGGACCGGGAGATTGGGCGCATCATCGCCCAGCTCAAGGCCATGGGCGCCTTCGAGAACACCCTCATCCTGTTCGCCTCGGACAACGGGGCCAGCGCCGAGATCATGGTGCGCGACGGCGGCCACGACCCGCAGGCGGAGATGGGCAGCGCGGCCACCTACCTCTGCCTCGGACCCGGCTTCTCCAACGCCGCCAATACCCCGCACCGCCGTCATAAGACCTGGGTGCATGAGGGCGGCATCAGCACCCCCCTCGTGGCCCACTGGCCGGCGGGCATCGCCGCCAAGGGCGAACTCCGCCGGACGCCCGCCCATGTCGTCGACTTCGTGCCGACCGTGCTCGAGCTCGCCGGCGTGCAGAAGCCGACCGAGTGGAAGGGTCAGCCCATCCCGCCCGCCCCCGGCCGAAGCATCGCGCCCGCGCTGCGGGCCGACGTGAACGTCGAACGGCCCGGCCTCTGGTGGCTCCACGAGGAGAACAGGGCCGTCCGCGTCGGCGACTTCAAGCTGGTCGCCGCCAAGGGCGACCCATGGGCGCTCTACGACCTGAGCGTCGACCGGGCCGAACAGAACGACCTCTCCGCCAAGATGCCCGAGAAGGCCAAGGAGCTCGCCGACCTCTGGCAGAGACAGACCGATGAGTTCACCGCCCTCGCTCGCCTGACCCTCGATCGCCAGCCCAAGGGAAAGACCAAGGGCAAGGCCCAGGGCAAGAAGGCGGCGCCCAAGAAGTGATTTCCGGATGAAGCGCCTGCTCGCCCTGATCGCCGGCCTGCTCCTCGGGGCGACCGCCGAAGCCCAGACCGCCGCGCCGCGGCCGCCCAACTTCGTCGTGATCTTCGTCGACGACCTCGGCTACGGCGACATCGGCCCCTACGGGGCCACCAAGCAGAGGACCCCGAACCTCGACCGCATGGCCGCCGAGGGCATGAAGCTCACCAGCTTCTACGCCGCCCCGGTCTGCTCCGTCTCCCGC
>JBJTTY010000025.1:0-64990 GCA_046080425.1 Verrucomicrobiota bacterium
ACCTGGCTCGACGCCCATGAGTCCATCGTGTTCGACCCGGTCTCCGTCCCCTGGAACGGCCTGCGCATCGGCCAGGTCGCCGGCCGGGCCGCCAAGCACGTCGGGCCGGGCGTGGCCATCGACTGGTTCGAGATCGAGGGCCCGCTCAATCCCGTGTGGCCGCCAGCCAGCCACCGTCGGCTCTTCGCCGAACTGCCCATCGGCAGGCACCGGCCCGAGACGGGCACGGCGCCCCGACGGGAGAAGGTCCGCAGCCAGGGCGGCTACCTGCCGAGCATGTACTTCGACCTAACGCCAGAGGAACGCGACCCTCCTCTGGAGACCGTGATGACGACCGACGCCGTCGCCGACGGCAGAAGACTGCTGACCGCGTTCCTGCCCCGCGCCTTCCGGCGGGACGTGGTCGAGGCCGAGCTGACGCCCTACCTTGAACTGCTCTCCTCCAGACTCAGGTCGGGGGACTGCTTCGAGGACGCCATGCGACGCGTGTACGTGGCCGTGCTGACCTCACCCGAATTCCTCTTCCTCCCCGGTGACGCTCCGGCGGACCGCTCGCTTTTCCCCGCGGGTCCTGACTTCGCGCTCGCTTCACGGCTGTCCTACTGGCTGTGGGTCGGGCCGCCCGACGAGACCCTGCTGGCCGCTGCGCGCAATGGATCCCTGCGCAAGCCCGAGACGCTCAGGGCTCAGATGGACCGGATGCTCGCCGATGCCCGCAGCCAGCGCTTCTACGCCGACTTCACGCGCCAATGGCTTGAACTGGGCCGGCTCGATGAGACCGTGCCCGACCCCCTGCTCTACCCCGAGTACAGATTCATCCTCAACGAAGGCGTCGCGGCTGAGACCCCGGCGTTCCTCCGTGAACTCATCGAAAGGAACCTCCCCGCCAAGGCCCTGCTTGAACCCGGCTTCGCCATGCTGACCCAGCGACTGGCGGAGCATTACGGAATCAGCGGCGTGCAGGGCGTCGAAGTCCGTCGGGTTGAGCTGCCCAAGGGGGGCGTCCGCGGCGGACTGCTCGGGCAGGCCGCCATCCATAAGCTCACCGCGAACGGGACCACCACCTCGCCGGTGAAGCGCGGCGTATGGATTTCGGACCGGCTCCTGGACGACCCGGCTCCGCCTCCGCCTCCCGGCATCTCGGCCGTCGACCCTGACACCCGGGGCACGACCACCATACGCGAGCAGCTCGAACGTCACCGCAAGGATCCGAACTGCGCCGCGTGCCACGCCAAGATCGACCCTCCCGGATTCGCCCTCGAGGCCTTCGATCCCGTCGGCGGCCTGCGCTCCCGCTATCGCTCCAACGGCCAAGGCGACGTCCCCGCCTTGAAAGGCCGCGTCCCGTGGAAAGTGGAGTATCGCGTCGGCCCAGGCGTGGACCCCGCCGGCGAGCTGCGTGACGGCCGACGCTTCGACGGCCCCGCAGGACTCATCGTCCTGCTGGCGGCGGACGACGCTCGCCTGGCCAGGGCCTTCGTCGGCCACCTCTCGCGATATGCCACCGGCGCCGAGGTCTCCTACGCCGACCGCGCCCGCATCAGGGCCGTGGTCGAGGCGACCCGCGGAGACGCCCTCGGGCTCCGCTCACTCATGCACGCCCTGGCCGCGAGCGAGCTGTTCCTTCCTCCCTCACGTTGAACCATGAGACGCCGTGACTTCCTCCTCGCCGCCGGCGCCTGCCTGGCGCTGCCGGCCCTCGGCCGAGAGACCGAGAAGGAGCCGCCCCGACGGCTTCTGGCCATCCACGTCCCACTCGGGATGATGCCCCAGTATTTCTTCCCCAAGGAGGGCGAGGCCTCCAGCCCCTACCTCGGGCTGCTTGCCGCGCATCGCGGCCACTTCACCACCTTCGCGGGACTCTCCCACCCCGGCGTGGACGGCAACCATCACGCCGGACAATGCTTCCTCTCGGCCGCCCCTCACCCCGGCCAGCCGACTTTCCGTAACAGCCTGTCCCTCGACCAGCTCGTGGCCGAGAAGATCGGCGACGACACCCGCTTCGCTTCGCTCGCCGTGTCCGTGCGCAAGGGCGAGCACTACGCCGATTCGATCGCCGTGTCACGGTCGGGCGTCATCCTCCCGGCCGAGACCAGCGCCGAGCGCCTCTATCGGAAACTCTTCGTCGCGGGCACGCCGGAGGAGAAGGCCGCCGCCATGCGTCGCATCGAAGCCGGCGGCAGCGTGCTCGACCTCATCCTCGACAAGGCGAAGCGTCTCGAAAAGGGATCCGACCCAGCGGACCGCGCGCGGCTCGACCAGTATTTCCAGAGCGTACGCGAACTGGAGGGCCGCCTCCAGCGCAGCATCGCCTGGGAGAACCGGCCCAAGCCGAAGGTCGACGCCCCGATGCCCAGGGACATCGCCGACGCCAACGAGGTCGTCGCCCGTTCGCGGCTGATGTTCGACCTCGTCCGGCTGGCGCTGCAGACCGACAGCACCCGCGTGGTCACCCTTTCCCTCAGCACCTTTTCCGTCGTCCCTCACGTGCCCGGCGTGAAGAACGAGACCCACGGGCTGACGCACCACGGCAACGAACCCGAGAAGATTGCCGAACTGCGTCGCATCGAGGAGGCCCAGCTCAAGGTCTTCGGCGAGCTGCTCGGATCCCTGCGGGGCACGCCCGAAGCCGGCGGCTGCCTCCTGGACCGAACGCAGGTGCTCTACGGCAGCTGCCTAGGCAACGCCAATTCGCACAGCAACCAGAACCTGCCCGTGATCCTGGCGGGCGGCGGATTCAGGCACGGCGGGCACCTGCGGTTCAATCCGGTCAACAATACGCCTCTCGCCAACCTCTACGTCAGCATGCTGAGAGGACTGGGCGTCGACGCCGACCGCTTCGCCTCCGGCACCGGTCCGTTGCGCGGACTGTCCTGAGCGCTGCTAGGTGGTTCTGGGGATTGACCCCACCTGGGTTTCTGAAGAAAAACAACCCATGCGTTCGGCCGCCTTCCTCCTCCTGCTCTCCGCCCTGCTACCGGCCGAAGAGGCCGACATCGTGATCTACGGGGGCACCTCGGGCGGCATCACCGCCGCGATCCAGGCCGCGCGCGACGGCCGGAGGGCCGTCCTGATCGAGCCGACTAAGTTCCTCGGCGGCCTGACCACCGGCGGGCTCGGGGCAACGGACATCGGCAACAAGCGGGCCATCGGCGGAATGTCCCGTGAATTCTACCAGGGCATCCACAGTCACTACTCCGAAGCCGCCCACTGGCGCCAGCAGACCCGCGAGGACTACTTCGCACGCCGTCCGCACGGCAACAGCGCCGCCGAGGACACCATGTGGACCTTCGAGCCGCACGTGGCCTCGCTGGTCTACGACGGGATGCTCAAGGCCGCCGGCGACAGGGTGACCGTCGTCCACGGCGAACGTCTCGACCTGAAGAAGGGCGTAGTGAAGGAAGACGGCCGCATCGTGAAGATCGTCATGGAGAGCGGACGTGAGTTCACCGGCAAGATCTTCATCGACGCCACCTACGAAGGCGACCTGATGGCCAAGGCCGGCGTCAGCTACCATGTGGGCCGCGAGGCCAATGCGACCTACGGCGAGACGCTCAACGGCGTGCAGGTCGGCCATGCGCGCTCTCACCAGTTCAAGGTGGAAGTCGACCCCTACGTCAAGAAAGGCGACCCCTCCAGCGGCCTGCTGCCCGGCATCGAGAAGGAAATCCCCGGGTCTGACGGTTCGGGCGACCGCAAGGTGCAGGCCTACAACTTCCGCATGTGCACCACCGACGCGCCGGAAAACCGCCGCGACTGGGAGAAGCCCAAGGGCTATGACGAACGCTGGTATGAACTCGCGCTGCGCAACGTCGAGGCGGGCGAAGACCGTAACTCCTGGGCCCCGACCCCGATGCCCAACCGCAAGACGGACACCAACAACAACTTCGCGGTCAGCACCGACTTCATCGGCCAGAACTGGGACTACGCCGAAGCCGACTACGCGACCCGCGCCAAGATCTGGCAGGCCCACGAGGACTGGCAGAAAGGCCTGATGTGGACCTACGCCCACCATCCCCGCGTGCCGGAAAAGATGCGCCTGGCGTTCCAGAAGTTCGGCCTGGCCAAGGATGAGTTTCGGGACAACGGAAACTGGCCCCGCCAGCTCTACGTGCGCGAGGCGCGCCGAATGGTCTCCGACTACGTCATGACGGAGAAGAACTGCCGGCGCACCGAGGTCGTCGAGGACTCGGTCGGCATGGGCGCTTACAATATGGATTCGCACCACATCCAGCGCTTCGTGACCAAGGAGGGCTTCGTGCGCAACGAGGGCGACGTCCAAGTCGGCAGCAAGCCCTACCCGGTGAGCTACCGGAGCATCCGTCCGCGCGCCTCCGAGTGCACCAATCTCCTCGTGCCAGTCTGCCTGAGCGCCAGCCACATCGCCTACGGTTCGATCCGCATGGAACCGGTCTTCATGGTCATGGGCCAGTCAGCCGCCATCGCGGCTGGACTCGCGATCGAGGCGGGCACCTCGGTGCAGGACGTCCCCTACCCGCGGCTCAAGGAGCGCCTGCTCGCGGTCAACCAGGTGCTGGACTTCGTGCCCACGGCACCGGTCGGCCGAGGCGTGGCCAAGTCGACCCTGCCCGGCATCGTCATCGACGACGACCAGGCTGAGCTCAAGGGCTTCGGGTCGGTCAGCACATCCACGCCCGGCTTTGTGGGCGAAGGCTATCGCCACGACGGCAATGACGGCAAGGGGGCGCAGTCCGCGAAATTCACCCCTGACCTGCCCAAGGCAGGCCGCTACCGCGTGGCGTTCTCCTACGGACCGAATACAAACCGCGCCGGCAACGTTAGCATACGCATCCGGCACGCCGACGGTGAGTCGACCGTGAACGTGAACCAGAAGTCGGCGCCCTCGGGCGACAAGCCCTTCCATCCGCTCGGAACCTTCGACTTCAAATCCGGCCGCGAAGGCTGGGTCGAGATCAGCAACGCCGGCTCCGACGGCTACGTGATCGTCGACGCCGTGCAGTGGCTGCCGACGGGAGAGTGAGGAGCTGTCAGCGCTTGGGCGCCGAGGCCTGCTGGCGCTCGAGTTCGGAAAGAAAAGCGAGGTCGGGCTCCGGACGTCCGAGGCGCAAAGCGAGCCAGCGGTAGGCCGCGCGGAGGGACTCGAAACTGGGCTGGTGACCGGACTTGTGGTCGAACATCCGTAACGCCTCCGCGTCCGCTCCTGCGGCGACGTACGCTTTGCGGGCCCGGTCCAGCTGCGGCCGGCTTTGCTCGCCGTCATACTGCCCAGCGATGAGGAAGAAGCCACGCGGGGCCATGCAGGCGAGCAGGTCGCCATGCTCCAGTCCGGCCGCGCGCATGCCCTTCAGCCGCGCGCCGAAATACCAGGCGTCCTGCCAGTTGGTCGAATCCCACCCGATGCCGAAGTCGCTCGCGACCACCGCACGGGCCCTCAAGTCCAAGGCCCCGGCGTAGAAGGACGTCTTGCCGCCGAGTGAATGCCCCATGTAGGCCAGCCGCGAAGGGTCGGCCTCGGGAGCCTCGGCGAGCAGGTCCGTCGCGCGTCGTGCGTCGTGCGTCAGCTTCCCCATGCCGGTCCAGTCCGGGTCGGTGCGGGCCAGCTTGTCCGCGGCCAGGCGCCAGACGCCGAATCCTGACGGGGCCTTGGCCACCTCCTGCTCCGTCAGGACATTGTAAGGATAGGATTCAACCGCGGCCACGACGTAGCCCTGGCGCACGAGGTGCAGTCCGAACTTCGCGCTGTTTCGTTCCGGGCCGAGCGGAGTCTTGGAGCGCAGATCGTAACCGCACATCCGGTCCGGATCATAGAACGGAACGACGACTCCGGGAGCCCTGCCGCGCAGGCCATGGGGAATCATGAGTAGCACCCGCTGCTCGGTCCGCGGTCCGGTCCGCTGCCTGTAGAGACGGGCGGAGAAATCCGGCGTCACGAAGGACTCCTCCAACCGCTGCTCCCTCTTCCAGTCGATGGTCGCAGGCCGGCCCAGCGCGGCCTCCCAGCGCGCGAGGTCGGGCCGGGCGGCGGGGGTCCCGCAGCCCGCGATGGCCGCCAGGACGGCCAGTGTCACGACAGGACGGATGCGGAGAGGCATGCGGCATCCTCGAGGACCCCGACCTCACCTCCAACCGGAAATTGCTGACGGCGGGCCCGGCCCGACGGTCCTTAAGCCGTTCACCCCATGTCTCGCCCCCTTGACTACCGTCGCCCTCGGCTGACTATTGCAACCACCCCATGAAGCGCCTGCTGCCAGCCGTGCTCCTCGCCGCCTCCCTGCAGGCCGCCGTGGACTTCAACCGCGAAGTGCGCCCCATCCTCGCCCAGCACTGCTTCGCCTGCCACGGGATGGACGAGCATTCCCGCGAAGGAGAGCTGCGTCTGGACCTGCAGGAGACCGCCCACAAGTCCGGAGAGTCGGGAGCCATCGCCATCGTGCCCGGCAATCCCGCCAAGAGCGAAGTCGTCCGGCGCATCTTCACCGAGGACAAGGACGACCTCATGCCGCCGCCCAAGGTCAAGAAGCCCCTGTCCGAAAAGGACAAGGAGGTGCTTCGGCGCTGGATCGCCGAAGGCGGCAAGTACGAGGCCCACTGGGCCTTCGCGAAGCCCTTCCAGCCGACGCCGCCGGACGCGTCAATCCACCCCGTCGACGCCTTCGTGCGCACCAGGCTCGCCAAGGAGGGCCTACGCCCCTCGCCCGAAGCCGACCGCCACACCCTCATCCGTCGCCTGTCGCTCGACCTGACCGGACTGCCTCCGACGCCCGAGGAGGCCGACGCCTTCGCGGCCGACAGCTCGCCGCAGGCCTACGAGAACCTCGTGGAGCGCCTGCTCGCCTCGCCCCGCTACGGCGAACGCTGGGCGCGTCGCTGGCTCGACCTCGCCCGCTACGCCGACACCAACGGATTCGAGAAGGACCGTCCGCGCACCATCTGGCCCTACCGCGACTGGGTCGTGAAGGCGCTCAACGAGGACATGCCCTACGACCAGTTCGGCATCCGGCAGCTCGCCGGCGACCTCCTCCCCGGGGCGACTCCGGATGACGTCATCGCGACCGGCTTCCACCGCAACACCATGCTCAACGAGGAGGGCGGCATCGATCCCAACGAATACCGCTTCTACGCCATGGTGGACCGGGTGGGCACGACCGGAGCCGCCTTCATGGGGCTGACGATGAACTGCGCCCAGTGCCACACGCACAAATACGACCCGATCGTGCACACGGACTACTACTCCGTGATGGCGTTGCTCAACAACGCCGACGAGCCGACCTACTTCATCCCGCCCGCGGACCTCGAGGCCCAGAAGGCCGAGCACGCCCGTCAGATCGCCCAGGCCGAAGCCGCCCTGCCCGGCAAGTTCCCCGGCGGAGCCCAGGCCCTGGAGGCCAGGCTCGACGCCTGGATCGCCGAGCAGAAGCCCAGAGCCTCGCGCTGGAAGATCGTCCGTCCTTCCTCGATGAAGACCACCCTACCCCACCTCGAGGCGCAGCCTGACGGCTTCATCCTCGGCGGCGGGGACATCACCAAGAGCGATGTCTACGACCTCGCATTTTCCGAGGCCGTCAAGGGTGCGACCGCGGTGCGCATCGAAGTCGCTCATCATCCCGCGCTGCCCAATGACGGCCCGGGCCTGACCAATTACGAAGGCCCCCTCGGCGGCTTCTTCCTCAGCGAGATCCAGGCCTGGCAGGGCGAACGACGGCTCGCCATGGGCGATGCTTCCGCCACGAACGACGAGGAGGAGGACCGCATCAGCGACGCGGCGGAGGCGCCCAAGGCGAAAGCCAAGGCGGGCGCCAAGGCGAAGGCCGTGCGCAAGAAGAACAACGCCGACGCCGCGCTCGACGGCGAAATGTCCAGCGGCTGGCAGGTCCTGGGAGGATACGGGCAGAAGCAGACCGCCGTCTTCCGGTTCGCCCAGCCCACCGACCTGACTTCGGGATGGGCGCTCAAGATGCTCTTCGAAAAGCACTTCGCCTGCCCGCTCGGTCATTTCCGCATCTCCGTCACGACCGACCCTCAGGCGACCGCCACCGGACACCCAGCCGCGGTCGAGGACATGCTCGCCGGCGCCGCCCCGGCCGATCGCGACCTGTTGCGGAAACGCTTCCTTGAGACGGCCCCCGAAGTGGCCCCGCACGCCAAGGCACTGGAGGCCCTGCGCAAGCGGATCCCGCGCGGTCAGTCCACCCTGGCCATGCACGAGCGCCCCGCGTCCAACCCCCGTCCCACCTTCCGCCATCATCGCGGCGAGTTCCTGAGCCCGCGCGAGGAGGTCAGGCCGGCCGTGCCCGCCTTCCTCCCGCAGCTGCCCAAGGACTCGCCCGCGAACCGCCTGACCTTCGCCCGCTGGCTCTTCTCGCCCGAGAATCCCCTCACCGCCCGCGTGGCCGTCAACCGCCACTGGCAGGCCTTCTTCGGCCGCGGCTTCGTGACCACACTCGAGGACTTCGGATTCCAGAGCGAAGCCCCCTCACATCCCGAGCTCCTCGACTGGCTCGCCGTCGAGTTCATGAAGTCCGGCTGGTCGACCAAGCGCCTGCACCGCCTCATCGTGACCAGCGCCACCTACCGGCAGTCCTCCAAGGTCTCGCCCGAATCGGCGACCAAGGACCCTTCGAACCTGCTGCTGTCCCGCGGCAGCCGCTTCCGCCTCGAGGCGGAGATCATCCGTGACTCCTCCCTGAAGGCCGCCGGCCTGCTCTCCGCGAAGATGGGCGGTCCGGGCGTGTATCCGCCCCAGCCGGCGAGCGTCACCACCGAGGGAACCTACGGCAAAGTCGAGTGGAAGACCAGCGAAGGCGAGGACCGTTACCGCCGGTCGCTCTACACCTTCATCAAGCGCACCGCGCCTTTCGCCATGTCGACCACCTTCGACGCCCCGACCGGCGAATCCTGCGTGGCCCGACGCGACGTCTCCAACAGCCCCCTGCAGGCCCTGACCCTCCTCAACGACGAGATGTTCATGGAGACCGCGCGCGCGCTCGGCCAGAAGGCCATGGAGACGGCGGCCGATGACGACGGACGCATCGCCTACGTCCTGCGCCGCTGCGTGACCCGTCCGCCCGCGTCGGACGAGACCGCCGCCCTCAAGGCCTTCGTTAAGAACCTCCGCGACCGCAAGACCGCCGAGAAGGACGTCTGGACCGCGCTCGCCCGCGCCGCCCTCAACCTCGACGAGACCGTCGTGCATCCGTGAGGAGTCGATGACGGATGACAGATCACAGATAACCGATCGATAAAACCTCTGCCCCAGAGCCTTCTCCATCCAGCCCTCCATTCAGTCCTCAACTCAGTCCTCCATTCAGCCCTCCATCTTCCATCCCCCATCTTCCGCCATGCATCCCGCCCCCAACGTCACCCGCCGGCATTTCTTCCAGGACTGCGCCCTCGGGGTCGGCAAGATCGCCCTCGCCTCGCTGATGACCGACGGCCTGACCGGACGCCTGGCCGCGGCCGGCTCCGGCATGCGCGCGGGACTGCCGCATCACGCGCCCAAGGCCAAGGCCGTCATCCACCTCTTCATGGCCGGCGCGCCCTCGCAGCTCGAGCTCTTCGACAACAAGCCGGCCCTCGCCAAGCTGGAAGGCAAGCCCCTGCCCCCTTCGGTCATCAACGGCCAGCGCTACGCCTTCATCCGGCCCGACGCGGCCGTGCTCGGACCCCGCTACAAGTTCGCCCGGCACGGACAGTCCGGCGCCGAGCTCTCGGAGATGCTGCCGAACATCGCCACCATCGCCGATGACATCGCCATCGTGAAGTCGTGCCGGACGACCCAGTTCAACCACGCCCCGGCGCAGATTTACATGAACACGGGCTTCTCCCAGCCCGGACGGCCCAGCATGGGCTCCTGGATCACCTACGGCCTCGGCTCCGAATCCAAGGACCTGCCCTCCTTCGTCGTGATGAGCACAGGAAGCGGCATCAGCGGCGGGGCGGCCTGCTGGAGCAGCGGATTCCTGCCCACCAGCCACACCGGCACGCGCTTCCGCAACACCGGCGACGCCATCCTCAACACCGGCACCCCGGCCGGCATCGACCCGGCCACGCAGAAGGACACCATCGCGCTCATCAACGCGATGAACGACCGACGCCTCCGCCTCGACGGCGACAGCGAGATCGCCACCCGCATCGCCAACTACGAGATGGCCTACCGCTTGCAGACCTCGGCGCCCGAGCTCATGGACCTCTCGACGGAATCCAAGGAGACCCTCGAGCTCTACGGCTGCGACCCCAAGGTGCCCTCCTTCGCGCGTGCCTGCCTGCTCGCCCGACGCATGGTCGAACGCGGCGTGCGCTTCATCAACATCTACAACGAGGGCTGGGACGCGCACAGCGACGTCGCCGGCAACGTGAAGAACAACTGCGCCAAGACCGACCGCGCCTCGGCCGCCCTCATCAAGGACCTCAAGCGGCGCGGGCTGCTCGACAGCACGCTCGTGATCTGGGGCGGCGAGTTCGGCCGCACCCCGATGGTGGAGGCCAGCGTCTCGCTCGGTCGCAGCATGGGACGCGACCACCACCCGCAGGCCTTCTCGATGTGGATGGCCGGCGGCGGCATCAAGGGCGGCCAGACGATCGGGGAGACCGACGAAATGGGCTTCAACATCGTCAAGGACGAGGTCCGCGTGCCCGACCTGCAGGCCACCGTGCTGCACTGCCTCGGCATCGACCACGAGCGCCTCACCTTCCGCAACGCCGGCCTGGACTTCCGCCTGACCGGGGTCGAGCCCTGCCACGTGGTGAAGCAGCTGCTGGCCTGAGCGAAGGGAGTTGAGCCCGGGGCCGGGCGCACCGAGGATGGACGGGCAACTTACCCGGAACACGGGGGTTGTACCCGTAACCCCCACATGCCCGCCTTCTCCCTCGCCATCTTCTGGGGCGCCCTGCTCCTCTTCCTGGTCCAGCCGCTCATCGCGAAGTACATCCTGCCCTGGTTCGGAGGCAGCCCGGCGGTGTGGACGACCTGCATGCTGTTCTTCCAGCTGCTGCTGCTCGGTGGATACGCCTACGCTCACTTCAGCACCACCCGCCTGCGCACGCGCACGCAGGTGATCGTCCACCTCTCCCTGCTCGGGCTTTCGCTGCTGCTCCTGCCGATCGCCCCGGGCGACCAGTGGAAGCCCGCGGACGGCTCGTCCCCGACCGGCTCGATCCTGCTGCTGCTGCTGGCGACCATCGGGCTCCCCTACCTCGCCCTCTCCGCCACCGGCCCGCTCTTCCAGGCCTGGTTCAGCCGCGCCCATGAGGGCGTGTCGCCCTACCGGCTCTACGCGCTCTCCAACGTCGGTTCGCTGCTCGCGCTGCTCGGCTATCCCTTCTTGATGGAACCCCACCTCGGACGTCATGACCAGGCGCTCTGGTGGTCGGTCGGGCTCGCGATCTTCGCCGGGCTCGCCGCCTGGTGCGGCCGCCAGGTCTGGCGCTTGGGCGACCTTCCGCCGGCGTCCGTGGCGGCGGAAAACGACTCGACCAGCGGTCTCAACCGCACGCTGTGGCTGGCCCTGCCGGCCTGCGGCGTGATCCTGTTGCTCTCCGTCACCAACCGCCTCTGCCAGGACATCGCCGTCATTCCGTTCCTCTGGGTGCTGCCGCTGAGCCTGTACCTGCTCACTTTCATCATCTGCTTCGACAGCCCGCGCTGGTATCGGCGCGCCTTCTGGCTGCCGCTGATGGCCGTGACCCTGCTCGCGACGGCCGCCTGGATGGTCCAGGGCAACATGGCGACGCCGACGCAGGCCTGGCTGGCCCCCGTCGCCTGGGCGATGGAGGCCGCCGCCGGGCTTTCGATGTTCGGCGAAATCGGACTTTTCCTCACGGCGCTGTTCGTGGGCTGCATGGTGTGCCACGGCGAAGTCTACCGCCTGCGCCCGTCGGCGGGCGGTCTCACCGGCTTCTACCTCTCGCTCTCCGCCGGCGGGGCCGTCGGGGGGCTCTTCGTGGCGCTCGGCGCTCCGACGCTGTTCAATGACTACCTCGAGCTGCATGTCGGCCTGTTCCTGCTGGCGGCCCTGACCCTGGCCGCGCTCTGGGCGGCGGCCGACAGTCCGCTCGCGCGCTGGCGGCGACCCTGGGCCTGGTGCGGCCTCATCCTGCTCCTAGCCGGATTCGGCGAGGCGCTCCGCATCGACGCCCAGGCGCCCGTCGCGGGCCGCATCGATCAATCGCGCAACTTCTACGGCGTGCTCAAGGTGCTCGAGGAGGGCGAGGGCGACGACTTCTCCCACAAGCGCACGCTGCAGCACGGCGGCACCACTCACGGGCTGCAGTTCATGGCCGAAGCCCGCCGACGCATCCCCGCGTCCTACTACACGGGGTCCAGCGGCATCGGACGCGCCATGCGCACGGTCTGGCCGGCGGGAGGACGCCGCATCGGCGTGGTCGGACTGGGCACGGGCAGCATAGCCTCCTGGGGACGCCCGGCTGACGTGATGCGGTTCTACGAGATTAACGACGAGGTCGTCCGCATCGCGCGCGGCTCCTTCACATTCCTGACGGACACGCCGGCCAAGGTCGAACTGGTCATGGGCGACGCTCGCCTCTCGATGGAACGCGAAAAAAACCAGCGCTACGACGTACTCGTGCTGGACGCGTTCAGCAGCGACGCGATCCCCGCACACCTCCTGACGAAGGAGGCCTTCGCGATCTACCGACGCCACCTCAAGCCGGACGGAGTCCTGGCCGTGCACGTCTCCAACCGCTACCTCGACCTCGAGCCGGTCGTGCGCCTCATCGCGGCGGACTCGGGCTTCGGCGTCGCGGTCATCAACGATGACGACCTCGGGGAGTTCCAGGTCGACGAATACACCGGGGGCGCCTACACCTCCGACTGGATGCTACTGTCCTCGGACGCCAAGGTGCTGTCCCAGCCTCTCATCTCCAAGGCGGCCTCCGAGACCCCGGAGACGCCGGCCGACGCGCGTGCCTGGACCGATGACCGCAGCGACCTGCTGGGCGTCCTGATTGCGGAAGAAGGCACCTTCCTCGCCTGGCTCAAGGGGCTCTGACCGCTTTCCGCTGGCACGGGCACGTCCTTCCGACCATAAGAGGCGGACCCCCATGCGCACGCTCATCGCCGCCCTGCTGTCCCTCTCCGCCACGGCCCTGGCCGCCGACGGTCCGAGGAAACTGACGCTCGCCGACTTCACCGACCAGGAAGGCAAGGCTCCGAACGCGATGTGGTCGACCGACGCCGACGGCGTCATCCACCTCAAGGGCAAGGGAGGCGGCGCGCTCATCTCCAAGGAGGAGTTCGGTTCCTTCGAGCTCACCTGGGAATGGAAGCTCGAAGCCAAGGGCAACAACGGCATCAAGTACTGGGTCACGAAGATCGGCAAGGAGTGGCTCGGCGTGGAATACCAGATGATCGACGACAACGGCCACCCGGACGGACTCCGCGGCGGCTCCCACAACACGGGCAGCATCTATGACATCGTGGACTCGGCCAAGGACAAGGCCCTGCGCCCGGTGGGCGAATGGAACGCCAGCCGCATCGTGGTGAAGGACGGTCGCATCGAGCACTTCCTGAACGGCAAACCGGTCTCCTCCGCCGACACGAAGTCCGAGGACTGGAAGGCCGCGGTCGGCCGCAGCAAGTTCCGCACGAAGCAGGGCTTCGCGCCCGGCAAGGGCAAGCTGATGCTCACCGAGCACAGCGACCCCTGCTGGTTCCGCAACCTCGCCATCCGGCCGCTCTGAGCGGATGCGCGCCTCCGTCGCCACGCTGCTGCTCCTCTGCGCCGCCCTGACGGGCGCGGAGAAGAAGCCGAAGGCGGCCGCGCAGCCTTGGGGCGACTGGGTCGAGGCCGACTTCCCCTTCTTCTCATCCGTCATCGACGCGCGTCGTGCCGGCACGGGAGCGAAGAACTTGTCGCCGCGAGCCATCGTGCTCCCATTGGAGCACGGCTGCTTCGTGGCGGTCGACGTCGACCTCTGCCGGGTCGCCGCCATCTGGCGCGGCAAGGGCGTCACGGACAAGGCCCTGGCTCCGGGGTCCTATCACGACCCGGGACGCAAGACGCCCGGCGGACAGTCGCCGCTCCCCACGCCGGACGGCAAGCTGTGGATCGGCAACGGACTGCTGCCCGGCTGGCAGTCGGGCGCGCTGCGACGCGACGATCCCCGCGAGCCGGCTCCCAGCCCCGAAGAGGTCGGCCTCGGCGCCCTGCCCGAGGGCATGGCGCGCTTCCGCTCCATCGCCATCGCCGGCAACAAGGTCACGCTGCGGTACGCCGTCGGCGCCACGGAAGTTTCGGAACGCTGGCAGGCGTCACTGCACGCGGATGAACCCTACGTGGAACGGCGGCTTTCCCTCGGCCGACGCGACAAGGACCTGATCCTGGTGGCCGGGGCGCGCATCAACGGACCCTCCCAGGAAATCGAGCCCGGCCTGGCCCTCTCCGGCTTCGGCCAGGCCGAGGACGATCCCGACTACTTCCTGTTCCGATTCCCCGCCGGCGATCCAGCCACCGCCTGCGTGACGTACGGCGACGAGAAAAAGCCGCCAGCCGGACGTACGGACTTTGAGAAGCCTACGAGCACGGGTCTCCGCTGGAAGGGCGCCGAGATGACCTCCACGCGGCTCTCCGATTCCAAGGAGGCCTACGTCGTCGATGAAATCGGTCTTCCCGTGCCCAACTCCTGGAAGCGGGCCGTCCGCCCCTCGGACGTGCAGTTCCGTAAGGATGGAAGCGCCTTCGTCGTCACGCTGGACGGCGACGTGTGGTCGGTGGCCGGACTCGCGGGAGAATCGCCCCGCCCTATCTGGCGGCGATTCACCTCCGGCCTCCACGAGCCGATGACCCTGGCCGTGCGGAACGGAGAACTCTTCGCCTTCGACCGCAACGGCATCTGGCGCCTGAGGGACCTCGACGGCGACGGCGAGGCGGACGAACACGAGCTCTTCTGCAATACCTTCGCGCAGACCGCCGACATGCGGGAATTCCCCAGCACGCTGAGGGTCGGTCCGAAGGACGAATTCTTCATCGCCAAGGGAGGCCAGGAGGCCGCGACGATCGGCAAGCACAACGGCAGCGTGCTCAGGATCTCGGCCGACGGCTCCCGTCACGAAGTGCTGGGCTACGGATTTCGCCAACCCAACCTCGCCGTGCATCCGGTCACGGGACTCGTGACCTCCAGCGACCAGCAGGGGCACTACGTGCCCAGCACGCCCATCCACGTCGTCGAAGGGCGCAAGTTCTACGGCTTCCTCAGCCACACGCTTCCCAAGGAGAGCTACCCGGCGCCGATCGAGCCGCCCCTCACCTGGATGCCGCACGCGGTGAACGCCTCCGCGCTCTCCCAAGTATGGCTCATCGGCGCGAAGATGGGGCCGCTGGACGAAGGACTGGTTCAGATCTGCTTCAACAAGCCGGACCTGCTGCGTGTGAACTTCAACCGGCGCGGCGGACGCCCGCAGGCCAGCGTCGCGAGCGTGGCGCAGGGCTTCACCTTCCCCCCGCTCAACGGTTCGGTGAATCCGACGGATGGTCAGCTCTACCTCGCCGGATTCCAGATCGCCGGCTGGGGCAACATCCTCGACTCGCTCGCCGGCATCGGGCGCGTGCGTCACACCGGCGCCCCGCTCCTCGTGCCGAAGGAAGTGGCCCCCATGGACAAGGGCGTGCTGGTGCGCTTCGAGGTTCCGGTGGACCGCGCCAAAGCCTCCGATCCCGACAACTGGTCGCTGGCCACCTGGCACTACCGACGCGCCCCCTCCTACGGCTCGGCCCAATACAAGGAGGGCGGCGCGACGGGCAACGACTGGCTCACGCCCAGCGCGGCCTACGTGTCCGAGGACGGCAGGTCGGTCTTCATCGCCACACCCGGCATCCGGCCGGTGGAACAGCTGCGCTTGGGCTGGTCCATCGCCAGCGCCGAAGGCCGTACGATGGAGGACAACGCCTACACCACGATTCACGAGCTGACGCCGTTCGATCCCGCCAAGGAGGGCTTCGGCGACCTGAAGGTCGACCTCACGCCCCGCCAGGCCAGGGCGATGGCCAAGGAGACGGTCTCCGTGGAGGAGGGACGGCGGCTCTCGACGGTCTTCGGGTGCGTCGCCTGCCATTCGGTGACCGACACCGCCATGACCAACGTGGGCCCCAAGTGGAAAGGTCTCTACGGCTCGAAGCGCGACTACGTCACGGACGCCAGGAAGAAGGGCTCGCTGAAGGTGGATGACTCCTACCTACGCGAGTCCATCCTGAAGCCCGAGGCCAAGAAGCACGCCTCCTTCCTGAAGTCGGAATTCGCGATGCCCAGCTTCGCCGGCGTGATGACCGACGCCCAGATCGAGTCAGTCATCCTCTACATCCGTTCGCTGCGCTGAGATGGCACGCCTGATCGCCGCCCTGCTCCTCTGCGCCTCCGCCGCCTGGGGCGCCAGCCGTCCGAACTTCGTGGTCGTGTTCATCGACGACCTCGGCTGGGGGGACTTCGGATGCTTCGGCGGCAAGGACGCGCGCACGCCCGAGGTCGACCGGCTGGCCGCCGAAGGCCGCCGGTTCACCCAGTTCTACGTCAACTCCCCGATCTGCTCGCCCTCACGCTGCGCGCTGCTCACCGGGCAGCACCCGCAGCGCTGGCGCATCACGTCGTATCTGAACAACCGGGCCGACAACGAAAGACGCGGGCTCGCCCAATGGCTCGACCCCCGGGCGCCCTCGCTCGCCCGCACGCTCAAGGAGGCCGGCTACGCGACGGGTCAGTTCGGCAAGTGGCATCTGGGCGGGCAGCGCGACGTCGATGACGCGCCCGCGATCACGGCCTACGGCTACGACGAATCACTGACGAACTTCGAGGGCATGGGGCCCAAGCTGCTGCCGCTCACCCTGCGTCCGGGCGAGGAGAAGCCGGGGCGCATCTGGGCCGATGCCGAGCGTCTCGGCGGACCGGTGAAATGGACGCTGCGCTCGGAAATCACGGCCGGCTTCGTCGACGCGGCGTCCGCCTTCATCGACCGGAGCGCTGCGGCGGGCCAGCCCTTCTTCGTTACGGTCATGCCCGATGACGTCCACAGTCCGTTCTGGCCGCCGGTCGCCGACTTCCGTGACGGCAAGCGCGGGCTATACCTCGCGGTGCTCGAATCGATGGACCGGCAGCTGGGGCGACTCTTCGCCAAGATCCGTGCCGACGCCCGACTGCGCGAGAGCACCGTCATCCTGCTCTGCTCCGACAACGGACCTGAACCCGGCGCGGGTTCGGCCGGCGGTCTCCGCGGACACAAGACGCAGATCTACGAAGGCGGCATCCGCTCCCCGCTCGTGGTCTGGGCGCCCGGACTGATGAAGGCCGCGCCGGGAGGCGAGGACGCCGAATCCATCCTCGCCGCCTTCGACCTGGCCCCCTCCCTCGCCCGCCTCGCCGGCACCCGGCACAGCGACGCCGACGGCGAAGACGCATCCGCCGCCCTGCTCGGCGCCGGGACCCATCACCGCGCGCATCCTCTCGTGTGGCGCCGCCCGCCCGACCGGAAGAACTGGCCCCCCGCCCTGCCCGAGACCCAGCCCGACCTCGCCATCCGCGACGGACGGTGGAAACTGCTGTGCGATCATGACGGCTCCAACCCGCGGCTGCATGACCTCGAGACGGACCTGGCCGAAAACCGCGATCTCTCCGCATCGGAACCCGCCCTGGTCGGCCGACTGACCAAGGCGGTCCTGGACTGGCACCGGGCCATGCCCCCGGACGCCGCCCTCGGACCCGCCAAGGCGACGGTGAAGAAGAAACGCTGAGCATCCAGACTCGCAACTGGAGCCCAAAGCCCCTGTCCTAAGGGCATGCGCACCCCACGTCTGCTCTCTCTCCTCACGGCCACCGTCCTTGGCGCCGTCCAGCTGCTCGCCGCGGAATTCCGCCTGGCCGCGCCCATCTCCGACCACATGGTCCTGCAGCGCGGCAAGCCCGTCGCCGTCTGGGGCTTCGCGGACGCCGGCGAGAAGGTCAGCGTGGAATTCGGCGGACAGAGCAAGCAGGCCGTCGCGGACGGCGAAGGCCGCTGGATCGTGCGGCTCGACGCGATGGAAGCCAGCGCCCGCCCCCGGACGCTCGTCGCGACCGGCAAGGAAGGACGCCGGATTGAGGTGAAGGACGTGCTTGTCGGCGAGGTCTGGCTGGGGTCCGGCCAGTCCAACATGGCGATGACCGTGCAGTCTTCGAACGCGTTTGAACAGGAGAAGGCGGCGGCCGACCTGCCCCTCATCCGTCACTTCAAGGAATCCTCCGGCCCCGCCGACAAGCCCCAGCCTGAGGGCAAGGGCTCCTGGAGCGTCTGCGCTCCTGACACCGTGGGCGGCTTCTCCGCCACGCTCTATTTCTTCGGACGCGAGCTTCATCGCGAGCTCGGCGTGCCCGTCGGGCTCGTCAACACCTCCGTCGGCGGGACGCCCATCGAGGCCTGGGTCTCGGCGGAGACCCAGTCGTCCGACCCCGAGACCAAGGCGGACTATGACGCCCGTCTCAAGGATCATGACACCTTCGACGTGGCCGGCGCGGGTGAATTGCACCGCAAGCAGATCGAGCGCTGGAAAAACGACGTCGCCAAGGCCAAGCAGGAGGGCAAGAAGTTCGTGACGCCCGCCCCGAAGAACCCGCTCGCCATGCGCAAGCTCAAGGGCGGCCCGGCGCACCTCTACAACGGCAAGGTCGTCAACCTCGCGCCCTACGCCGTACGCGGCATGCTCTGGTACCAGGGCGAGGGCAACGCCCACAGTCCCGAATCGGCCGAACTCTACGTCAAGCAGCTGTCGCAGCTCGTGACCAGCTGGCGCGCGCTCTGGCAGGACGAGGTGCCGTTCGCCTGGGTGCAGCTGCCCAACTACCGCAACTCACTGTCGGAGGGCTGGCCCCGCATGCGCGAGTCGATGACCAAGGTGCTCGCCCTGCCCAGGACCGGCATGGCCATCACGCTCGACGTCGGCGACCCCAAGGACATCCATCCCAAGAACAAGCAGGCGGTCGGACACCGCCTGGCCCTGTGGGCGCTCGGCACGGTCTACGACCGCAAGGTGCCCGCGACCAGCGGCCCCCTGCCCGCCGGACATCAGGCGGAGGGATCCTCCGTCACGGTGTCGTTCAAGCACGGCGAAGGCCTGAAGACACGCGACGGCGGCGTGCCGCGCGGATTCCTGATTGCCGGATCCGACAAGGTCTGGAAGCCCGCCACGGCCCGCATCGAAGGCGACAAGGTCGTCGTGAGCAGCCCCGAAGTGTCCGCGCCCGTCGCGGTGCGCTACGCCTGGGCGGAGAATCCCGACTGCAATCTCGTCAACGGCGCCGGCCTGCCCGCAACCACCTTCCGCACCGACGACTGGCCTGCCGTAAAGTGACCGGCGGACTCCCGCTGACACAGGCTTCTGAGTACGCCAGAAGGGTTGCCAGCCAAGGAGCCCGCCTCACGATGAGGGGATGCGTCTCCTCCCCCTCCTCCTCGTGCTGGTCGCCGCCTCCGGCGCCGCCGAGACCCGCAAGCCCAACTTCGTCTACGTCTTCTCCGACGACCAGCGCTGGGACGCGATGGGCGTCGTGCAACGCGAGCAGGGGGACAAGGCACGTTTCCCCTGGCTGCGCACGCCCAACCTCGACCGCCTCGCGACCGAAGGACTCCGCTTCCGCAACGCCTTCGTCGTGAACTCCCTTTGCGCGCCTTCCCGCGCGACCTTGGTCACCGGTCAGTACGGCCACGTCAACGGCGTGACGAACAACCACACGCCCCACCCCGAGGGGAACGTCAGCCTCCCCGCCCTCCTCCGTGGCGCCGGCTACGTCTCGGGCTATTTCGGCAAGTGGCACCACGGCAACCAGTCGGGCAAGCGGCCGGGCTTCGACACCTCGGCTAGCTTCACCGGACAGGGCGTGTACTTCGACTGCCCCGTCGAGGTCGACGGCGTGCGCCGCGAGACCAAGGGCTTCGTCGACGACGTCACGACCGGCTTCGCGATGGACTTCATCCGAAGCAACCGCGAGCGCCCCTTCCTCATGATCCTCGGGCTTAAGACCTGCCACGGACCCTTCACCCCGCCCCCGCGGCACGAGAAGGCCTACGAGGGCGAGCAGGCCCGCGCCGTGCCGAATCTCGGCCTGAAGCCGCCCTACCTCAAGGCCGTCGGACCCAAGGCGGCCGCCACCGCCGTGGCCGATCCTAAGGGGCTCGTCCCGACCAACCTGGGCATGTTCCGGGGCATCAATGCGGTCGACGACAACGTCGGCCGGCTCCTCGCGCTGCTGGACGAACTCAAGCTGGCCGAGGACACGGTCTTCGTCTTCTCCAGCGACAACGGCTACTATCTCGGCGAGCACGCCCTCGGCGACAAGCGCTCCGCCTATGAGGAGTCCCTGCGCATCCCCATGGTCGTGCGCTGGCCGCGCGCGGTGAAGGCCGGGCGCACCGACGACCGCATGGTGCTGAACGTCGACCCGACGCCCACGTTCCTGGACCTCGCCGGCGTGCCCGTCCCCTCCTCCGTGCACGGACGCAGCTGGCGGCCGCTGCTCGAGGGCCGCGAAGACGTCGCCTGGCGGGACGCCTTCTTCTACTGCTACTTCTTCGAAAAGGGCTTCGGCGTACCCACGACGACGGCCGTGCGCATGAATGACGCGAAGCTGATCAGGTATCCCGGTCACGACGAATGGACCGAGGTCTTCGACCTTAAGTCGGATCCCTACGAGACCCGCAACCTTGCGAACGCTCCCGAGGCCGCCGAGCTGCGCGCCAGACTTGAGGCCGAATACGAACGGCAGTCCAAGGCGATCGCTTTCCGCATCCCTGATATCGCGGACAAACCGCCGGCCGACGGCTCCCTGCCCTCCCCGAAGGATTCAGCGGAAAAGAAGACCGGGAAAAAGAAGAAGAAGGGGGAGACCGCCAAATGAGCCGGGCCGTCCTCCTGCTTGCCGCGGTCGCAGCCCTCATCTCCGGGTGCTCGTCACCCCGGCACCCGTCCGACGCCTGGGAAGCCGAAGGCCCGGTCCCCTCGGCGGCCGACCAGGCGCGCCTCAAGGGCGTGCGTTTCCAGGTGATCAAGCCGTATGAGTTCTCCCTCGACGGCTACCGCTTCCTGCACGGCGTGGCGCTCGCCTCCCACCAAGGCAGGCTCTACGCGAGCTTCGGACATAACCGCGGCGGCGAGAACACCTCGACCGAGGAGGCGCGCTACACCGTCAGCGACGACGGCGGACGCACGTGGAGCCCCGTGCGCACCATCGACGGCGCACCGGCCCCCGAAGTCGGGGTCAGCCACGGCGTCATGCTTTCGCACCAGGGGCGCCTGTGGGCCTTTCACGGCGCCTACAAGGGCACGCTCAAGGAGGTGCACACCCGCGCCTACCTGCTCCAGCCCGACGGCTCCTGGAAGAAGTTCGGCACGGTGATCGGCGGCGGCTTCTGGCCGCTTGAACCGCCCGTCCCGCTCGGCGACGGCAATTGGATCATGTCCGGCGCCTCGGTCGGCGGACAGAACCCTCCGGCCGTGGCGATCAGCCGCGGAGAGGACTTCACGAAGTGGGACCTCATCCGCATACCCATGTCCCCCGGCCTCGGCAGCGTCTGGGGTGAGTCCGCCGTGGTCGTGAACGGGAAGAGCGTCCACCTTTACTCACGCTACGGACAGAAGGCCCAGCTGCTCACCGCCGTGAGCAGGGACCGTGGACGCACTTGGACGGCCCTGTCGCCTTCCGACATGCCCATGGCCGCGAGCAAGCCCTGCGCCGGCATGCTTTCGGACGGCCGACGCTACCTGATCAGCTCGATCAGCGGAGACGGCGGCAACCGCCGCGCGCCCCTGTGCGTCGCGATATCGGAGCCGGGCGAGGAAGCCTTCAGCAGAGTTTTCGTCATCCGCGATTCCGTGCACCCCTCGGGCCCCGGGGAGTCGCACCCGAAGGCGGGCCTCGCCTACCCCTGCGCCCTTGAGATGGGCGGTTTCCTCTACGTGGGCTACTCCAACAGTGGAGGAGGCGCGGGACGCGTGGGCACGGGCCGGGAACTGTGGAACAACAACAGCGCCGAACTGGCCGTGATCCCCCTCGATTCGCTCCGCTGAATCGCAGGTTTTGTTTCGCAAAAGGACGGGTTTCGGTTGTCTTGAGGGCATGAAGACCCCGCTCGTAGCCTTCACCTGGCTGGCGCTCGGATGCGCCTGCGCCCTCGCGCTCAACGAGAGGAACGCAGGTCCTGCGAAGGCGGAGCTGAAGTTCCGCCTGCCCGCGCCAGCGCCGCTCACGCCGGAGCAGCAACTTGCCACGTTCAAGGTCGAGAAGGGCTGGCGCGTCGAATTGGTCGCCTGCGAGCCCATGGTGCAGTCGCCCGTCGCCGCCGCTTTCGATGAGCGCGGCCGGCTCTTCGTGGTCGAGATGCGCGGTTACATGCAGGACCTCAAGGGAGGCGGCGAGAAGGAACCCAACGGACGCATCTCCGTCCTGGAGGACACGGATGGCGACGGAAAGATGGATAAGGCCACGGTGTTCGCCGACGGGCTCGTGATGCCCCGTGCGGTCATGCCCGTGGCGGGCGGCGCGCTGGTCGCGGTCCCTCCTTACCTCTGGCACATGAAGGACACGGACGGGGACGGCCGCGCGGACCAGAAAACCGTCGTCGCCGACGACTACGGCAAGGAGGGCGGCCAGCCCGAACACATGGCCAACACGCCCACCTGGGCGCTCGACAACCACGTCTACAGTTCCGGCTACGCCTCCCGGTTCCGATTCACGGGCGGCCAGTGGAAGAAGCTCACGGGCGGGCTAGGACGCGGCCAGTGGGGCCTTTGCCAGGACGACGTGGGGCGCTTCTACTTCAACTACAACTCCGACCTGCTGCGTACCGACCTGCTGCAGACCGAGGCCTACTCGCGCAACCCGCTGCTCCGCACGGCGGCGGGCATCAACCACAAGGCGATGGTCGCGCAGGACGTGTTCCCCTCGCATCCCACGCCCGGCGTCAACCGCGGCTACGACAGCAAGACCCTGCGCGAGGACGGCACGCTCACCAAGGCGACCGCGACCTGCGGCGCCGGCGTCTACCGCGGCGACGGACTCGGCGCGACCTTCGTCGGAAGCGTGCTCATCCCCGAGCCGGCCGGCAACCTGGTCAAGCGCGTGACGCTATCTGAGAAGGACGGCGTCGTGACGGCCGCGGATCCGCACCCCGGCAAAGAGTTCCTGACCTCGACGGACGAGCGCTTCCGTCCCGTGCAGTCGCTCAACGCACCCGACGGCACGATGCTCATCGTGGACCTCTACCGCGGCATCATCCAGCACGAGGCCTTCCTGACGCATTACCTCGTGGCCAACATCGAGGACCGCAAACTGGTCACGCCCTTTGACCGCGGCCGCATCTGGCGCGTGGTGCGCGACGGCGCCCCTCGCCCCTCCGCCTTCCGCATGCCCTCCGACGCCGCGGGCCTGGTGGAAGCCCTGAGCCATGCGAACGGCTGGGTGCGCGACACCGCACAGCGTCTCATCGTCGAACGCTCCGCCACGGAAGCCGCCCCCGCGCTGCGCGCCCTCGCGACCAAGGCCGACGCACCCGCGCTCACCCGGCTGCACGCGCTCTGGACGCTGGAGGGACTCGCGTCCTTCGACGCTGCCACGGCCCGCGCCGCGCTCAAGGATCCGGATCCGCGCGTCCGAGCCGGAGCCGTCCGAGCCGCGCCGGCCGACATCCTCGCCGAGATCGCCGGGCTTTCGGCCGACAAGGACGCCGGCGTGCTCGCCCAGGTCGCCGTGAGACTCTCGGCCTCCAACCTTCCGGTGACGGATGACGCCCTCGCATGGACGCTCCTGCGACGCGGCGACAACGTGCTCGTCCGTGAGGGCGCCCTCACCGGCATCCGCGGCCGCGAGCCTTCCATCGCCCGCATCATCGCCGACAAATCCGGCGCCAAGCCCCCCAAACCCGCCCTGGAGGCGCTCCGCTCGCTCGCATCCATGGTCGCGCAGGCCGGAAAGGCCGACCCCTTCGAGGAGGTGCTTAAGCTGGCCGACGAAAAGCCGGCCGTGCGCCTCGCCCTCGTGCAGGGGCTGTCCCAGACAGTCGCCGGCAAACGGGCCCAGAAGCCGAAGCCGCTCTGGCTCGACGGCGCCTCGGTCGCCTTGGCCTCGCTCAAATCCTCACTCAAGTCCGGCGACGGGGCCAAGGCGCTCGCCGCGATCGACGAAAGGCTGGTCTGGGTGGGCAAGCCGGGCGCGCCTCCTCCCCCGAAGATCGCCCCGCTCAACGCCGCCCAGCAGGCCGCGTTCGAAAAAGGACGCACGATCTACGGCTCACTCTGCGGCGGCTGCCACCAGCCCCACGGCTACGGACTCGAAGGGCTCGCCCCGCCGCTCGTGGACAGCGAATGGGTGCTGGGGTCTCCCGACGTCACGGCACGCATCATCATGCACGGGCTGAACGGACCCGTGAAGGTGGGCGAACGCACCTGGGACCTCGCGATGCCCCCGATGCTCCAGCTCTCCGACGACGACGTCGCCGCGGTGCTCACCTACGTGCGACGCGAATGGGAGCACACCGCCTCACCCGTCGCCCCGGCCGTCGTGAAGGACATCCGCACCAAGTTCTCCGACCGCACGGCGGGCTGGACCGCCGAGGAACTCAGGCCGACCAAGCGCAAGTGAAATGGGCCACGACCTGACGCACGGCCCCGAGACCGATCCTCACCAGCTCTACCGCTACCGCGACGGTCTCTATGCGGCCGACCTGATCGCCTCGGCGGCCTGCGAATTCGATTTCTTCAGCAGGCTGGCCCGTGAGCCCATGGATCTGGAAGGCGTCTGCCGGAACTTCGGCGTGCACGCGAGGCCCGCTGACGTGATGCTTTCCTTCTTCGCCGCCAACGGGCTGGTGAGGAAGGAAGGCGGACGCTTCCATGCGACCGCGACCGCGGTGGAGCACCTGACGAAGGACTCGCCCCGCTCACTCATCCCCTACTACGCCTCCCTGAAGGAACGTCCGGTGGCCAGGGACTTCGCCGTCATCCTGCGCACCGACCGTCCCGCCAACTGGGGGAGCTACAAGGATGAGAAGCCGTGGACCGAAGCCATGCTCACGGAGGAGTTCGCCACGGGCTTTACGGCCGCCATGGACTGCCGCGGCTTCACGCTCGGCCCCGCGCTGCTGCGCGAAGCCGGCCTCGCCGGACGGCGTAGCCTGCTCGACGTGGCCGGCGGCTCCGGCATCTACGCCTGCGTCCTAGCCCAGGGCACGCCCGGACTGAAGGCCACGGTGCTCGAACGGCCTCCGGTCGACGGCATCGCCCGCACGATGATCCGCAAGCGAGGCTGCGAGGGACTGGTGTCCGTCACCGCCGGTGACATCTTCCGCGACCCGCTGCCGAAAGGTCACGACGTCCACCTGTTCTCAAACGTGCTGCACGACTGGGATGTGCCCAAGGTGCGTGCGCTGCTGGCCGCTTCGGCCGCCGCCCTCGAGCCGGGCTCCCTCATCGTCGTCCACGACGCCCATCTCAACGAGGCCAAGGACGGACCCCTGCCCGTCACCGCCTACTCGGCGCTCCTGATGAGCGTGACGGAGGGTCGCTGCTACGGGGTCGGTGAAATGCGCGAGCTGCTGACCGAGGCGGGCTTCGGCTCCTTCCGCTTCGCCGAGACCGCCTGTGACCGCAGCGTCATCACGGCAGTGAGGAAATGATAGGGCATTACGACAAGCATCCCCATCCCCGATCCTCCATCTTCCATCGCCCCCATGCGCCACCTTCTCGTCCTGCTCGCCTCTGCCGTCGCCTGCCATGCCGCTCCGGCCGACGACGCCGCCTGGCTGACCAAGGAGGGCACGCTCATCTTCCATGACGCCTTCGAGCGGGAGGAGGACGGCAATCTCGCCAAGGCAATCGGCAACGGATGGAACAGCGCCACCGCCGACCGGATCCCGAAGATCAAGCAGGCCGACCTGGACGGCGGCGTGCTCAAGATCGCCAGCGCGTCCAAGGAAGCCGGTCACGCCGCCCACATCCACCACGAGGCCGGCTTCCGCGACGGAGGCGTGCTGGTCCGGTTCAAATTTCCCGGATTGACCAAGGGCGAGACGATGCAGCTTGGCTTCGTCGACCGCGAGACCACCGGCATCCATGCGGGCCATCTCTGCTACGCCATCCTGGCCGGAGGCAAGGCGACGCTCATCGACCACAAGACGGGCGTGATGGACCTCAAGATTCGCGCCACGCGCCAGGACGCCGCCGCCCGCAAGACCCCCGTCCCGCCGGATCTGGAGAAGCTTCTTAAGACCAAGCAGGTCACGGGAGACCTGAAGGTCGACCAGGAATGGCATGTCCTCACCCTGGTCACCGAGGGAGATGAGATGCGCCTGAGCCTCGATGGACGACGCGTGCTCTCCCACCGCTCGGCGGGCTTCGGACACCCCATGAAGCGCTGGTTCAGCTTCCTGGTGAACTCCACCCTGTGGGTCGACGACGTGAAGATCTACAAGGTCCGCTGAGGGGACGGAAAGCTCTCGCCAGCCCCCGAATCCGCGGGCTGAATGCGAGACCCCATGAGACTCCTGCGATTCACCGTCGCGGCCGCCCTCGCCGCCTGCACGCTCCCCGCCGCCGAACCGGCCAAGAAGGCGCCCGCCAAGGCGGCCACGACCGCGCCAGCGCCCGTCGACCCCGAGTTCAGGAAGTATCCCCTGCCGATCGAGCCTGACGAGAACGTCTCCTACGGTCCGCACCGGATGCAGCGTATCTACTTCTGGCGCGCCAAGTCCGACCAGCCCACGCCCCTGCTCTTCTACGTCCATGGCGGCGGCTGGAGCGGCGGCGACCGCTCGGTGGTGCGGAGCATGCTGCCCGACGCCCTTGCGGCCGGCATCTCGGTCGTCTCGGTGGAGTATCGCATGATCCGCGACGCCACCGCCGACGGACTCGTCCCGCCGGTCAAGGGCCCGATGCACGACTGCGCCCGCGCGCTGCAGTTCTGCCGCAGCAAGGCCAAGGAGTGGAACCTCGACAAGACCCGCGTCGCCGCGGCCGGGGGATCCGCCGGCGCCTGCACGAGCCTGTGGCTGGCCTTCCATGATGACCTGGCCGATCCGAGCTCATCCGACCCGATCGCACGCGAATCCACCCGCATCACCTGCGCGGCCGTTTCCGGCGCCCAGACGTCGCTCGATCCGCATCAGATGCGGACTTGGACGCCCAACAGTGCCTACGGAGCGCACGCCTTCGGCATCGCGGGTGACGCGAAGAAGAAGATCTCCTCGTTCCAGGCCTTCCATGACGCGCGCGAGAAGATCCTGCCCTGGATCAGGGAATACTCACCCTACGAGCTGGTCAGCCGCGACGACCCGCCGGTCGGACTCTATTACAACGCCGCCCCGAACCTCGGGAAGGACGAGAAGGACCCCACCCACTCGGCGAACTTCGGGGTGAAGCTCAAGGAGCACTGTGACGCCAACGGGGTGAAGGCCGATCTGATCTACCCGGGAGCGCCCGGCGTGAAGCACGCGACGGCGAACGACTTCGTGAAGACCCACCTGCTTTCCGCCGCCAAGTGAGCTCCGGCGTCCTACTGCTGGCCTCGGCCCTGCTTGCGGCCGCCCCGGCCCCCGCGCCGAAACGCCCCTCGGCCGAGCAGCTGCGTAAGGAAGCCATGGCTCATACCGTCGAGATCCGCAGCAGCAAGGACGGCGCACCTCAGCGCGTCATCTGGTGGCGCCCGGAAACGGCGGCCAAGACCGCCTCCGGCGCTCCGGTGCCCCAGCTGGTCTTCCTGCACTCCTGGAGCGGGGGTTTCGAACAAGGTCCGCCCTGGATCGCCCAGGCCAAGAAGATGGGCTGGGCCCTCGCCGCCCCTGATTTCCGCGGACCGAACCGTCGCCCCGAGGCCTGCGCCTCCGACCTCGCGGTGCAGGACGTGCTCGATGCGGTCGAATACGCCCGGCGCAAGGCGCGGATCGACGATTCACGCATCTACCTCGTGGGCGGATCCGGGGGCGGTCACATGGCCCTCATGATGGCGGCCCGCGCGCCGCACGTCTGGGCCGGCGTCAGCAGCTGGTGCCCGATCACCGACCTCGCCGCCTGGCATGCCGAGAGCTCGGCACGGAAGAACAACTACGCCCGGATGCTGGAGCAGTCCTGCGGAGGGCCGCCCGGACCGTCGACCGAAGCCGAGTATCGCCGACGCTCCCCGCTTTTCCACCTGGCGGCCGCCCGGGGCGTGCCGGTCGACATCAGCACCGGCATCCACGACGGTCACACCGGCTCGGTGCCCGTCAGTCACACCCTGCGCGCCTTCAACGCCCTCGCGGCGGACTCCGCGCGCATCGACGACGGGCTCATCACGGCGATGGTCTCGAGCCGCTCCGTGCCTCAGGCCCTTTCCGCCGAAAGGCAGGACGACCCCGAACGCGCCAAGCAAGTGCTCTTCCGTCGGGTCTCCGGCAACGCACGCGTGACCATTTTCGAGGGCGGTCATGATTCGGAATCCACCTCCGCCGTGCTCTGGCTGTCACGCCAGCGCAGGGGCGCGCCCTCGGACTGGTCGGTCGGCAAAGCTCCCGCGGCACCGTCCGCCGCCCAGGAGGTCTCCCGATGAGGACCCTGCTCGCCCTGCTGGTGGCGGCCGCGGTCCAGGCCGCGGGAGAAGTGCGCGTCTTCATCCTGGCGGGCCAGTCCAACATGGAAGGCCAGGCGGTGGTCGACCTCAAGGGCAAGGACTACAACGAGGGCAAGGGCACGCTTGTGGATGTCCTCGCCAAGGACGCCGGGGCACGCTTCCGGGACATCCTCAGGACCAAGGACGGCGCCTGGCGGACGCGTGATGACGTCTTCGTCAGGTATGACCGTGAGCGCGACCCCACGATCAAAGGTCCCCTTGGCATTGGCTTCTCCGTCTACGGCGGGCACCACTTTGGTCCGGAGCTCATGTGCGGCCACGTCCTCGGCGACGCCTTCGAGGACCCCGTGCTGCTCATCAAGTGCGCCTGGGGCGGGAAGAGCCTGATCAAGGACTTCCGTCCGCCCTCCGCCGGCGGCGAGACCGGCCCTTATTACCAAAAGATGGTCGCCCAGGTCCGGGACGCCCTGCGAACGATGGGGGAGGATTTCCCCGCCCTGCGCGGACGGACCCCGAGGCTTTCCGGACTGGTGTGGTATCAGGGCTGGAACGACGGCATCGACCCGAAGAAGGCCGTTCCAGAATACGCGTCCAACCTCGCCCACCTCATCAGGGACGTGCGCAAGGAGTTCGATACGCCCGACCTGCCGGTGGTCGTGGGCGAACTCACTGGGCCTTGGCGCGACGCCCCGCCCGAATGGGAGCGCCTGCGCGCCGCGCAGCGGCAAGTGGCGACCTCGGCTGAGTTCAACGAGACCGCGGCCTTCGCGCCTACGCGCGACTTCGTCCGCCCGGCCGACCAGTCGCCCAATCCGGGCCATGGTCACCACGAATTCGGCAACGCCGAGACCTACCTGCTCATCGGCGAATCCCTCGGCGGCCAGATGGCCCGGATCGCCTCACCGCTGAAGATCTTCTCGCCCGCGGAGATGCAGGTCGTGCAGCGGAGGCCCGACGGCAAGGCGCGGCTCGACGTGCGCGGCCGCATGAAGGGGCTCGACGCCGCCGGCGCGACCCTCGAGTGGCGTCCCACCGGGACGGGCCTGGACGCAGTCCGATGGGCCGCGTTGCGCATCGAAGCCAAGGGCGAGGATTTCTTCTCGACCATCGAGTTCCCCGCCGGGGGATGGTACGGACTTGAAATCCGCGCGTCCGCCGGAGGACGCACCCTCGCCACCGGCCGGGTCGAGCGCTTCGGGGCCGGCGACATCTTCGTCGTGGCCGGCCAATCCAACTCGGCCAACCATGGCGAGGAACGCTTGAAGGCGCGTTCGCCGCTCGTGGTGAACTTTGACGGCAGGACGTGGCGTCCGTGCGCCGACCCCCAGCCCGGCGCCTCCGGCAACGGCGGCAGCTTCATTCCCGCCTTGGGCGACCTGCTGGCGGAACGCCTCAAGGTGCCCGTCGCCTTCGTGACCGTGGGCATCGGAGCCACCAGCGTGCGGGAGTGGCTGCCGGCCGGAAAAACCTTTCCCCATCCCCCGACCATCGAGGCGCGCGTTGTGAAGCTCCCCTCGGGAGAATGGGCCAGCAAGGGCGAGGCCTACGCGACGCTCGTGCGCCGGATGGGCGCGCTCGGACCGAGCGGCTTCCGCGAGGTGCTCTGGCATCAGGGCGAGAGCGACGCCAATCAGCGCGACAAGACCCGCACCCTTCCCGGAAGTCTCTACGCCGAGCACCTCCGCCTGCTCATCGATTCATCCCGTCAGGAAATCGGCTGGAACGCCCCGTGGCGGGTGGCCCAGGTGAGCTACCACACGCCGGACGACGCCGGCTCGGAAGACATCCGCGCCGCGCAGGCCTCGCTCTGGGGCAAGGACGGCGTCCTGCGTGGACCCGACTCCGACGCCCTGCGGGGCGACCTGCGTGAACGGAGCGGCAAGGGCGTGCACTTCAGCGGTCCCGGGCAGCGGGCCCTCGCCAAGGCCTGGGCTGACCTAATCGCCCCGGAAGGGGGACGTTGAGGGCGCTTTCCTTTGGTCGGGCTGGTGAGATTCGAACTCACGACCTCTTGCACCCCATGCAAGCGCGCTACCAGACTACGCTACAGCCCGAGCAAAGGAAGGGTTGTTAAGCCCCGACCGCGGGGGGATGTCAACCCGACAAAAGCCGCCCCGCCTCGACATGGGCGGGCCCTGCGCCTATCAGAAAGGGCATGAGCTGCGCCCCCCTGCTCCTGCTTTCCTTCCTTTGCGCCCTGAGTCTGGGCGCGGCCGACCGACCGAACATCGTCTTCATCCTGGCGGACGACCTGGGCTACGCGGAGGTCGGCTTCAACGGCCAGAAAAAGATCCTCACCCCGCACCTCGACCGGCTGGCCAAGGAGGGGCTCGTGCTGTCACGTCACTACTCCGGCAACGCCGTCTGCGCGCCCTCACGCTCGGTGCTCATGACGGGCTTCAGTCCCGGCCACGCCCATGCCCGTGACAACCGCGACATCGGCGACCGCGAGCAGACGCCCCTGCCCGCGGACGCCCTGACGGTGGCGCGCTCGCTCAAGGACGCGGGCTATGCGACGGGCGCCTTCGGCAAATGGGGACTCGGCGGATTCAACTCCACCGGCAATCCGATGAAGCAGGGCTTCGACCGCTTCCTCGGCCTGACGAGCCAGTGGATCGCCCACAGCCAATATCCGAAGGCGATCTGGGATGACGGGCGCGAGGTCCTCCTCGACAACGGCCCCGAAGGCACCCCCGGCCACGCACGCTTCCCCGAGGGCGCCGACCCGCGCGATTCCAAGGCCTACGCGCCCTTCATCGGCAAAGACTTCCTCGGCGACCGTACGATAGAAGGCGCGGAGACGTTCATCGCGCGAAACGCCGGCGGAAGGTTCTTCCTCTACTACGCCTCCACCCTGCCCCACGTGTCCCTGCAGGTGCCCGAGGCCGACCTGCGCAAGTATGACGGCAAGTTCTCCGAAGACCCGCCCTTCACGCCCTCCAACCCCGGTTCCTACGTTCCCAACCGCACCCCGCGCGCGACCTACGCCGCGATGATCACCCGGCTCGACGCCGAAGTGGGCCGCATCCTCGCCGCGCTGGAGAAAGCCGGCGTGGCGGACGACACGCTCATCGTCTTCAGCTCCGACAACGGAGCCACGCACGACGTCGGCGGGGTGGAGACGAAGTTCTTCGATTCGGTCGGCAGCCTGCGGGGGCTCAAGGGTTCGCTCCATGAAGGAGGCGTGCGCGTGCCGACCGTGGTGCGCTGGCCCAAGGCCTGCCCCTCAGGACGTCGCTCCGCGCGCGTCTCCGGCTTCGAGGACTGGCACGTGACCTTCGCCGAGGCGGCCGGAGCCCGCGTGCCGGGGAAGCACGATGGCGAGAGCCTGCTGCCGGTCATCAAGGGACAGGACGCGCCAAGATCAGGCCCGCTTTACCGGGAGTTCGCCGGATACGGAGCCCAGCAGGCGATCTGGGACGGCAAGTGGAAGGCCGTCCGGACCGACATGCTCAAGGCCGCGCGCGCGGGCAAGCCCGTGACCACGCAGCTTTACGACCTCGAAGCCGACCCCGACGAGACGACCGACCTGGCCGGCAGGCATCCTGAACTCGTGCGCGAGCTGGAGGCCAAGATGGCCGCTGCTCGCGTGCCGAATGCGGATTTCCCTCTGCCGGGCGTCGACCCGCTGCCCGCCGGCAAGGGCAAGAAGAATGGGACGAAGAAGTAAGGAGGCACGTCCTTGTTCGCCGCAGGGCGAACCATGGTAGGGGCAAGGCTACGCCTTGCACTCCTGACCAAGAGGGCGCGACGAAGCCACGCCCCTACCTTAAGCGCGCCCTGCGCGGCTCTTCAGAGGTCATCGATGCCTTCCCTGAGCTCCTGGGCCTTCTTGCGCACGGCGGCCTTCTCGGCGGGCTTCATGTTGGCGGCCTGACGCACGGCCATCCCGATGCGGGGATTGTTCAGGAAGCGGTCCTGATGACGCAGCCAGAAGTCCCAGTAGAGCGCGTTGAGCGGACAGGCCAGCGGGCCCGTGCGGTCCTTCGGATCATAGGCGCAGCCGGAGCAGTAGTCCGACATCTTGGAGACGTAGCTGGCGGCGCAGCAGTAGGGCTTGCTCGCGAGAAACCCGCCGTCCGCGTGCTGGCTCATGCCCACGACGTTCGGAAGCTCGACCCACTGGAAGGCGTCGATATACACCCCGAGATACCAGCGTTCGACCTCTGAGGGATCGACGCCCGCAATCAGGCAGAAGGACCCGATGACCATCAGTCGTTGGATGTGGTGGGCGTAGGCCGTGTCGAGCGACTGCCCGACGGAATGCCGCATACAGTTCATCCGCACCTTCCCGGTCCAGAACCACGAGGGCAGCGGAAGGGAGTGCCCGAGCCCGTTGGCGGAAGCGTAGGCGGGCATCTTGGCCCAATAGACGCCGCGCACGTATTCACGCCAGCCGATGATCTGCCGCACGAAGCCCTCGGTCGCGGCGAGGGGGTGACGCTTCGGATTGCGGGCGTGGGCGTCGACCGCCGCCTGCGCCACCTCCATCGGCGAAAGCAGCTTCACGTTCAGGGCAAAGGACAGCCTGGAGTGGAAGAGACGGTCGGACTTCGTGTGCATCGCGTCCTCGTAATCGCCGAAATCCGGCAGGCCGCGCTCGATGAAGGCCTTGAGCTGACCGAGGGCCTCCTTGCGGTCACGCGGCCATGGAAAATCCTCGGCGGAGGGCCGGCCCATGGTCTTCACCCCGGCCGCCTCGACCTCGGACCACAGCTTCGCATGATCATGCGAGACATCCCAGCCCTTCGGAGGCGGCGGCGTGCCCTTCCAAGGCTTGCGGTTGTCGTGGTCGAAATTCCATTTGCCGCCGAGCGGAGCCCCGTCCTCGTCGAGCAGCAGCCGTGTGCGGACGCGCATCCGTCGATAGTAGGACTCCATCAGCCAGCGCTTGGCGTCCTTTTGGAAATGGGCGGCCACGCCCCCGCGGCCGTCCAGGAAGTGCTCCGAGCTCACGCAGGCCGCGGGCAGGCCGCAGTCCTTGGCGAACTGCCGAAGATCCTCGTCCAGCCTCCATTCGTCCGGCTCCTGCCATTCGAAACGCTCCGCTTTCGTCTCCCGGAACACCTGTCGCAGGTTATCGGCGAAGTTTTGGCGGTTGTCGGCGTCGCCGATGCGGAAGTAACGCACCGCATGGCCGTCCTTGCGGAGGAGCTCCGCCATGCGGCGCATGCCGGCGAAGATGGCGATGACCTTCTGGGCGTGATGGACGACGTAATCGGTCTCCGTACGCACCTCCATCAGCACGTAGGTGACCGAGGCGTCCTTGCGCCCGAACCAGGAATGCTCCGGGTTGAGCTGGTCGCCGAGGATGAGACGGACCGTACGTGCCATCCCCCCAAAGGAGGACGAACGCGCCCCGAGGCAAGGCGGGCGGGCGTTTGAGGAGGCTCAGCGCGCCGCCGGCCGGGCAGGCGCGAGCTCCTGCCGGGTCGCGATGGGCACGTAGCCGACCTCGAGGCCCTTGGGAGGGGTCAGGACCTGCGCCGGGTCGAGCGCGGCCAGCCTGCCGACCGTGGGCGGCGCCAGATAATCGCGGTCCTTGGTCCAAGCGCGATGCAGCTTCTCGACCCTGGCCTGCAGCGCCTCGCGCTCGGCCGGTGTCATGTCGGCGTTGAGCATCGCCGGCTGATCGGCGAAACGGTACCAGTAGTAGGTCACGACGCTGCCGTCACCCAGGAAGGCCTGGAACGGACCGGCCTTCGGACCGGGAACCTTCCAGGGCGTCCGGTCGCCCGCAGGCGTCTCGCGCGGCGCCTGCGGCTTTTCGGGAGGCGAGCCGAAGCCGACCTGCGAGAGGCCGGTGGACGCCGGAACGTCCTTCGGCGTCACGGCCGTCCAACGGCCGTTCTTTCCGCCCTGACCGAGGCGGTAATATTCAGGCAGCGTCACCAGACCGGGACGGACGGGGCTGACCAGCGACGCGTTCCACTTGTAGCCATAGGTGTGAGGATCCGGCGAATGCGGCGTCGCGAAGGCCTTCCAGTCGAAATCCGGCTTCGCCTCGTTCTTCGTGCCCTGCGGGTAGATGCTCCAGGTCGAGTCGCCGCCGTCCTTGACGAAGCTCTGCACCAGGGACCCGGCGGGATTGATTGCGCCGGTGGCGACCGGTCCGCCCTCAAACCAGGCCTTCACGCGGTCGTAGAGGGCACTGCGGTCGTAGCAGGTCAGACGGTGCAGCACCACCGTCGTGCCGTCGGAGCCCACCGGAAAGGAAGTCGGAGCGACGCGCGCGTAGGTGTCGCCCTTCTCATCCTTGGCCTGGGCGGCGGGCACGTACTGGGTCTCCATCGAGAAATGCTTGTTCGGATCCGATCCGCGTGAGTCGAGCATCTGGCCCGCGTAGGCGGGATTGCGCAGGGCGGAGCGCGCCCAGAAGTTCGGCGTGAAGAAGCAGACCGGGCCCTTGAAGTTCTCGGCGTTGAGGAAGAGCGTCCAGCAGTTGGCGCCGGTCGGCACGTCCTTGCCCTCGGTCTTCGTCTTGGGCTCGGCGAACGGCATCGGCAGGTAACCGTAGCCGAAGAGCTCGCCGTTGACGCCTTGCTTCAGATTCAGGCCATCGAGCGGGAAGAGGAGCCAGGGCGTGAGCTGCGCGACGCCGTAGAGACCGCGCGGATCTTCCCAGGTGCCGCGTCCGTAACCCGGTCCATTGGCGATATCGTAGAAGTTCACGCCGACGCCGCCCATGATGAACTTCGGCGTCGTGGTCGGGAAGTGCGTGTCACGCCACCAGCCGAGTCCGCCCTCGATGTCAGTATAGAGGTCCTTGGGCTCCTCTCCCTCGTAACGGGGGGACATCCAGGTGGCGAAGAGGCCGGTCTGGAAACGGTGGCCGGGGTACTCGCTCAGCAGGGGCCAGGCCGCGGCGTAGATGGAGAAGCCGGCGTCATAGGGCTTGGTCACGCGCTCGGTCGGAACGATGAGGTAGCCGGCCATCTCGACCTTCTGAGGGAAGGCGGAGGCGACGGCCGCCAGCAGGCAGGCGGTCAGGAGTGCGGCGGAGGCGACGGCCGCCAGGAGCGCGGCGCAGAGGACGGGGAATCTCATTCCTCCTTCCTAGTCCGACCGGCCGACCGAGGACAGCACTAACTCCGGACTCAGCGCGGGCCTCCGCGACGGCGGGATCCGGGGTGGCCGTAAGGCCGGTAGTCGCCCTGTGCGGCGCGGCGTCCCCCGAATCGTCCGCCCTGCGGACCGGAGTCATGATGGCCGCCCCGCTGACCGCGGCGCTCCATCCTGCGCTCGCCGTCCTGGGGCTCGGGCGCGCGGGCCGGAGCCTGCTGCGAGTAGTCGAAACCGGGCATGCGACCGCAGTGGAGGTGCTTGCCCACGATGCGCTCCAGCCGGCGGAGCTCACCCCCGTCCTCGCCCGTGACGAAGGTGATGGCCGTGCCCGTGGCCTCCGCGCGGCCCGTGCGGCCGATGCGGTGCACATAGTCCTCGAGCTGGTCGGGGAAGTCGAAGTTCACCACGTGCGAGATGCCGTCGACGTCGATGCCGCGCGAGGCGATGTCGGTGGCGACCAAGACGCGTATCTCGCCGTTCTTGAAGGCCTGGAGCGCGCGCTGGCGCTGGCCCTGCGAGCGGTTCGCGTGGATGGCCGCGGCCTCCACGCCGTGCGCGGCGAGCTTACGGCAGATGCGGTCGGCCCCGTGCTTCGTGCGCGAGAACACCAGAACCATGCGCATCGATTCATCGGCGAGCAGGTGGTGGAGCATCGCCTGCTTGAGCGCGCCGGGGCATTCGTAGAGCTTCTGCGTGACCGTCTCCGCGGGATTGAATCGGCGACCGACCTCAATCAGCTTCGGCGAACGCTGGAACTGGTGGGTCAGGGCCTCGATCTCACGCGAGAGCGTGGCGGAGAACATCAGCGTCTGCCGGCTCGTGGGCAGGGCGCGCACGATGCGCTGGATCGCGGGGAGGAAGCCCATGTCGAGCATGCGGTCGGCCTCGTCCAGCACCAGGTACTCCACCGCGGAGAAATCGCCATGCCCCTGGCCGCCGAGGTCGAGCAACCGGCCCGGCGTGGCGATGAGGACGTCGCATCCGTTGCGCAGGGCGGCGATCTGGGGGCGCTCCCCCACCCCGCCGTAGACCGTCGCGACCGTCAGGCTGGCATGGCGCGAGTAGGCGGAGACGTTTTCGGCGATCTGGACCACCAGCTCGCGGGTCGGGGCGAGGATCAGGCAGCGTACGCGGCCGCGATGGGCGCCGGACTTGGTCCGGAGCAGCCGGGTGAGCAGCGGGAGCGTGAAGGCGGCGGTCTTGCCGGTGCCCGTCTGGGCGATGCCGATGACGTCCAGACCCTCCAGCACGGGCGGGATGGCGGCCTTCTGGATGGGGGTCGGCTCCGAATACCCCTGTTCGGCCACGGCCTTCAGGATGACGGCGTCGAGGCCGAGCGTATCAAATGTCATCGCTGCAAAGTGAGTCGCCCCGAGGCAAAGGGCGAGAAGAATAGGGGATGGCGCCGTTGCGGTATTAGGGACAGGGGCAGGGACAGGTAAGGAAACGGAAACAGATCCATCCTGGCTTTCGCATCCAGAGCGACCGAATCCTCTCGGCTCATTTTTCCTGCGCCTTCTTCTGCCCCTGTCCCTCATCAAGTCATGTCTGAACGATTGCACTCCCCCTTCCGCTCCGTAAAACGATGACAACCCCGACGATGACGACCAAGCAGCCCGATGGATGGAGCTCAAAACTAGGCGTCATCATGGCCGTCGCCGGAAGCGCGGTCGGACTCGGCAACTTCCTCCGCTTCCCCGGGCTGGTGGCCGACAAGGAGACCGGCGGCGGCGCCTTCCTCATCGCCTACTTCATCTCGCTGCTGATCGTCGGGCTGCCCGTCTGCTGGATCGAATGGACGCTCGGACGCTTCGGCGGCTCCCGCGGCTACAATTCCTCGGCCGGCATCTTCCACGCCGTCATCGGTCGCCCGTGGGGCAAGTACGTGGGCATCCTCGGGTTCATCGTGCCCGTCGGGGTTTACTTCTACTACGTCGTGATCGAGTCCTGGTGCCTCGGCTACGCCTGGACGAGCTTCTCGGGCGGTCTCGACCTCGGCAAGGACGCCGCGGCCTACGCGGCCCACTTCAAGCAGTTCGCGGGACTGGGCGCCGACGGCTCCGTCCTCGGACTGAAGGGCCCGTTCCTCTTCTTCATCGGCGTCTTCATCCTCAACTACGTCATCATCTACCGGGGGCTCTCCAAGGGCATCGAGTTCATCTGCAACTGGGGCATGCCGCTCCTCATCTTCATCGCGCTGGTCCTGCTCGTGCGCGTGCTGACGCTCGGCACACCCGACCCGTCGCGCCCCGAACTGAGCGTCTGGAACGGCCTGGGCTACATGTGGAACCCTGACGACGTGCTGGGCGGGCTGGCCAAGCCGGCCGTGTGGCTCAAGGCCTCCTCGCAGGTCTTCTTCACGCTCTCCGTCGGCTTCGGCGTGATCATCAGCTACGCCAGCTACGTGAAGCGCAACGACGACGTCGTGCTGAGCGGCCTGACCGCCACTTCGGCCAACGAGTTCTGCGAGGTGGGGCTCGGCGGCATGATCACCGTGCCCGCCGCCTACGCCTTCCTCGGAGCCTCGGCCGTGGCGGGAGGCACCTTCGCCCTTGGCTTCAACGTCCTGCCCCAGGTCTTCGCAGGCATGCCCTACGGCCACCTCTTCGGAGGGCTCTTCTTTACCCTGCTCTTCATCGCGGCCATCACCTCGTCACTCTCGATGCTGCAGCCCGGCATCGCCTTCCTCGAGGAGGGCCTCGGACTCGACCGCAAGGGCTCGGTGGCCCTGCTCGGCCTGGTCACGGCCGTCGGTTGCACGCTCGTGGTGTGGTTCAGCGAGGGACTCAAGGCGCTCTCGACGGTCGACTTCTGGATCGGCGACGTGGGCATCTTCCTGCAGGGCACCATCCTGGTCTACGTCTTCAATCTCGCCTTCGGATTCGAGAAGGGCTGGACGGAGGCGCACCACGGTGCCGACATCGCGATCCCCCGCTTCTTCCGCCCCATCATACGCTGGGTCGCCCCGGCCTACCTCACCGCGGTCTTCCTGATGTTCATGCTGCGCAATCTCGCCGGCTGGAACCTCTCCTTCACCGCGCCCGCTTTCAGCCCGACCGAACCGGTGCTCGACCTCATCGGCGGCGAAGGGCACCCGCCCAGCGGCGTGGCTCGCCTCACCGCCCTCTTCCTCATCATCTTCACGGTGTTCACCGTCGTGCTCATCCAGCGCGCCGGCGAACGCTGGAACCGCCGCTGACCCCTTCACCATGACCCCCGCCGGACTCGCCTTCATGCTCATCTCCGTGGGCGCCGTCGCCACGCTCTTCATCTGGTGCCTGGTGCGCGTGCTCTCTGTGAAGAAACGCCCGGACCACCTGGCCCACGTGGAGCCGGTGGGCCGAGATGAGCTCGAAAAACGCTGATTTCGAGGGTCGACACCCCCTTGAAATAAAAAGGGACGGTCCTTGACTATCCGGCCGGGCGGGAGAAAGTGCACGGGTCGGCAGCAATGCCGATGCGGCTCCTGATCCAGCCGCTTGAGACTCGGTAGACCGCCTCCCTCAGAAAGGACGCGAAAGTCGCGAGGGCGACTTACGGAAGCGGGCGATGGCCCATCCGTCTTACGACCCCAGAGTGCCAGTAGCGGCACTCTGGAACCCTTTTGGCCGGATTCCGGGCCCGCCGGCCCCACTTGGGGCTTGTTTAGCCCTGTTTCCGAAGGTTAACCATAACCTTCCACCCGTCACTCCCACGATGAAACGCACCCACCACTGCAACGCCCTACGTCCGACCGACGCCGGGAAGAACGTGACCCTGGTGGGCTGGGTCGACACCAAGCGCGACCTCGGCGGCGTGACCTTCATCGACCTCCGCGACCGCGAGGGCGTCACCCAGGTCGTCTTCCGCCCCGACTCCAAGGTTCAGGAGACCGCCCAGCGGCTCAAGACCGAGTCGGTCATCGAGATCACCGGACAGGTCACCGCCCGCACCCCCGACACGGTCAACCCCAAGCTGGCCACCGGCCAAGTCGAGGTCGTCGCCGCCACCCTCGTCGTCCACAACGCCTGCGTCGACCTGCCCTTCCCGATGGAGGACGACAAGGCCGACAAGGTGAACGAGGACCTCCGCCTCGAATACCGCTTCCTCGACCTCCGCCGCCCGCGCAACCTCGGGCTGCTGAAGCTGCGTCACAAGGCCGCCCGCGCCATCCGCGCCGAGCTCGACGACCAGGGCTTCATCGAGGTCGAGACCCCCACGCTCTTCAAGAGCACGCCCGAAGGCGCGCGCGAGTTCCTCGTGCCCAGCCGCCTGCAGCCCGGAGAGTTCTACGCGCTCTCGCAGTCGCCCCAGCAGTACAAGCAGATGCTCATGGTGGCCGGCGTGGAACGCTACTACCAGATGGCCCGCTGCTACCGCGACGAGGACCTCCGCGCCGACCGCCAGCCGGAGTTCACCCAGGTCGACCTCGAGATGTCGTTCATCGACCGCGAGGACATGTACGCTCTCATCGAGGGCATCCTGAAGCGCGCCTGGAAGGAGGCCATCGGGGTCGACATCCCCACGCCCTTCCCGCGCATGTCCTACCGCGAGGCGATGGACCGCTTCGGCATCGACAAGCCCGACACGCGCTTCGGGATGGAGATCCAGGACTTCACCGCGCTCTTCAGCGGATCGGCCTTCAAGGTCTTCCGCGAGGCCGCCACCACGCCCGGCTCGGTCGTCCGCGCCATCAACGCCAAGGGCCTCGCCGACCTGACGCAGGGCGAGCTGACGAACCTTGAGAACATCGCCAAGGCCGCCGGCGCGCGCGGACTCGCCTTCATCAAGTGCGAAGGCGGCGAGTGGAAGTCGCCGATCGTGAAGTTCTTCTCCGAGGAGGAGAAGGCCGCCCTCCGCCAGAAGCTGGACATCGCCGACGGGGACATCGTCTTCTTCGCCGCCGCCCCCTGGGAGCAGGCCTCGACCATCCTCGGCCGCGTCCGCCTCGAATCCGCCGCCCTGCTCCGCGCCAAGGGCCGCCTCGTGATCCCGGCCGACCGCTACGACTTCCTCTGGGTCATCGAGTTCCCGCTCATGCTCTGGGACGAGGAGGAGAAGCGCTACCTCTCCGCCCACCACCCGTTCACCGCGCCGGTGCAGGAGGACGAGCCGCTGCTCGCCACCGACCCCGCCAAGGTACGCGGGCAGCACTACGACATCGTGCTCAACGGCGTCGAACTCGGCGGCGGCTCGATCCGCATCCATGACACGGCGGTGCAGAAGCGCGTCTTCGAGGACGTGCTCAAGATCCCGGCCGACGTCGTGGCCAGCCGCTTCGGCTACATGCTCAAGGCCTTTTCCTACGGCGCCCCGCCCCACGGCGGCATCGCCCTCGGCTTCGACCGCGTGGTGGCCATGCTGGCCGGACGCAGCTCGATCCGCGACATCCTCGCCTTCCCCAAGACGCAGAGCGGCCAGGACCTGATGGCGCAGAGCCCCAGCACGGTCACGGCCAAGCAGCTGCGCGACCTGCGCATCCGGGTGGTCGACGAGGAGCCCAAGGCGAAGGGCTGAGCGCCCGGCTCACCAGACCTGCTCCTCGAGGTGCTGCGAACCGCACTTCGGGCAGTGCTGGGTCTTGCCCAGGATGCGCGAGCCGGAATACAGGCCGCCCGCCACGGGACCGCACAGCCAGCAGAGGATCTCCATCACGACGTTGCCGGGCTTCTCCTCCTCGGGGTCGTCGAAACGGGCGTCGCAGCGCAGGCAGGTGAAGCGGGGGCCGAGGTCCTGCGGGCCGCGGGGATGGCGCGGAGCCTCGGGCTCCGGCTCCGGGACGGCGACGTCGAAGGTCCGTCCGACGACGAGCCAGCGGGGCATGCCGACTTTCCAATAGTGGTCGGCGCGGAGCACGGTGCCGGCCGCCACGAGCACGTGCATGTCGGCCTCGGGATACTTGCCGATGACCTTCCCCTTGCGGGCGATGTGCACGGTACGGAGCACGGCCCCAGCATCATCCGGACGGGCCGGAGGGCAAGCGACGAGGCAGGGGCCCGACTACAGCTGAACGTCTCTATTGTAAGCCGGCCCGGAGGGGTCCTGGAGCGGGAAGGCTCGCAACTTCTCCCCTTCGGCGGGTGTTATAATTTTCGCTATGAGAACCCTCCTGCTGCTGCTTACGGCCGTGGCCGCCATCGGCGCCACGCCCGGCCCCGCCCAACCCTCCCGCGAACGGGGCCCCTCCCCCCGCGACGCCCAGAAGCGCGAGGTGCGCCCCGAAGCCGAACGCCAAGCCCCCGGCCCGGGCGCACCAAGGCCTGGATTCCGACAGGACCGCGGCGAACCGAGGGGACCTATGGCCAGCCCCCAAGGCCCTCAGGCATTCGGCCCCCGCAACCATGGCGGCTTCCCCGACGGTTTCGGTCCGGGCTCGGCCCTGCGTGAACGCATGATGGAACGACGGATGGAATGGATGCAGCGCATGCGTTCCCACGGCATGGCGCCCGGCCATCGTCCCGATGTCCGCGAGTTCCGTCGTCCCGGTCCCGAAGGCCGCCATCAGGGTCCGGGATTCGCGCCTGGTCGCGGCCCCCGCCCTCAGGGCTCTCCTCAGTTCCGCGGCCCCTCCCAGTTCCAGGGACCTCGACCCGGCATGAATTCCCAGGGCCCCGACCGTCGTCCGTCAGTCGGACAGGAACGCGGACGGCCTGACACCGGACGTGAGCGCGGTCCTCAGCCTGCGCCTGAAGCCCGCGGCCGCGCCCCCTCCGGACCGGAAAATGATTCACCCGAGGTGAAGAAGGCGCGCGAAGCCCTCGAGAAGGCCCGTCGCGCCCTGGCCGAAGCCGATGAACGCTACGACAAGGCGGTGCAGAACGCGCGCAAGAAGCCCTCTTCGGAAAAGAAGCCGGACAAGCCCGACGACAAGAAGCGGCCGGACAAGGGCCGCTGATCCGGACGCACCGAGGGCCGCCGCAAGGCGGCCCTTCTTCTTTCCGGGTCAGTCGAGCTTCCAACGGGCCTGGCGCAGCACGGCGACGGACGCGTCAGGAATCTTCTCATACCAGACGGAGAGCAACGACCCGTCCTGCAGTTGAACGGTGGAAGGATAACCGAGGTCGGGGGTCGTGCCCTCACCGGACAGGATGACCGGCGCGCTCCAGGTGCGACCATGGTCGGCGCTCACGCGCGCCTGATTGCCCCAGGGGGCGCGACGATGGCCGTAGGTCATGAGCAGGCGGCCGTCCCGGAGCTTCAGCAGGTGAGAAGGCAGGCCCCAGACGCCGATCGGCGTCGGGACGGACCAGGTGCGTCCGCCGTCGACGGACTCGCACTGGAGGGTCTCTCCGGCGTTCGCTTTGTTGTGGTTGCGGACCTGCACGATGATGCGGCCGTCATCGGTCTCGACGCCGTGCAGCTCGTGATAGCCCGTCGGGACCTCGTCGCCCGGCCGGGATGGGATCTCCGCCAACCACTTCCAGGTGAGGCCGTCGTCAAGCGACTCGGCCACCCCGATGCGTTTGCTGCCCGTCCAGAGCTCCTTGCCGGGATAGAGCAGCCGTCCGTCCTTGAGCCGGATGGGGCCGTGCGGGCTGTTGACCACGGTGGGGATGCGGGGCGACCACGTGAGCCCGCCGTCCGTGGAACGGATGACCCATTCGCCGAGCTCAGCCTTGCGAGCGGCATCGTCCAGCCTGTCGTGCGCGGCGGTCCAGCGCGCGAGCTGATCGGCCGGCATGGGCTTCGCCTTCCATCCGCCCGACTTCAGCTCGCCCATCGACTGCGCACGCTTGAGAAAGGGCTCGTAGGCGAGCGAGGTGAAGGTGGTCACCAGCAGCGTCCCCTTGGCGGTCTCCAGCACGCCCGCGTCACGGTCGTCGGTCGCGGTGTCGAGCAGGACGCGGGGGTAGGTCCAGGTGACGCCCCCGTCGCGGGAAGTCATCGCCCTCACCTGCCCCATCGGACAGATGTGCGCGTCCCGGCCGCCCGACCAGACGGACCAAAGGTCGCCGTTGGCGCGACGCACGACGGTGGGCCAGCCGGAGTAGGGCTCCTCCTTGGGCGTGATGGTGCGGACCTCGAGGATCGTGGCCGCCGGCGCGGACGGAGGCGTCTGGGCGCAGGCGATGGCGGACAGGAGCAGGAGCGGCAAGGGGCGAAGTCGCATGGACCATGCCATAGCCGGGCGCACGCCCCTGTCCAACGCCGAAGGCCCGACGGCGGATTCGGACGCCATATCGGGCTGGAAAGGAACCGTCCTTGTGCGGAAAATCCCGACATGAGCCACACCCCGGGTTCCTCCTTCTCACGTCGCGGATTCCTCAGCGGAGCCGCCGTCGCCGCCGCGGCCGCACCGGGCCTCCTCGGCGCGGACACGCCCGCCACCGCGACGCCCCGCAAGGTCCGCCCTCCAGGGGGGCAGGAGCCTCAGGATTCCGGTGATCACGGGCTGACGCTTGCCCCGGAGACGTCATCCGCCTCCTTGGACGGATGCGCGGCGTGAAGAAACGGGACCTGCCCTCCAAGACCTGCCCGGCCTGCGGACGGCCCTTTGTCTGGCGCAAGAAATGGGAGCGCTGCTGGGCGGAGGTGCGCTTCTGCAGCGACGCCTGCCGCCGGGGCACCCCCCGCGGGCGGGAACCCGGCCGGCCGGTCCGCTGACAGAGTGAAATATGAAAACGGGGCGTCATTGACCCCCGCCCCGCGACCCTCTTCGTTCGCTCCGATGCTCCGCCCCGCCCTCCTGCTCGCCGCCTCGGCCCTCGCGGCCGCCCCGGCCGCGCCCAACCCGACCGCCGCCGCGTTCCTGGAGAAGCATTGCGTCGAGTGCCACGACGGCGAGGTCAGGAAGGGCGGCCTCGACCTGACGGCCCTGGCCTTCAAGCCCGAGGACCGGCAGTCCTCCAAGGTCTGGCAACGGATGGTCGAACGCGTGCGCGACGGCGAAATGCCACCTTCGAAGAAGCCCCGCCCTCCCGCGTCGGAAGCCGCGAAGTTCGTCGCCGACGTCCACGCCCCCCTGCTAGCCGCCGACCGGGCCGACGTGGCCCGCAACGGCCGGGTGCATGTGCGCCGGCTCACCCGCACGGAATACGAATTCGCCGTCCATGACCTGCTGGGCATCGACATCCCGCTCGACGAGTTCCTGCCCGAGGATCCGGCGCCGCACGGGTTCCAGACGGTGGCCGACGGGCAGCAGCTGTCACATCACCAGCTGGGGCGCTACCTGGACGTGGCCGACCTAGCGCTCGACGAAGCCTTCACCCGCGCCCTACGCGGTGACAAGCCCTTCGTCCGCACCCTGGTGCCCGACGACCTCGATCACAACGGTCGCGGCAACAACCGCGCGCCGGAGCACCGCAGGAAGGACGACCTGAGCATCAGCTGGAACATGGGCATGCAGTTCTACGGTCGCATGCATGCGACGGTCATGCCGACGGAAGGCTGGTACCGCGTCACGCTCAAGGGCGTGCGCGCGATCAACCCCCGCGAGGACGGATCGGTCTGGGGCACGCTTCGCTCCGGGCACTGCGAATCGAACGCCCCCATCCTGTACATGATGGGTCTGGTCGAGGCGACTGCGCGGCCACGGGACATGGTCTTCGAGGGGTGGATCCAGAAGGGCCACCGCCTCGAGCTGCGCCCCAATGACTTCACCCTCCGCCGCCCTCCGCCGGGCGACACGGGCGGCAGCGTCTCCTACGTCGGTCGCGACCTCGAGAGGGACGGCTACTCCGGCATCGCTCACCAAGGGATGGTCATCGAGAAATTCCATCCCTACTCCGACGCATCCGAAGTCGCCCGCCGGCTCTTCGCCGGACGCAAGGTGGAGGACCTGCGCAAGGACCCGGCCGGCACGCTGCCCGCCGTCATCGCCGACTTCGCCCGTCGGGCCTTCCGCCGTCCGGTCTCGTCCGCCGATGCCGCGCCCTACGTCGACCTCGCCCTCAAGTCGGTGAAGGCCGGCGACCCCGCCGAGGTCGCCTTGCAGGCGGCCTGCCACGCCATCCTCTGCTCACCCCGGTTCCTGACCTTTGTCGAGCATCCGGGCGCCCTTGACGACTACGCCCTAGCCTCACGGCTGAGTTTCGCGCTCTGGCTCAGCGGCCCCGACGAGGCCCTGCTGCGAGCCGCGGCCGAAGGCCGGCTCAAGGACCCCGCCGAGCTGACCCGACAGGCCCGGCGGATGCTCGACGACCCTAAGTCGGAGCGGTTCATCCGGAGCTTCACCGACCAGTGGCTGAAACTTTCGCAGATCGACTTCACCTCGCCCGACCCGAGGCAGTTCCCGTCCTTCGACCCCGTGCTGCAGGAGTCGATGCTGCAGGAGGCCCGGGCGTTCGTGCGCGAGACGCTGCGGAGCGACCTGCCCGTCACCCACCTGCTCGACTCTGGCTTCGCGTTCCTCAACGGCCGGCTGGCCCGGCATTACGGCGTGACCGCCAAGGTGACGCCGGGCGCGGGATTGCAGAAGGTCGAGCTGCCCGCCGCGGCCCGCACTGAACGCGGCGGCGTCATCGGCCTCGGCGCGGTGCTGAAGGTCACGGCGGACGGCACCTCGACCTCGCCGGTCATCCGCGGCGTCTTCGTCAACGAGCGCCTGCTCGGCGTGCACATCCCTCCGCCTCCCCCCAACATCCCCGCGCTCGGCGAGCCGGACATCCGCGGCACGACCTCCATCCGCGACCGGCTGGAGAAGCACCGCAGCGGCGAATCCTGCATGTCCTGCCACCGCACCATCGACATGCCAGGCTTCGCATTGGAGACGCTGGATCCGGTCGGACTGAAGCGCACGCGCTACGGCATGGGCAAGGGCGTGAAGATCGACCCCTCGGGCACGACCCCCGACGGCAAGGCCTTCGCTGACCTGGCGGAATGGAAGAAGCTCCAGCTGGCCCATGGCGGCCGGCTGGCGAGGGGCTTCGCCGCGCAGTTCCTGACCTACGCCACCGGGGCCGCCCCGAGGCTCTCCGATGAGGCCGCCCTGGCCGCCATCCCCGCCCAGACCGCCGGACAGCGGCACGGCATGCGCTCAATCCTGCTGGCTTCCCTCCGCAGTCCCGTTTTCCTTAACAAGTGAACCCGGCCCCATGAAGAACGTCACCCTCACCACCGGCAAGGCGCTCGACCGACGCACGCTCCTCCGTGCGGCCGGCGTTTCGCTCGCCCTGCCCGTCCTGGAAGCCATGACCCCGGCGTTCGCGGCCGAGAAGCCCTCCCCCTTCGCCAAGCGCTTCGTCGGCGTCTCGCTTTCCCTCGGCATGCACAGCCCCTTCCTGGTGCCTCAGGGCGAAGGGACGGGATACGTGCCGTCGCCCTACCTCAAGGGCATCCAGGACATCCGGGAGGACTTCACGGTGGTTTCCGGCGTCTCCCACCCCGGCGTCACCGGCGGACACAACGCGGAAGGAAGCATCTTTTCGGCCTGCCCCAACTCCCGCGGTAACACCTCCCGCAACACGATCTCACTCGACCAGCTGATGGCGAACCGTCTCGGACATGAGACGCGCTTCCCATCGCTGGTGCTCAACACCAACAGCTCCTCAAGCCCCTCCTACACCGAGAACGGCTCGATGATCCCGGCGGAGAACAACGCGATGCGGCTCTTCACGCGCCTCTTCGTCGACGACTCGCCGGGCGAGCGCCGCCGTCAGGCCGAACTCATCCGCCGCGGACGCAGCGTGATGGACGTGGTGGCCGGCGAGGCCTCGCGGCTCCGGCGCGACGTCAGCGCGGAGGACCGCGACCGCCTAGACAACTGGTTCACGAGCGTGCGCGACCTCGAGCAGCGCCTCGCCGCCAACGAGGCCTGGACCGACCGCCCCAAGCCCAAGGTCAGCCTCAAGGCCCCCACGCAGATGCCCCGCAACAACGAGGTCGCGGTGAACGGCATCTTCCTCGACCTGGTCCACATGGCCCTCGTGACCGACTCGACCCGCTTCGTCACGCTCCACATCACCGGCAACAGCGTCAACGGCATCGAGGGCGTGTCCTCGAGCTACCACGACCTCAGCCACCACGGCCTGGACGAGGACAAGCTACGCCAGCTCGCCATCGTCGAAGCGGGACAGGTCAAGGCCTGGGGCACGTTCGTCCGCAAGCTGCGGGATTCCGGCCTCCTCAAGGAGACCATGACGGTCATGACCTCCAACCTCGGCAACGCCTCCAGCCACAACAATCTGAACATGCCGGTGCTGTTCGCCGGCGGCGGCTTCCGCCACGGACGCCACCTGGCCTTCGACCAGAAGAACAACTACCCGCTGCCGAACCTCTACCTGAGCGCCCTGCACCGGCTCGGTATGGAGGAGAAGCGCTTCGCGACGACCTCCGGCACGATGCGCGGGCTGGACGTCGCCTGAGAGGCCGCGCGAATCACTTCTTCTTGGAGTTCTTGCCCTTGCCGGTCTTGTCGGCCTTGGGGTCCTTGAGCGGCCAGGGACTGACGCCGACGCGCGCGGCCCAGGCGTCCCATTGCGCGGCCATCGCCTTCACGCGTTCGGGCTGCGCCGCGGCCAGGTCGTTCGACTCGGTCCGGTCGGACTGGATGTCGTAGAGCTCCCATCCGCCGGGATGCTTGGAGACGAGCTTCCAGTCTCCGTCACGGACGGCGCGGTTGCCCTCGTGCTCCCAGAAGAGAGGCGTGGGACGGTCGAGGATCCTCCCGACGAAGACGGGCATGAGGGAGACCCCCTCCATCGGCCGGATCTTCTCACCCGCGGACTCGGCGGGATACTTGGCGCCGGCGAGATCGACGCACGTGGCCATGACGTCGATGAGGTGCGCGGGATGGTAGTCCAGGCCGCCCTTGACGCCCTGCCCGATGCCGGCGGGCCAGTGCGCGATGAGCGGCGTGCTGATCCCGCCCTCGTGCGACCAGTGCTTGTATTCGCGGAAGGGCGTGTTGCTCACGCTGGCCCAGCCGCGGCCGTAGCCGACGTAAGTGTCGGCAGGCCCAGGCATGACGCCGGCGCCCTGCCGCACGGGGAAGCCGTCGCGGGTCTGCTTGGGTATCATGTCGGGCTGGAGGTAGGCGACGTCCAGCGGAGGCAGGGTCGGCCTGTCGGCCCTCGGCTTGAAGGCCCCGTTGCGGCCCATCGCCTCGGCGCAGCCGCCGTTGTCCTGCATGTAGAGGATGAGGGTGTTCTCGAACTGCCCGTTGGCCTTGAGCGCGGCGACGAGCCGGCCGACGCCCTGATCCATGGAGTCCACCATGGCGGCGTAGACCTCCATGCAGCGAGCCTCCCAGGCCTTGTCGCTGACGCCGGCCCAGTCGTCGCGGAGCGGAGCCGACTTCCACCTCGGGTCGAGCAGGCCGAGGGCGCGCATCTTCTCGAGACGGGCGGCGCTGACCGCTCCGTAGCCGGCGTCATAGCGGCCGCGGTATTTCGCGATGTCGGCCTCCTTCGCGTGCAGGGGCCAGTGCGCCGCGGTGTAGGCGAGATAGAGGAAGAAGGGTCGGTCCGGAGCGGAGGCACGGTGGTCGGTCACGAAACGCACGGCATGGTCGCTGAGGGCATCGGTGTAGTAATAGTCCTTCGGCCGGTACTCGGGGTCGGCGTAGGGTGAAACGTAGGACCGGTCCCGCACGAGGGTGTTGGGGTCGAAGAAGCTGCCGGCGCCGTGGATGGTGCCGTAGAAGCGGTCAAAGCCCCTGCTGAGCGGCCAGTTGTGCTTGTCGGCCTCGCTCTCGGCCTTGGCCTTGCGGGCGACGTGCCACTTGCCCGCCATGTAGGTCGAGTAACCTCCGCCCTTCAGCACCTCGGCGATCGTCACGGCCTTGCGGCTGAGGTCGCCCGCGTAGGCTTCGCCGACCTTGACGCTCCAGTCGTCCACCATGTGGCCGATGCCCGCCTGATGCGAATAGAGTCCGGTCAGCAGCGCGGCGCGGGTCGGACAGTAGCGCGCGGTGTTGTAGAACTGGGTGAAGCGCAGGCCGCCCGCCGCGAGCGCGTCGAGATTGGGCGTGGCGATCTCGCCGCCGTAGCAGCCGAGGTCGGAGTAGCCCATGTCATCGGTCAGGATGACGATGATGTTGGGCCGGGGCGCGGCGGAAAGCGTCGCGACGGCGGAGAACAGGAAGGCGAGCAGGGCTCTCACGGGGTCAACGCAGGCTGGATGCGGCGCCCTCCGGGCTCAATCCCCTTCCCTCAGCTGAGGATGCGCTCGACGGCCCAGTAAAGCCCGATCAGGGCGATGAGGACCGAGGCCGGCACGACCACGAACCGGCGGCGCACCCACTCGTCGGTGAGCCGGAAGGTCAGCGCCCAGGCGACCGCGATGACGGCCAGCTGACCGGCTTCCACCCCGAAATTGAAGCCGACCAGCGCCACGCCCAGCGAGCCGGTGGCGGAGGCGATGTCGCCGAGGGCCCCCGCGAAGCCCAGACCATGGATCAGGCCGAAGGCGAACACGATGACCACGCGACGGAACGAATAGACGGGCCTGAAGACGTTCTCCAGCGCCACGAAGACGATGCTGGCGGCGATGACCGGCTCCACGACGGAGGCGGGCACGGAGACCAGACCGAAGGTGGCGAGACCCAGGGTGACGGTGTGCGCGAGGGTGAACGCGGTCACCTGATACAGGAGCGGGCGCCAGGCGGCGGTGAGCAGGAAGATGCCGAGGACGAAGAGGATGTGATCCAGGCCCTTCGGCACGACGTGCACGAAGCCCTGACGGAAGAAGCTGCCGAAGGTGGAGAGTCCGTCCTCGACCTTGCCGACGGCGGGCCGGGACTTAGCAGGCTCACGGGAGGCGACGCCCGCCAGATCGAGCACGAAGCCGTCCTCGCCAGGGAACAGCACGGCGACACGCGGATGCGGGATGAAGTCAACGGCGTTGGACACGACGACGGAGAGACCCTTCTCGGCCTTGGATCGGACCTGCCAGCCGGAGACGCCCGCGGTCACCTTGGTCCGCCAGGTGCCGGTCAGGACCACGGCCTCGTCATTGGGACGGACGGCCAGGCCGTCAGGGGCGGTGAACGCGAAGGTGAACTCCGGGCTGACCCGTCCGATCGGCTCGAGACGATACTCGACGTTACGCGCGGCGAATTCGGCGGCCAGACGCTTGAGCTCCTCCTGCCTGGCGGGCGAGGCGAGGGCCAGGGAACGCGGCGTGAAATAGGGCGCCTTCTCCGGATCGGCCTCAAAACACCGAGGATCGACCTCGATGGTGATCTCGGCGTCACCCCCCGAGAGGAAACTGCCCCTGACGGGAACATCGGGGATGGGATGGGCCGTCAAAACGGCTCCTACCCAGAAAAAGGCCGCTAAAAATGCGCTTTTCATGGCTTTCGTCATCCGGGGCATGACTAAGACGATGGAGCACGTCTTTCATGCATCAACCCAGATTGTGAATTGCAAAGCGTCCCGGCCTGGACAGTAATGATGCCCTCAACCCAACCCCATGAAGAACATCCTCTCCATCCTCACCGCCCTCGCCCTCGCTGCCGCCGCTCAGGCCGGTTGCGGCAAGACCGTGACCAACGAAGGCACCCTGAAGTCCTTCGACGCCGAAAAGAAGGTCGTCGTCGTCGCCGACAAGGCCGGCAAGGAAACCAAGATCACCCTCACCGCCAAGACCAAGGGCGCTGACGGCGTGAAGGAGCTCGTCGGCAAGGCCGTCAAGGTCGAGTCCGAGCACGGCAAGGCCTCCTCGATCTCCAAGGCCTGAACGCCCTGAGATCGGACCGCGAAGGCCCGGCATCCGCCGGGCCTTCTTGTTGGCAGGCGAAACGATCCGCGCCTCAGGCCACCTTGAACAGCAGGAGGCTGAGCGCCATGACGACCATGCCGCCGAGCAGTCCCAGGATGCTGTCGTGGCCCTTGCCGTAGGCGCGGCTTGTCGGCAGCAGCTGGTCGATGCTGATGAAGACCATGATGCCGGCGACGGCCGCGAAGGAGGCGCCCATGACCGCGGGCGGCAGGCCGGGCGCATCGGATCCGATGAGAGCCCGCAGTCCGAAGAAGCCGATGAGCGCCCCGACGGGTTCGGCCAGGCCGCTGAGGAAGGACCAGAGGAAGGCGGTGGCGCGGCTGCCGGTGGCGTAATAGAGCGGGACGGAAATGCTCATGCCCTCCGGGATGTTGTGCAGCGCGATCGCGATGGCGATGGCGGCGCCGACGTGCGGGTCCTCGATGGCCGCCAGGAAGGTGGCGAGGCCTTCGGGGAAATTGTGCAGGGCGATGGCCAGCGCGGTGAAGAGCGCCATGCGATGCAGGCGGAAGGGATGCGGCGCGTGCGGAGCGGAATCCGACCGCAGGGGTGCGGCTTCCGCGGGCGCGTGCTGCTCATGGGGATCGTCCCCGTGCGGAAGCAGGAAGTCGATCAGGCCGATGAAGAGGATGCCGCCGAAGAACCAGCCGGCCTGATGCCAGGGACCCGCGCCGGAACCGAATGCGTCGGAGAGGGCCTTGCCGCCCTTGGGCAGGATCTCCACGAAGGAGACGTAGAGCATCACGCCGGCGGAGAACCCGGTGGACACGGAGAGGAAACGGTAGCTGTCCCGACGTGCGCCGAAGGCTAGGATGCTGCCGATGCCGGTGGACAGCCCCGCGAGGAGCGTCAGCCCGAGGGCGGTCCAGAATCCGGGAATATCCATGGGAGCGGATTAGCAGACGTCCCGGCGAATGGCAAACGGCAACGTGTCAGGCCCGGTGACGGAGTTCGGCGGCATAGGCCTCGAAGACGAGCCGGATCTGGTCGCGGACGCGCCGGAACTCCGCCCTCACCTCCTCGGGCGTCCCGGTGGCGTGCGCGGGGTCGCTGAAACCCCAGTGGTGACGGACGGCCTGCCCCGGGAAGGCCGGGTAGACTTGGTCGGCGTTGCCGCAGACGGTGATGACGGTGTGCACCTGCCGATCCAGGAACTCCGAGAGGTGCTTGGACCGGTGATTCGAGGCGTCGATGCCGATCTACGCGAGCACGGCGAGGGCCTCGGGATGCACGTATCCCGCGGGCTTCGAGCCGGCGCTGGCGACCTCGACGAGGTCGCCGGCCGCGCGGCGGAGAATCGCCTCGGCGAGATGACTGCGGCACGAATTGCCGGTGCAGAGGATGAGGACGAGGGGCTTGGACATGATCCTCAGTAGCCCGTGGTTTCGCCAAGGGCGGCGCGGTAGTCGGCCATGGCGCGGAAGAAGTCGGCGCGCGCCTCTAGGTCGGCTTGACGGGCGTCGAACGCGGCCTGTTCACGGATCTGGAGTGCCAGGAGGTCGGTCGCCCCCTGCTCGAAGCGACGGCGCTCAGCCTCCGCGAGGCGGTCGGCCAGCTCCACGTTGCGGGTGGTCTGGGAGATCTGTTCCGAAGCGGCGCGCAAGGCGGACAAACCGTCTCGGACCTCGTTGACGATGCGGTCACGCGTGAACGCGGCGTCCCGCTCCAGCCGACGGATTTCGGCTTCGGCCACCTGGAGCCGGCCGCGGGCTTCGTTCCGCTGGACGGGAACGCGGAACTCCACGCCCACGCTGGCCTCATCCGTCCGACGATCCGCGTAAGGGCCGGAACCCAGGTTGCGCGTGACTCCGACGCTCAGGTCGAGATTGGGCAGGGTGTCGTTGTCCGCCAGCCGTCGGTCGACGTCGGTTCGCTGGCGCAGCAGCTCGATGCGGGCCAGCTCCGGACGTCGCGCGGCCGCGGCGTCGGCCAGCCCCTTCTCATCGGAGGACGCAGGCGGGGTGGTCATGGGAAAGGCGGAAGGCAGACGGTCGCGGCCGGGCACGACCGGGGCGTCATCGGCGCTGCGATGGAAGAGTGACAGCTCGAGCGCGGCCGCTTCGAAACGGCGGCGAGCCTGGACCACGCCGAGCTGACGGCTGATGACGAGCCGCTCGTTGTCGACCACCACGATGGGGGCCACCATCCCTTTGTCCGCCTGCTTGCGCAGGCCTGAGTCGCGTTCCAACGCCACGCGGTGCAGTTCCTCAGCGACGCCGAGCCGCAGTCCGGCCGAGACCCACTGATAGTAGCTTCGGGCGGCGGCGCGCAGGACGTCGAGCCGCTGGCGCTGGATGAAGGGATCGGCGGCCTCCTTCTCAAAGCGGGCCTTCCAGAGTTCCGCGCGACGGCGGTCGACGGGGCCATCCCGCAGGAGGCTGAAGCGCAGACCGGCCCTGAGCTCGCCGTCCTCCTGCGTGCGCAGCTGATCGTAGGCGGCGAGCAGTCCGCTCGAGACACGGTAGCCGGCGAAGACATCGGCACCCCAGAACGGCAGGGCCTGCTCCAGCTGCACTTCACCGGTGCTGCCGTCATAGTAGGACCGGGGGTTGAATCCGCCCCGGGCCACGAAGCCGAGGTCGAAGGCGCCCGACGCCCGGCGCAGGCGACCGGCGGCAAGGTCCTGCTCGATGAGCGCCATGAGATAGGGAGGATACTTGGTCTCGACGGAGGCCAGCACGTCGTCCACCCGCAAGGGCTCGGCCGCCAGCGAAGCGAGGGCCAGCATCAGGGCAGCGATTTGCCTCACTTGGACTCCTCCTTGCCGGGCTCGGTGTCGGCGATGACGGGCGGGAAGCCGTTGACCTGCCGCCAGATCTCCTTCCAGAGCGGGACCTGCTGCAGCAGCACCCAGCCCTTGGCGCGCACGCCCTGCCGGAGCCAGCGATTTCCGGGCCAGCTGATCTCGGATTCCTGCCCATCGACGATGCGCACGTCAGGACGGGGGGCGACGACGATGCGGAAGCGACCCTGGTCGTCCCCGGCGGGGTCGACGAACACCACCTCGCCGCCGAAGGTGCCCACGGCGACGCTGGGCCAGCCGACGAACTGGATGGCGGGCCAGCCCTCGAACTGCAGACGGACTTCGCTTCCGGGCAGCGGCTTGCCGTCCTTACCGGTCATCCGCGGATGCACGAGGGGCATGTCATTGCCGTCCAGCCAGAGCTCCACGAAGCGGCTGTCCGTCTCAGGGATGATCACGCAGATGGGGGAGCCCGGACGCAGGTAGGTCCCGTCGGTGGCCTGCACGGAGAGCACGACGCCGTCACGGGGGGCGGTGACCATCTGGCGCTGGTTCTGGCTGATCTGCACCTGGATGGCGCCGATGTCCAGTTCCGCGGCGGCCAGCTCCGACTGGGCGAGGCCGCGCTGGGCACGGATGCCCGCGATCGAAGCGTTGAACTCGCTCTCGGTCCGCCCGTAGTTCGCCTCGGCGGCGGCGAGATTGGAGGCGGAGCTGTCACGGACCTGCAGCGCCACCTCGTAGTCACGCTGCGAGACGAGTCCCGCGTCCTTCAGCTCCCGCGTCCGGTTGAAGTTGAGCACCGCGGTCTCGGCGGTGATCTTCTCGGCGGCCACGCGCTGACGGGCCGCGTCGGCGGCCTGGCCACGCGCGACGTCCAGCTGGTTCGCCTGCTGATCGAGGTCGAGGATGCGCTGGGAGGCGGCCGCCTTGCGGGCGATGAGGGCCTCCCGCTGGAGCCTCAGGTTGATGAGCAGGTTGGGATCGTTGTCCTGGATCTCCGCCACCGGGTCGCCGGCCTTCAGGCGCTGGCCCTCCACGACGTGCAGGCGGCGGACCTGGCCCGCGACCGCGGCCTCGACGTTGATGCGCCGTTCAAGCGGGTCGAAGGCGATGACCTTGCCCGTGCCGCGGACGAACTGCTGCCAGGGCAGGAACCAGATCGCCAGGAGGAAGAGCAGGAACGTCGTGGCGCAGGCGCGCGCGATCACGCGCACGAGGGGAGCGGCTCCGGCGGTGACGAGCGCCGGCAGGCGCCCGCGCAGGGGGAAGACGTGGTCGGGATCGTCGCGGCTCATGGGGCGGGAGGCTGCAGCGACAGCCGGGAGGGGAATCGGGCGGCCACGGCCGGGTCACGCGTGGCGGCCACGACCGTCCAGGCGCAGGACGGGTCGAGGATGATGTCGAGCATGGCGCCGGAAGTGGCCGGATCGAGACCGTCGAGCAGCTCGTCCAGCAGGAGCAGACGCGGACGAAGCAGGAGGGCGCGGGCGATGAGCAGGCGGTTGCGCTGCCGGCTGGAAAGGGGCAGCCCTCCGGTGACCAGCGGGGTCGAAAGGCCCTGGGGCATGGCCAGGACGTACTCCAGCAGTCCGGCCCGGGCGAGCGCGGCCTGCACCTGCTCGTGTCCGACTCCGGGAAGGGAGAGGCCGACGTTGTCGGCGACGGTCCCGTTGAAGATGTCCTGCGAGCGCAGCAGCATGACGCGGGAACGCAGGGACTCGAGGCTCCAGGAACGCAGGTCGAGTCCGTCGACGAGGATGGAGCCGGACGAGGCCTCGCGCATGCCGGCCAGGAGGTCGAGCAAGGTGCTGCAACCGCTGCCCTGCGGTCCGGAGACGGCGAGCCTCCCGCCCGCGGGCAGTTCGAAGTCGACGGCGCGGAGGACTTCGCGTCCGCCCGGATAGGCGTGCCGGAGGGCCCTGGCGTTGACGGAAGCGCCGGCAGCGGACGCGCCGGCGGGCACGTCGCCTTCCACGCGCTCGGTCTCGAGGTCGATGAGATGGCCGAGCTTGTCGACGGCCGCGAGGGCGTCGTACCAGGCCTCGAACTGCTTGCCGAGCTTCGCGATCGAGGCCACGACGGCGCTCACGATGAGCTCCGCCGCAACGAGCTGCCCGAGGGTGAGCTGCTGACTGAGCACGAGTCCGCCGCCGACGACGAGAAGGGACGAGCTGGCCAGCACCTCGAGGGCGAGCAGTCCGCCCACCTGCCGCATCAGGATGCGGAAGTGGGCGGCGCGGTGGGCGAGGTAGGACCGGGCGAGGCGGTCCGCCCGCTCGGCGGCGAGGGCGTAGCCGCCGGGCCCCTTGAAGAGACGGGGATAACGCGCGACGTCCTCGAGCCAGTTGACCACGGCGTACTTGCCCCGCGATTCCGCGACGCTGGTGCGGACGGCGCCACGGCCCAGCACGAAGACGATGAGTGCGATGGCGACGAGCATCACCACCATGTACGCCAGCAGGAAGGGATGGTAGAAGGCCAGGACGACGAGCCCGATCAGCGCGCCGATCAAGATGTTGATGCCGTTGAGCAGGAGCAGGGAGGTGCTCTTCTGGACGGTCACGACGTCGAGGAACCGGTTCACCATCTCGGGCGCATGCTCGCCGTCGACGGACTCGGCCTTCACGCGGGGCAGGCGCCAGGCCATGTCGGCGGCGACACGCACGAAGATGCGGCACTGGACGTGCTCGGCCACGAGGTACTGGAGGCCGCGCATGACGGCGGACAGCAGGAGGCACCCGAAGAGCGCCGCGGCGATGAACAGCAGGGCCTGCTGGAAGGGCTCGGACTGGGTGCCGAAGGCCAGGTTGCTGACGAGTCCGTTCACCGCGAGCGGCACGGCCAGATAGAGGAGTCCGGTAATCAGGCTGAAGACGATGAGGGTGCCGATGTCGGTCATCTCAGGCCGCAGGAGGCCCATGAACCGGCCGGCGGGAGAAGCCTCATGTCCGTCCTTGGGACGACGCAGCAGGAAGCCTGGCAGGAGCGAGGCCTCGGCGTCCTCCTCCTTGCCGCTGAGTCCCTGCGCGGGAAGCAGCGGCGCGACATGTGCGGCCTCCACCTCGGCCTCCACTCCTGAGAGGCCCAGAAGTGAGGCGAGCGAGGCGCGGCCGATGGAGACGGCGACGTCCGACACGTCGGGCCGGACGACCTTGGCGCGGAAGAAGCCGTGCCCTCGGATGACGATCCAGCGTCCGCTGCCGGGCTCGCGACACACGACGGGCTGGGAATCCCGCGCGCTCCAGATGAGGTCGGCCAGACGTCGCCGGACGGGAATGAGCAGCAGGCCGAGCGGCTGGGCGGCGGCGATGAGACGGGCGAGAGGCTCGCCCCGATCCTCGACGGAAGCCCACTTGCGACGGGCCTCCTCGGCGGTGACGCGGACGCCGACGGCCTTGCCCAGGAACTCAAGCAGCTCGGCCTCCGCAAATCCGGAGGCGGACCCGGCCACACTGGGCGGCGAAGCATGAACTCCGTCGTCGGACATAGGCATCGAACCGCAATTTACGAGTTGCCATGAATTTGCAATTAAAACCGAAGAGGTGGTTGCCCCTCGTATATTGGCATTTCCGTGTCCTAATTTGTGTCAATGGACTTCAGCGAGCTCATCAGGCAGGGGGCGACCGAGGCCTGGCTCTACGTGCCGGTGGCCATCCTGCTGGGGGCATTGCACGGCCTGGAACCGGGACACTCCAAGACGATGATGGCCGCCTTCATCATCGCGGTCCGTGGAACGGTGGCCCAGGCCGCCCTGCTCGGACTCTGCGCCGCGATCTCCCATTCGCTGGTCATCTGGGTGCTGGCGGCGCTGACGCTCGCCAACAGCGGGCACTGGAGCGTCGAGACGACCGAACCCTACTTCCTGCTGGTGAGCGGCGTCATCGTGGTCGCGATGGCTGTCTGGACGATCATGCGGCTGCGCGCGGAGGTCGCGCATCACCATCATCACCATCACGGGGACGGACATGCCCATAACCACGGCCATGACGACGAGGACTTCGAGGACGCCCACGCCCGCGCCCACGCGGAGGACATCCGCAAGCGGTTCGCGGGACGGCACGTGACGACGGGACAGATTGTGCTCTTCGGCATCACGGGCGGGCTCATGCCCTGCCCCGCCGCGGTCTCCATCCTGCTGATCTGCCTGCAGCTCAAGGAATTCACGCTGGGCTTCGCGATGGTCGCGTCATTCAGCGCCGGTCTCGCCCTCACGATGATCACGGTCGGGGTGCTCGCCGCCTGGGGCATGAAGAAGCTCTCCGAACGCTCCAGCTGGCTCAGCCGCTCGGCCCACCGGGCGCCCTACGTCTCCTCCGCGCTGCTCATCGTGCTGGGTCTGCTCTTCGTCTGGCAGGGCTGGTCCAAGCTCTGAGGCCCGCTCTTCACGCGGCACTGGGGGCTTGCCAGAGGAACGCCCGCGTCGGACAAAGACGCATGCGTCCGCCCCTGACCGCATGCCTCGTCGCCTGCTGCGCGGCCTGCTTTGCCGCGCCGACGTTCGAGGCTCCGGGCCAGGAGGCCGAGATGCGCACGCTGGAGGCGATGAACGCGCTGCACGCGGTGCGCTCCGGCGGCTATGCGGACTGCACGCTCTGGGACCGATGGATGCCCCACGCGCTGCTCTGGCAGTCCGAATCCACCGCGAAGGGCTACCGCGCCTCGCTGCTCCGCAAGCGCATCGACCACGAGGGCTACGTCTCGATGCAGCAGCACCGGGGCATGGCCCACGGGGACGGCTGGCCGTTCCCGGCCTGGCAGCAGAGCACGGGCAAGGGCTTCCACTTCTCGACGCTCCACGAGGTCTGGGCGGTCCAGATCTTCGGACTGAAGCCGCTCACCGACGCGGCCGGCTTCGAGATCACGGGCGCTGAGACGATCGGCATCGATCCGGAACACGGGCTGCGCCTGCGCGCCACGGGCGAGGTCGTCACGGTCGCCACGCCGGCTTTCCGCTGCGGCACGGTGGTCGCACCCTTCGCTCGGGTGGAATGGTCCGCGCTCGGGCTGCCCGAGGCCGCCAAGCCCACGGTGTCGTGGCGCTACGACGGCGAGCAGGGATGGGATGAGTCGCGGGCGGCGCCCTTCCCTCCCCGCGGGGACGTGACGAAGACGGACTTCTCCCACGTTCCGCTCTACAAGGAACGCGGTTACGGCGGGCTGCTCGCGGGGCTGCGGCTGCGCTTCCCCGCGACGAAGGGCGCCGTGCTGCGCATCAAGTCGGTCATGACGTCGGTCGACACGCGCCATCCGATCACCAACGCCAACTTCCTCGAGGGCTGCGCGGACACGTTCGCCTGGACGGGCGACGTGGAGTTCCTGCGTGAGAACCTGGGGCGGATGCGGAAGGCGCTGGAATGGTCGCTGCGCGAATTCCAGGTGCGTGAACTCGGGCGGGTGCGGGTGAGCTGGGTCGGCCATGACGGAAGCAGCGGACTGACGCGCGGGCCGGACGGCGCCCTGCTCCCGCGCATCGGGCTCGGGGTGGGCAACAACTACTGGGACTTGATCCCGTTCGGCGGCGAGGACGCGCTGGCGACGGTCTACCAATGGCACGCGATCCGCCGGATGGCCGAGATCGAGGCCTGGGTCGCCTCACGCCGGGACGCCGCACTGCCCGCCCCCGCGCCAAGACTCGGCGCGGAGGACCTCAGGAAGCTCGCCGACGACGTGCGCGCCCGGGCCGGGGAGTTCTTCTGGGACGCGGCCAAAGGCCGGCTCATCGGCTGGCGTGACCTCACGGGTCAGGCCCATGACTACGGATTCGTGTTCCTCAATGAGGAGGCGATTGCGCTCGGCTTCACGACCGACGCCCAGTCGCGCGCGATCATGGACTGGATCGACGGGCGACGCACGGTCGAGGGCGACACGTCGCAGGGCGCCGACATCTTCCACTGGCGCTTCGGACCGCGCATGACGACGCGTCGCAACGTCGACGATTACGTCTGGGTGTGGAGCCGGCCTGACTCGATTCCCTGGGGCGGACAGGTCCAGGACGGCGGCGGGGTGCTCGGCTTCTCCTACCATGACGTGATGGCGCGTCTACGCGTCAACGGACCCGATGACGCCTGGCGACGGCTCAAGGAGATCAACGCCTGGTTCCGTGAGACGCAGGCGGAAGGCGGCTACCGCGCCTTCTACGCCAAGCCGGGTCGGGGCACGATGCAGGGCGGCGGCCTTGCGGGCGGGCTCGGGCTGGATCAGGAGTTCTTCGAAAGCGCGCTGGTGCCCACGGTGCTGGTGCACGGCTTCCTCGGGCTGAAGGCCGGCCCGGACGGGCTGAAGGCCGAACCGCGGCTGCCCAAGGGCTGGCCCTCGCTCACGGTGCGCGGGGTGCTGCACGGCGGCGCGACGTATGACGTCACGGGCCGGGCCGACGGAACCAGCGAGATCGTCCGGCGCTGAATGCGGATCAGGCGCCGACCATCCGCATCCAGTCGGCGAGGTTGTAGTGGTTGGTCACGCGGGCGACCTTGCCGTCCTTGATCTCGAAGAACGCCCCGACGCGCAGGCGGTACTTCTGTCCGGTCGCGGGCGGGAGGCCTTCGTCGGTGACGAGATACTCGCCGTTGATGAAGAATTCGGCCGCGGCGCGGGACGAGTCGGGGCCGGTGAAGACGACGAGGTCCTGCACCTGCTCACGGTAGCTGCGGTCCATGCGGCCGAGGAAGGCCCGGAAGGCCTCGATCCCCCGCTCGACGGCACCCTCGTTGATCTCATGCACGACGTCAGGATGCAGGAGCGCGAGCAGCGCGGGGCGGTCGCCGGAATTGAAGGCACGGTAGTAATCGTGGATGAGCTTCATGGGATTTCAGGAAAGGACGCGCACGCGACCGGCGCGGAGGCGGGCGGGATTGGTCTCCGCCCGCGCGCTCCGCGCGCGGCGCAGGGCGGCGAGGTCGGCTCCGACGGACAGCACGTGGTCGCCGCGGCGGACGACGGGCACGGACAGGTGCCGGAAGGCGCCCGCGAAGGCCGACTGAGAGGGCGAGAAGAAGGCGGCCCGGCCGACGTTGTCGTCGACGAGCTCGGAACGGGCGCGGCCGACGAGATGGCTCACGCCCACATGGCAGCAGAGCTCGACGGCGCGTGCGTCGGCGCAGCGGCCGACGCGCTCGACGCCGAGGACGGTCTCGGTGGCGCTGGGGACGAGGACCACGTCGACGGCCTTGCCGCGCAGGGCCGCGGCGATCTCGGGCACTTCGATGTCGAGGCAGGTCACGACGGCGATGCGCGCGCCCTTGAACTTCCAAAGCCGCACGCCGTCGCCGGGCGTGAAGGCCTTCTCCCAGGGGGTGAGGTGCAGCTTGTCCTGATGGAGGCGCCGTCCGTCGGCCAGGATGGGCGCGCGGTTGAGGAGACGCCCGCGCGCGTCGATGAAGGGGACCGTGCCGAGGACGACCGCCTTGCCCTTGCGGGCGAGTCGGCGGGACAGGCCCGGCCAGAGCCCGGCCCAGAAGAGCCCGGCGACGGCGCGCGTGGCGCCCCTGCCCTTCACGAACTGCTCCAGTCCGAGCCAGAGGAACTCGGGCAGGAGCACGAGGTCCGCGCCGGACTTCCAGGATTCCTCGACCTGTGAAACGACGCGGTCGACGAAGGCCTCGGCGTTCGGCACGGGGGCGCCGATGTCGAAGGTGCGTAGGTCGATCTTCAGTCGTGCCATGAGCGGGTCCAGAAGGTGAGGGTCTTGGGAGATTCCTGCGTCTCGCCCAACTCCTTCCAAGGGAAAACGGCTCTGAGTTCCGGACGGCGCACGTAGCCCAGGCCGGACCAGAAGGCGTCGAGGGGCTTCCACGCGGCCGGTCGGGCGGGATGGTCCGCAGGCCGGTCGACGGAGCAGAAGGTCGTGCGGTTGCGGCCGAGCCTCCGCGCGTGGGCCTCCCTGCGCGTGAAGAACTCCCGCCCCAGACCTCGGCCGCGATGCTCGGGCAGCACCACGCTTTCGGCGAGGTAGAGGAAATCGGCCGGGTTCAGCCCGGCCGACGTGAAGGGCGCACGGAAGGCCTCCTGCTCGTCCTCCAGCGGCAGGCAGGTGGTCGCGCCGACCGGCCGGCCCTCGGCATCAAGCGCCAGCACGGCCAGCGAACGCGGGCTGCTCAGGTAGACCGAGAGGTATTCCCGTTCGTAGGCCTCATCGCCGTCGTAAAGGTAGGGGAACTCCCGGAAGACCTTGATGCGCAGGCCGCCGAGGGCCGGGATCCAGGGGCCCAGTCCGGGTCCCTCGACCTCGATCAGACGCAATGGGGAGCCGTCGGACAAGTTCAGCGGCCCTCGCCCGCGTGACGGAGCGAGACCTGACGGAAGGCCGCGCCCTGCCCCTTGGTGATGAGCGCCACGAGGCCCTTGCGGTCCTTGAAGCGCGGATGTGTCGCGTCGAGCTCCTTGTCGTCGAGTCGCACGCGGTAGCGTTCGCCCACGATCTCGATGCGGATGTCATGCCACTTCGCCGGATCGACCGGCGTCTTCAGCTCGGCGACCTTGGTGGACTTCGTGGTCTTCGAGATTCCGCTCATGTGCGTGATCCAGACCGCGTCCTTGCTCACGAACGTGCGTCCGAGGTGCAGGTTGGGCGCGACGGTGTCGCGGCATCCGAAAGCGAGGTATTGCGCGCCCCCGAGGCGGAACTGCGCCTGGATGACGATGCCGCCCGCATCAACGCGGTAGGTGCAGGAGGAGTGATGGTTGTCCTCCTTGAGCTCGTCGCCGAAGAGCGCCCCGTCCTTCACGCTCCATTCGCCGATGGCCGCACTCCATCCGTTGATGGCCTTCTTGCGCGTCGGACCCTGGGGCTGGTCGAAGGGCGTGCTGACGATGAGCTCGCCAGGCGGCACGGGCGCGTCCGCCGCGAGGACGGAGGCAGCGAGGAAGGTCAGGAGTAGGCGCATGACAGGATGCAAAGCCCGGCACGAACAGATGACAACCACGCCTTACGCTCTGAGGCCCGGGCTTGCGGCGGACGCCCGGACGGCTTCCCTCACCTCCATGCCCACCCAAGCCAAGGCCTACGGTTCCGCCTCGCCCTCATCCAAGCTCGCTCCGCACCAAATCACACGTCGGGATCCGGGCCCGACCGACGTCGAGATGGAGATCCTCTACTGCGGCGTCTGCCACTCCGACGTGCACACGGCCCGCGGCGAATGGCCCGGCACGAACTACGCCTGCGTCCCAGGCCATGAGATCGTCGGCCGCGTGACGCGCGTCGGCGCCAAGGTGGCCAAGTTCAAGGTCGGCAACATCGGCGCCACGGGCTGCATGGTCGACTCGTGCCGCACCTGCCCCAGCTGCCGCAAGGGGCTCGAGCAGTTCTGCGCCTCCGGCGCGATCTTCACCTACAACAGTCCCGACCGTCACCTCGGCGGCCACACCTTCGGCGGCTACTCCTCGGGCATCACCGTCGACGAGGCCTTCACCCTGCGCGTGCCGGTCGGACTCGACCTCGCGGCGACCGCTCCGCTCCTCTGCGCCGGCATCACGACCTATTCGCCCATGCGGCACTGGAAGGTCGGCCCGGGCAGCAAGGTCGGCATCGTGGGGCTCGGCGGGCTCGGCCACATGGGCGTCAAGTTCGCCCGCGCCTTCGGGGCGCACGTGGTCCTCTTCACCACTTCGCCGTCCAAGGTCGCCGACGGACTGCGCCTGGGCGCGCACGAGGTCGTGGTGTCATCCGACCCGGCCGCGATGGCCGCGCGCGCGGGCTCGCTGGACTTCATCCTCGACTGCGTCTCGGCGCAGCACGACCTCAACGCCTACCTTTCGCTGCTCAAGGTCGACGGAACGCTCTGCCTGGTCGGCGTCCCCGAACAGCCGCTCGCGGTGCACGCGTTCTCGGTCATCATGCCCCGTCGCAACTTCACCGGCTCCTGCATCGGCGGCATCGCCGAAACCCAGGAGATGCTCGATTTCTGCGGCAAGCACGGAATCGTCTCCGACATCGAGCTCATCCCGATGCAGAAGATCAACGAAGCCTGGGACCGCATGATCCGGCAGGACGTGCGCTACCGCTTCGTGATCGACATGGCCTCGCTCCGGCAGGGCTGAACGAGGGCCGAAGAAGAAAGGGCCGCCCGAAAGGGCGGCCCTCGTCGTGTCCTGGGAACCGGGCTTACTTCAGCAGCTCCTTGACCTTCGGCTCGATGGCGGCGGCCCAGATCTCATAGCCCTTCTCGTTCGGGTGCAGGAGGTCGGGCATGATGGTCTTGGACAGCGTTCCGTCGGGCTCGAGGAACTTGGCGCCCACGTCGAGGAAGTGCACGCGCTTGCCGTCCGCGAAGGTGCGGATGATGGCGTTGGCCTGCTCGTTCTGCTGGCGGAAGGCGTCGTTGCGGTCGGCGCCGCGAGGGAAGATCGCGAGGACGAGCACCTTGGCGTCAGGGCACTTCTGTTCGAGACGACCGAGGATGGCCTTCACGCCTTCGGCGGTCTGCTCGGGTGTGCAGCGGTAGGACGCGCCGTCGAGTTCCTTCTGGGGACGACCCTGGTGGCCGGTGTTGTTCGTGCCGATCATCAGCACGACGAGCTTCGGCTTCAGGCCGTCGAAGTTGCCGTTGTCGAGGCGCCACAGAACGTGCTCGGTGCGGTCTCCGCCGATGCCGAAGTTGGCGGCGCCGAGGGGCGCCCAGGTCTTGGCCCAGACGGCCTTGCCCCTGCCCTCCCAGCCGTGGGTGATGGAGTCGCCGAGGAAGACGAGCTTCGCCTCGCCCTGCTTGGAGATGACGTTGAAGCTTTCGTGACGCTTCTCGGTGCCGGGATGCAGGACCGGCTGGACGGCATAGTTGGCGCAACCCGTCAAAGCGGCGGCAGCAGCGAACAAGAGAGCGAGGCGATGATTCATAGGGGTGAACTGAACCTATGCCTTCCCCTCCTCGGCTGGCAAGCCGCCCTATCCGCTCAGGCCGGCCCAGGGAACATGCCGCGGGCCAAGGCCACGAACGCCCACGCCAACATCAGCACCCAGAGCCCGGAGAGCACCCAGACCGCCCAAGCCAACCTGCG
>JBJTTY010000026.1:0-62312 GCA_046080425.1 Verrucomicrobiota bacterium
CGGCGCAGGCGCCGATGCGGGCGTCACGGCTTTCGACCACGCCCAGCACGTAAAGCGGATCCCAGACCTTGTACTTGGTGTAGATCTTGCCGTCCTTGGCCAGACGGGTGCCGTGCTCGTGGAAGGCGACCTTGATGTCGAACTCCTTGGCGGCGGATTCCCAGTGGGCCACCTGCTCGGTGGATTCGGTGCAGACGGCGTAAAGCCCCATCTTCTTGGCGAAGGCCATGATGGCGTAGACCTCCTCCTTGTTCTTCGCCCCGATGACGCCGTAGTTGACGGCGCGCACGCCCTGCCGTTCGAGCTCGGCCTTGATCTCGGCCATGGTCGCGTCCGACATCGAGTGATGGGTCTTCTCCTTGGACCCGGGCTTCACGGACTGTCCCGGGAAGAGCTCGATGATGTTGCCGCCCGCCTCCTTGGTCTTGGCGACGGCCTCGAAGAACGAGAACTCCTTGAAGGTGTAGGCCTGGGCTCCGACGAACCAGCCGTTCTGGCGGAATGATTCAGGGATGGGGTCCGCGGAGAGGGCCGCGGCGCAGGCGAGGGCGAGTAGGGCGGGGAGGCGCATGGGTGTGGGGTGGGAGACAGGGATACCATCCCGTGGTTCCCTAGGTCAAGAACCCCCTCGGCGGGCGCTCGACCCGGCGCCTCGCGGCAGGCCAGCCTGCCGCATGTTGCGTCGTCTGCTTCGCATGCTGGGCTTCCGTCGGGCGGAGGAGAGTCTCGGCGCCAAGGGTGAACGTCTGGCCGCCGAAGACTGCCGGGCCCGGGGCGCGCGCGTCCTGGCCCGCAACTGGCGGAACGGAAGGGACGAGCTCGACCTCGTGCTGCTCGAACGCGGGGTGGTCGTCTTCGTCGAGGTGAAGACCCGTATGACGCACTTCGCCGGCGAGGGCCTGCGCGCGGTGGACCGGCGCAAGAAGGCCGCCCTGAGGCGGGCCGCCGCGGCCTGGATACGCCAGGCGCCCTCCGTCGCGCACCATCGTTTCGACGTCATGGAAGTTATGGTTTGCCACGAGGGTCCCGTACGCATCCTTCACCACCGCGGCGAAGTCCTTTTCGGACGTCGCCGCCCCTGAAGCCGATGTCCGAAACCGACCGCCATCCTTTCCTCACCGGGCTGAGCAAGCATCGGGGCGCGCAGCCGACCTGCGTGGTGATCTTCGGCGCCTCTGGCGACCTCGCCGCCCGCAAGCTCCTGCCCGCGCTCTACAACCTCGCGGTCGACAGCCTCCTCCCCGCCGACTTCCACCTCGTCGGCTTCGGACGCAAGGCCGTGCCGGACGCCGAATTCCGCGTCCAGGCCGCCAAGGACATCGCCCGTTTCTCGCGACGTGAGTTCCGTCCCGACATCTGGCGCCGCATCGAGGACCACGCCTCCTACGTCGCGGGCGGGTACGACGAGCCCGCGGCCTACGAGGCGCTCAAGCTTCGCATCGCCGCCGCCGAGAAGGCCGCCGGGCGCCCCCTGCAACTCGTCTTCTACGTCTCGACGCCCCCTACGGTGTTCAAGGCCATCCTCGAGAACCTCGGTCGCTCCGGCCTCGCCGCCCGCAACCTGGGCACGCCGCTGGAGAGCAAGGTCATCATCGAGAAGCCCTTCGGCCGGGACCTCGCCTCCGCCGTCACGCTCAACTCCGTCGCCGCGCGCAACTTCCGCGAGCCGCAGGTCTTCCGCATCGACCACTACCTCGGCAAGGAGACCGTCCAGGACCTACTGGTGCAGCGCTTCGCCAATCCGATGTTCGAGCCGCTCTGGAACCGGCATCACGTCGATCACGTGCAGATCACCGTGGCCGAGGAGCTCGGCGTCGGCTCGCGCGGAGGCTATTACGACCACAGCGGCGCCACGCGCGACATGCTGCAGAACCACACGATGCAGCTGCTGGCCCTCACCGCGATGGAGCAGCCGCGCTCACTTTCGGCCGAGCACATCCGTGATGAGAAGGTGAAGCTCCTGGAATCGGTCCGGCCGCTGCGCCTCGGCGCCGGCGGCGACGCCGTGCGCGCCCAGTATTCGGAAGGCCTTGCCGACGGCGAGAAGGCTCCGGGCTACCTGTCGGAGAAGGACATCCCTTCCGATTCCCCCACGGAGACCTTCTGCGCGCTGCGGCTCTCGATCGATAACTCCCGCTGGGCGGGCGTCCCGTTCTACATGCGCTCAGGCAAGCGGCTCGCCCGCCGGGTCTCCGAGATCGCGGTCCAGTTCAAGCAGCCCGAGTCGGGACTCTTCGCCGGAGACGCGCGCTACGACCTCGTGCCCAACCGTCTGGTCATCCAGATCCAGCCCGACGAAGGCACGACGCTCGTGCTTAATTCCAAGGTGCCGGGGCTTGAGCCGCGCACGCAGCCGGTCCGCCTCAGCTTCCGCTACGCGACGACCTACGGCTCGAACACCCCCGAGGCCTACGAGCGGCTCATCCTCGACGCCATCGTGGGCGACCGGACGCTCTTCATCCGCGGCGATGAGACGGAGGCCTCCTGGCGTCTCTTCACGCCGCTGCTCGACTCCTGGGCTTCCGCCGGCAGGAGCGGGCTCGAGTCCTACGCCGCCGGCTCCTGGGGGCCCGCCGGTGCCGACGCCCTGCTGGGCGCGCACGGCCACGCCTGGCGCAACGCCGGCCGCTGAGCCATGCCGCATCCGATCCTCGACGCGCTGCCGGGATTTCCGGTGAAGGTGTCCGGCGCGCTCCATGCAATGGACAAGGCCTGGGCCGACGAGGGCGACGAGGCCGCGCGCGCCTCCCAGATGAACGTGGTGCTGATGTTCGGCGCAGGAGTCGGCGCCGCCGACGCGCAGGCCCGCTTCGACGAGGCGATCCTCTTCGCGCAGCGCTACCCCTGCCGGCTCGTGGTGCTCGCCGCGCGTCCGGCGGAAGCCGCCGACGCCCCGCTCGAGGCCAAGGTCAACGTGCTCTGCTTCTTCGATCCGGCCCGCCGTGGCAAACGCTGCTGCGAAGCCCTCCTCCTGGCCCACGGCCGCCCCGGCCCCGAACTCGAGTCCCTGGTCTCCACCTGGCTGGAAGGCGACCTGCCCACGAACCTCTGGGCGCACGGCGTGACCGCCGAGGAACTCGGGCCCTGGCTGGAATGGACGCGTCGCTGCCGACGCGTGGTGACCGACCGTTCGCTGGTGGGCGACGCGGTCTTCTCCCTCGGATTTCCCCGTCCGGAGCAGGTGCGTGACCTCGCGGTCGCGCGCTGCCTCCCGGTCCGTCAGGCCCTCGGACAGTTCCTCGCGGCCCATGCGCCGGCCGACCTCGTGCGCGGCCTGCGCAAGGTCTCGGTCTCGCACGGGCGCGGCCTGCGCGGCGAGGCCGCCGGACTGCTCACGTGGATGAAGTCCTGCCTCACGCACTGCGCCGGCCTGGGTCGGTCGCACGTCACCGCCGAATTCTCGGTTTCCGAGGCTCCGCCCGCCGGTGACAACCTGGCGGCCGAGTGGACCTATGAGGACGGATCACGCTTCCTCTGGGAGCATGCGGAGAAGGGCACGCAGGCGCGCATCACGTTCACCCGCGGACGCGAGCCCGGCACGGTGACCCAGCGCGTCGCGCTCATGGGCCCCGCCGAGGCGCTGTCCGAGGCGGTGTTCTTCTGAGGGCGAGACGACGGGCCTCGCCCCCTCGGATCCTTCCCTTCACCTGCCGTAGCCGTTTTCGCGGAGCCAGTCGTTCAGTTGTGCGAAGGCCTTGGCGCGGTGGCTCACCGCGTCCTTCTCGGCCGCGCTGAGCTGGCCGAACGTGCGGTCATGATTCGCGGGCACGAAGAGCGAGTCATAGCCGAAGCCTTCCTGGCCCGCCTCGGCCTCGAGGATCTTGCCCCAGCATTGCCCGACGAACTTCACGTCGGTCCAGTTGGGGCCGAGCAGCAGCAGGTGGCATTCGAAGCGTGCTCCGCGACGGTGGGGCGGGGCGTCCTTCATCGCCGTGAGGAGCTTCGCCCGGTTCTGGGCGTCGGTCGCTCCCGTCCCCGCATAGACGGCTGAATCCACCCCCGGGCCTCCTTGCAGGGCGTCGCAGCACAGTCCGCTGTCGTCGGCCAGCACCCATGATTTCGGAGGCACGATCCTCAGCAGCGCCTCGGCCTTGAGCCGGCAGTTGCCGACGAAGGTGCCCGCGCTCTCGTCCACGAAGGGCATGCCGCCGAGCTCCTTGGCTGAGCGGACCTTGATCTTCCGCATGCCCGCAAGCGCGAAGAGTCGGCCGAATTCCTCCGCCTTGTGCGCGTTGCCGGTGGCCAGGAAGATGTCCATCTGCGGGGCAATCTGGCCGCACCCGTGGCCGGTGGGAAGCGCCAAAGGACGCCTTCACGCTCGCCCTCGGACCCCGCCGCCGCCAGCATCCTCCCCGATGGCCGTCCGCTGCCTCATCACCGCGGGTCCCACGCGCGAATTCTTCGATCCGGTGCGCTTCATCAGCAATCCGTCCTCGGGCAAGATGGGCTATGCCCTGGCCGCCGCGGCCCGTGCGGCCGGATGGACGGTCGACCTGGTCTCCGGCCCGGTCTCCCTGCCCGAACCGGCGGGGGTGATGCTCTACCCGGTGGTGACCGCCGAGGAGATGTTGCGCCAGACGGACGCGCTCTTCGGCCCCTGCGACGTCCTGCTCATGTGCGCCGCCGTCAGCGACTGGCGCCCGGCGTCACGTCAGCCTTCCAAGCTCAAGAAGGACGGACGCGGCATGACGGTGGAGCTGGAGCCCGTGCCCGACATCCTCACGGCCCTCTCGGCCCGTCGCCGGCCCGACCAGGTGCTGGTGGGTTTCGCCGCCGAGACGGAGGACGTCGAGGCCAACGCGCTGGCCAAGCTAGACCGGAAGGGCGTCGACCTGGTCGCCGCCAATTCCGTGGCCGGCGCGGAGGGCGCCTTCGGCTCCGAGGAGAACACGGTCACCTTGGTCGGGCGCGACGGCTTCAGGCGTCAGCTCGGCCCGGCGTCCAAGGCCGAGGTCGCCCGCCTGCTGGTCGCCGAAGTCGCCGCGAGGCTTACGAAACGATGAGCCGTCGTCGTTCCAGTCCGCTCGATCGCGTCCTGGGCCGCATCGATGACCTCGACGCGCAGAACCTCGCCATCCTGGCCCGGCGCCTCGAGCGCGAGCGCGACCTCATGGAGACCGTGCTCGACACCCTGCGCGAGGGGGTGCTGGTGCTTTCTCACGACGGCACGGTCGAATACGCCAACGCCTCCGCGGCCCATCTGCTCGGATTCCCCTCCGAGCCCGAAGGTCGGCCCGACCTGCGCCGTCTGGCCCCCGATCTGGCGGCGGCGCTCGACCTGCCCGTCGATTCGGCGGCGCTCTCCCGCGAGGTCGAGGTGCGTTACCCCGAGTCCCGCGTGTTACGGCTGCACCTCGCGCGCGTCAGCGACTCCCAATCCCCGGAGCTGGCCCGCCGCGTGGCCGTGCTCAGCGACGTCACCGCCGAGCGCGTCCAGACCGAGGACCGCGTGGAGAGCGAGCGCATCGACTCCATCGTCGCCCTCGCCGCCGGCGTGGCCCACGAGGTGGGCAATCCCCTCAACGCGATCGGAATCCATCTCCAGCTGCTCGAGCGCGAGGCCGCCAAGCTCGGCGACTCGCCCTCCGCCCGCAAGGTCCGCGAGTCCGCCGCCGTCTGCCGCTCCGAGATTGCCCGGCTCGACGGCATCGTGCGCGACTTCCTCGGGGCCGTTCGGCCCGCGCCGCCCGCGCTCGCGGACACCGACCTCGTAGCCGTCGTGGCCGACGCGGTCGCGCTCCTGCGCGACCAGATGGAGCAGCTCGGCGTGCGCGTCTCCGTCGACGTCGCCTCGGGCGTGCCGCCGATCCTCGGCGACCGCAACCAGGTCAAGCAGGCGCTGTTCAACGTCCTCAAGAACGCCCTCGAGGCCATGGACCGCGGCGGCGAGATCGACGTGGCCATCGCGCACGACGACGAATGGGTCTCGGTCGAGGTCCGTGATACGGGCGTCGGCATCCCCGTCGAGCGTCTCACCCGCGTGTTCGACGCCTATTACACCACCAAGGGCTCCGGCGCCGGCGTCGGCATGCTCATCCTCCTCCGCATCATACGGGCCCACGGCGGCACGGTCGACATCCGCAGCACCCCGGGGTCGGGCACGGCCGTGACCCTCCGTTTCCCCCTGCGTCACCGCCGGGTGCGCACCCTCGAGGCTCCCAAGGCTTGAAACCCGTGTCCTTCGGAGCTGTCTCATCTTCCATCCCCATGAAGTCCACGCTGCTCTGCCTCCTCTTCCTTCCGCTCGCCGTCGCCGCCGAGGACAAGCCCCTGCCTCTCGTCCTGCCCAAGTCGGTCGCGCTGGGCACGCCGCGTCCGGTCAAGGTTTCCAACCTCGAGCCCGTGGCCAAGGGCCCGCGCGCCCTGCCGAAGGTGCCCGCTGACGCCAAGAACCTCGCCTTCGGGCGTCCCGTGACTTCCAGCGCCCGCGAAGCCAACGCCGGCGACTTCTCCTTCCTCACCGACGGTGACAAGGGCGGCGAGGAGGGCTTCGAGGTCGAGCTGCCCCGCGGCCACCAGTGGATGCAGGTCGACCTGGGCAAGAGCGCGGCGATCCACGCCATCGCCCTCTGGCACTTCCATCGTGAGCCTCGCGTCTACTTCAACGTCGTGGTCCAGATCTCCGACGACAAGGACTTCAAGAAGGACGTCACGACCGTCTACAACAACGACGCTGAGGGCGAGCTGGGCTTCGGCAAGGGCAAGGACTTCTGCTATTTCGAGTCCCACGAGGGCAGGGTGATCCCCGTATCCGCCGTCAAGGGCCGCTACGTGCGCTTCCATTCCAAGGGCAACTCCTCCTCGCCGACCAATGACTACATCGAGGCCGAGGTCTGGGGCGTGCCCGCCCCGTGAGGCCTCCCGCGGCCGACTTTGCTTGAACCCGTCCGCCCGGCGGACACCTTGGCCGTGATGAAGGTCATCCGGGCCAAGTCGGCGGGCTTCTGCTGGGGCGTCGAGCGCGCGATCGACATCGCCCGCGAGTACGCCCGCAAGGGCCGTCACCCCGTCTACACCGACGGCCCGCTCATCCACAATCGCCAGATGATGGAGGTGCTCACCGGCGAGGGCATCCGCGAGGTCGGCGACTACCGCAGCGAGTCCAAGGTGCAGGTCGACGCCAGGACCGCGCCGGAGGCCGTCATGGTCGTCCGCGCCCACGGCATCTCTCCCGAGCGTCGCGAATACCTTAAGTCGCTCGGTCTGGAATTCCGCGACGCCACCTGTCCCGACGTCGGCATCATCGCCGGCAAGGTTCGCCTGCACGCCAAGAAGGGCTTCACCACGGTCATCTTCGGCGACCCCAAGCACCCCGAGGTCATCGGCCTGATGGGATATGCCGAGGGCAGGGGGCACGTGATCTCCAAAGAAGCCGACATCGACGCCCTGCCGGACCTGGGCGACAAGGTCTGCATGGTGTCGCAGTCCACCATGTTCACCGACGAGTTCGAGCGGCTTGCGGCACGTCTTCGCGGCCGCGTCCCCTCCGCCCTCGTCTTCGACACCATCTGCGGTGCCACCAAGGACCGGCAGTCCGACGTCGTGGAGCTGCGCAAGCAGGGCTGCGAGGCCGTCGTGGTCATCGGCGGACGCCATTCGGCCAACACCGTCAAGCTGGCCAGCCTCGTCGAGCGCGAGGGGCTGCCCTGCTTCCATGTCGAGACGGCCGCGGAGCTCGACCTGGCCGCCGTGGGGCGCTATCGGACGGTAGGCGTGACCGCCGGGGCTTCCACCCCGGCCTTCCTGATCGACGAAGTCTGCGCCCGGCTGGCCGGACTTCCCTGAGGTCGTTCCAATAGTCCGCTCTTATTCTAAAGGAGGAGGGCCTCTTGCGCTTGCGCCGAAGGCCCGGGCGGGCATTTTCATGCCATGATTCCCTTCCTGCTCACGGCCTTCCTGCTCCTGCTGGTTCTCGGCTTCATCGTCGTCGGCATGTACAACGGGCTGGTCGAATTGCGTAACCGCTTCCGCAACGCTTTCGCGCAGGTCGACGTGCAGCTCAAGCGCCGCCATGACCTGATCCCCAATCTGGTCGAGACCGCCAAGGGTTACATGGCCCATGAGTCCCAGACCCTCACCGCGGTGGTCGAGGCCCGCGCCAAGGCCACCCAGGCCAACGTCCGCGTCGCGGGCAACCCCACGGACCCCGCCGCCATGCGCGACCTCGTCGCCGCGGAGTCCGGCCTCAGCGGCGCCCTGGGTCGCCTGCTGGTGGTCTCCGAGAACTACCCCCAGCTCAAGGCCGACGCCACCATGCGAGGCCTGATGGAGGAGCTCACCTCCACGGAGAACCGCATCGCCTTCGCCCGTCAGGCCTTCAACGACTCCGTGCTCTTCTACAACAACGGACGCGAGACCTTCCCGCGCGTGCTGATCGCGAACCTCTTCGGATTCCTCCCCGCCGAGTTCTTCAAGATCGAGAACGAGGCGGAGAAGGCCGCCCCGAAGGTCTCCTTCTGAGGGACTGACGCGCGATGGCCGCGCAGATGGACTTCTTCCGGGCGCAGGACGACGCCCGCGGCCGCACGGCTTTGCTCGTCGTGCTGCTGGCCTGCGCCCTCACGGCGCTCGCTGGCACGCTCTACGCGGTGGCGGTCATCGGGCTGGCCGAGGCGCAGGGCGTCGCGCCCCAGTGGTGGCAGCCCAAGCTCTTCATCGGCACCGCCGGGACGGCCTTCGTCGTCGTGCTCGGAGGTTCCCTGGTCCGCATCGCCGAACTCTCCTCTGGCGGCGGCGCGGTGGCGCGCAGCCTGGGCGGCCGGCTGGTCGTCGGCGGTACGGCCGATCCGCTCGAGCGCCGATACCTGAACATCGTCCAGGAGATGGCCCTCGCCTCCGGGCTGCCGGTGCCGGAATGCTACGTCATCGACGGGTCCGCGGGCATCAACGCCTTCGCGGCGGGCAATTCGCCCGAGGACGCGGCGGTCGGCGTCACGCGCGGCGCCTTGCAGAGCCTGACGCGCGACGAACTGCAGGGCGTCATCGCGCACGAGTTCAGCCACATCGGCAACGGCGACATGCGGCTCAATCTGCGCCTCATCGGCACGGTGGCCGGCCTGCTGGCGCTGGTCCAGCTGGGCTACCTCGCGATGCGGCTCGCGGGTTCTTCGGGCGGCGGGCGCAAGAAGGGCGGCAATCTCGTAATCCTGGTCGCCGGTCTGGCCCTGGTCGTCGTGGGCGCGGGCGGCATGCTCTTCGCCCGCATCATCCAGGCCTGCGTGTCCCGTCAGCGGGAGTTCCTGGCCGACGCCTCGGCCGTCCAGTTCACGCGCAATCCTCAGGGCCTGGCCGGCGCCTTCCGCAAGATCGCGGCCCATGGGGCGACGGTCGCCGAAGGGGACGACGAGGCCAGGCATCTCTTCTTCGCCTCGACCCCGGGTTTCCTTGAGTCGCTCTTCTCCACGCACCCGCCACTGGATGAGCGTCTGAAGCGCATCGATCCGGCCTCCGGAGGCGACCTGCGCATTCCGGCTTCCGCTCGGCGCCCGGCCGCCGACGCGGCGACGGCTTCTCCGGCGGCCTCCGGTTTCGCCGGTGCGGCCCCCGTGCGCTCGGCAGCGTCCGCGTCCGTGCCCGACGCCACGCCGCATCAGATTCAGGAGGCCGTGACTTTCCGTGGCGCGCTGCCCGAACCGCTGGTCGCCGCCGCCACGGATCTCGTCGGCTCCTTGGCCGTGGTCTTCTCGCTCATTCTCTCGAAGGATGCGGCCGTCCGTGACGGGCAGCTCAAGGCTCTGTCAGGACTCGCCGGCGGAGAGGTCGTGCGCGAGGTGGTGAAGTTCGAGCCCGTCGTCCGCGCCTTGCCCCGTGGCTCACGACTCCCTCTGCTGGACCTGGCGTTGCCGACGCTCCGGCAGCTTTCCCCCGACCAGCGCGCGCTGATCCGCGACGGCGTCTCCCAGGCCACGTCGATGACCGACGACGCCCTCCTTCACGTCCTGCTCGAGTCGGCGCTCCGCCGTCATCTCGGACTGCCTCCGCCGATCGCGCCGGCGGCGATCGCGGTCGAGGAGGCGCATGCCGTCGTGCTGTCCGCCCTCGTGCATGCCTCCGCGCAGGACGAGGCCGAGAAGGAGCGGGCCTACCTGAGGGCCTTCGCGCAGCTGCGGACGCCTCGTCCGCCGCCTTACGGCCCGGCTCCGTCTTCGGCCCAGGTGGCCGCCGCGCTCGCCTCCCTCCTGCGTCTCAGCGTGGCCCAGCGCCGGGAGATCGTGCGTGCTTGCGGCGTGGCCATGCTGCATGACGGCCGCGCCGATCCCGGCGAAGTGGAGATGGTCAGGGCCGTCGGCGATTCCCTAGGGATCGTCTTTCCGACCGGATTCTGAGCGGCCTCAGGCGATCAGGCTTTCGCCCGTCATCTCGGGCGGCTTCGGCAGCCCCATCAGCTGCAGCACCGTCGGAGCGATGTCCGCGAGCCTGCCGGCGGGACGGACCTTGAGGCCCTTGCAGCCGGCTCCGTAGAGCACGACCTCGACGGGGTTCAGCGTGTGCCGCGTGTGCGGCGAATTCTCCTCCGGCTCCCACATCTGGTCCGCGTTGCCGTGGTCGGCCGTGACGAGCGCCTTGCCGCCGGCCCGGTCCACCGCCTCGAGGAGCGTGCCGAGCCCGCGGTCGACCGCCTCGCAGGCCTTGCAGACCGCCTCAAGCGAGCCCGTATGGCCCACCATGTCGGGATTGGCGTAATTCACCACGATGAGGCCGTATTTGCCGGAGAGGATGGCGGCCTTCGCCATCTCCGTGACCTGGGAGGCCGACATCTCCGGCTTCTGGTCGTAAGTCGCGACGTCCTTGGGGCTCTGGGCCATGCCGCGCTCCTCCCCCGGGAAGGGTTCCTCGCGGTAGTCGTTGAAGAAGAACGTGACGTGCGGGAACTTCTCCGTCTCCGCCGTGCGGAACTGGGACACGCCCTGCTTCGCCACCCAGTCGCCGAGGATGTTCACCATCTTCGGCGGCTTGTCGAAGACCACGTTGGGGCAGAGGCCCTTCTCATAGTTGGTCAGCGTGGCGTAGAAGAGCTTCAGCAGCTTCGGGCGGTCCCAGCCCTTGAAGGCGGGGTCGATGAACGCGCGGGTGATCTCGCGGGGGCGGTCGCCGCGGAAATTGAAGAAGAGCACCGAATCGCCGTCCTGGATGAACGGGACTCCCTTGACCCGGGTGGCGGGCACGAACTCGTCCCCCGTCATGCTGGAGTCGGTCGGCCGTTCGTAATAGGCCTGCACCGCGGCCGTGGCGGACTCCGCCTCGGGCGCGGGCGCGCCGGTGAGGGCGTCGTAGGCCGTCTTCACGCGCTCCCAGCGGTTGTCGCGGTCCATCGCCCAGAAGCGGCCGGACACGCTCGCCACGCGACCGATGCCGATCCTGGCGAGTTCCGCCTCGAGCTGGCGGAGGTAGCCGAGTCCCGAAGTGGGCGGGCTGTCGCGTCCGTCCATGAAGGCGTGGACGCAGACCTTCGTGAGGCCCTCCTCCTTGAGCAGGCACAGCAGCGCGTAGAGGTGGGGTAGGGTGGAGTGCACGCCGGCCTCGGAGCAGAGGCCCATCAGGTGGACCGTGCCGCCGGTGGACTTCACGTTCTCGACCAGTCCGCGGAAGGCGGGGATGCGGCGCATGGCGGCGGGGTCGGTGAGGCCCTTGTCGATGCGGACGATCTCCTGGTCGACGATGCGTCCGGCGCCGATGTTCTGGTGACCGACCTCGGAGTTGCCCATGATCCCGACGGGCAGACCGACGTCCAGGCCGTGGGCCAGGATCTCGGTGCGGGGCCACTCCTTGGTCAGCCGGCGCGACACCGGGATGTCCGCGACCTTGATCGCGTTGAACTTGTCGTGACGGGCGTCGTGGTTCTCGCCCCAGCCGTCACGGATCACCAGAAGTACGGGGTTCATGAAAGGAATGCCCTCCAGAGATGGTGGGTTTGGGGCCGGCTGGCAAGGAGCAGGTGCGCCGGCTCAGGTGCAAAAGTGCAAAAGTTAAGGTCGGCCTCGGTCGCCACATTTGCACCTTTGCACGTTTGCACCTTTGCACATCAATTACTCCATGCCCCGCCTAGTTTCCGCCGTTCTGCTCGTCCTCGCCGCCGCCTTGCTCCCGGCGGCGATCAAGGTGGAGAAGTTCCAGGTCGCCGGAGCCGACGTGACGCTGAAGGTTCCCGAAAAGCCCGCGACCGGCCGGCCGTTGCTGTGGGTCGGGGAGTTCGCCGGGCATCTGCGCACGCTGGAGGACGGACTGGTCGAACGGGGCTGGCACGTCGCCTACGTCCGTCAGGTCAACCGCTTCGGCTCTCCCGGGTCGATGAAGGTCTGGGAGGCGCTTTACGACGAGCTGCACGGCGCCAGGGACCTTTCGCCCAAGCCCGCGCTGCTGGGCATCTCGCGCGGCGGGCTCTACGTCAACGCGTGGACCCGTCTGCACCCTGACCGCGTAAGCGTGCTCTACCTCGACAACGGCGTGTGCGACATCCGTTCCTGGCCGGGCGGCTTCCAGCTGGAGCGCAAGGGCAAGGGTAGCCCCAATGACTGGAAGCTCTACAAGGCCGAGTTCGGTTTCGCCGATGACGCCGCGGCCCTCGAACGCTCCGTCCGACCCGACTCCGGCTTCGCCGGCGCGATCAAGGCCGGCGTGACCTTGATCTCCTGCCACGGCACCGCCGACCAGGTCGTGCCTCATGAGGACAACGCCGCCAAGGTCGTCGCCTTCTGGAAGCAGGCCGGCGGACGCGTCGTGCTCTTCCCGAAAGAAGGAGGCGACCACCATCCGCACGGCCTCCCCGATCCGAAGCCGTTGATCGAGGCGCTTGCGGCAGGGGTCAGGTGAACGCGCCCCCGATTCTCAGGCTTCCGTCCATTTCCCCTTCTCCTTGATGAGGTCGACGAGGCGCTCGACGGCCTCCTCCTGGGGGATGTTGAACTTCACCGGGGTCTTGCCGACGTAGAGATTGATCTTGCCGGGCGCGCCGCCGACATACCCGAAGTCGGCGTCGGCCATCTCGCCCGGTCCGTTCACGATGCAGCCCATGACCGCGATGGTGACGGACTTGAGGTGTCCCGTGCGCTCCTTGATCTTGAGGGTCGTCGACTGGATGTCGAAGAGCGTGCGGCCGCAGCTCGGACAGGCGACGTATTCGGTCTTGGTCTGGCGCGCCCGCGCGCCCTGCAGGACGTCGTAGCCGAGGGAAAGCGATTTGGCCGCGTTGCCGGGCGTCTCGCATGAGACGAGGTCGCCGTAGCCGTCCACCAGCAGGCCGCCCGCGAGGATGGAGGCCTCCATCAGCTTCGACTGGAAGCCTTCGTCAAGCAGCGTCGCGTTCGCTTCCGTGGCGCGGATCCAGAGCGCCGCGGAGACGCCATGGTCGCACAGGGCTTTGACCAGCTGGCGGTGCGTGCCGAGGGCGTGCATCCGCGTCGCCGGGCGCGAGCAGCACGCGACAAGCGTCCCGGGCGGGGCGCTACGGAGGGCCTCGGCGAGCGCGCCGACGTCCTGCGGATCGAGGTCGACCGCCAATCGAGCACCCGCCGTCGAGCAGCGTGCGATCCAGCGGCGCAATTCTTCAGAGTCCGTCGGCCCAAAGCGTCTGACGATCACTGGCGTCGAGCCCTCGCCCCCGAAGTCGAAGGCTTCGGCGGGCAGCGATGTCTCCGCCCAGACTGAGGGAAGGGTGGGGCCGAGCGCCTTGCGCACCGAAGCCAGCGCCGGCAGGTCCTCCGTCGTGCGCACCTGTAGCAGCAGGCCTTCGGCCTTGGCCTCGCGTTGCTTGGCGTTGGCTTCGAGCAGTTCCTTCACCGCCTGTCTCCAGTCCTCCAGCCCCGTCGCACCGCACACGATGACCCTCGGCGGCTGGTCGCCTCCCGCGGCGCAGCCTGAACTGAGCGCGACGGCCGGGGCCGCGCGACGCGTGAAGACGTAGGGATCGGCCGGGTCGGCGGGCGCGTCCACCCCTTTGGCGCCCGCGGCCGCCATCGCCTCGGCCCGTCGTACCAGTTCGCGGCAGATCGGAATCTCATGCCAGGGATCCTCCGTGAGCGAGACCCGGACCGTGTCGCCCAGCCCGTCGGCCAGCAGCGCCCCCATGCCCGTCGAGGACTTGATGCGCGCGTCCTCACCCTCGCCGGCCTCGGTCACCCCGAGGTGCAGCGGGTAGTCCATCCCCAGTTCGGCCATGCGGGCGGCCGCGAGCCGGTAGGCCTGGACCATCACCTTGGGATTCGAGGCCTTCATCGACAGCACCAGCTCCCGGAAACCGTGTGACTCGCAGATGCGGACGAATTCCAGCGCCGACTCCACCATCCCCAGCGGCGTGTCGCCGTAGCGGTTCATGATGCGGTCGGAGAGCGAGCCGTGATTGGTGCCGATGCGCAGGCAGCGACCCAGTTCCTTGGCCCGCAGCACCAGCGGGGAGAACGCCGCGTGCAGCCGATCCAGTTCCTCCGCGTAGGCCGCGTCGGTGTATTCACGGACCGCGAACTTCTTCTTGTCGGCGTAGTTGCCGGGATTCACCCGCACCTTCTCCACGTGCTCGACGGCCTCCATCGCCGCCGCGGGCAGGAAGTGGATGTCGGCGACCAGCGGCTGGCGGAAGCCGGCGGCGCGGAACTCCCGCCGGATCTCCCGGAGCGCGGCGGCGGCCGCCTTGTTGGGCGCCGTGATGCGGATGAGCTCGCAGCCGGCCTCGGCCAGCCGCACGCATTGCCCGACCGTGGCCTTCACGTCCTCCGTGTCGGAGGTCGTCATCGACTGCACCCGGATCGGATGGGTCCCTCCGATGCCCACGTCGCCCGCGAGGACGGCGCGCGTCAGGCGCCGCACCGTGCGGGTGCGCGATGGGCAGTAGTCGCCGGGCATGCCTTCATATCAAGCGGCGCGGCGGCCGCCGTCAACGGGCGTCAGAAGTCCCAGCGCCAGGCTTCGGGCAGCCACTGGTAGCCCTTCCGGCCGTTGGAGGCGACCACGCCGAGCCCCGGCCAGGGCAGGTGGAAGCCGTAGGCGCGCTCGCGCGTGGCGGACAGTTCCGCGAACCACTTCCGGCGGGAGGCGATCGCTACCTCCGGATCATGGTCGAAGTCGATGAACCAGGCCGGGTCCTCGAACATCAGCACGTGGTTGTGCGCGAGGTCGGAGAGGTGCAGGAGCGACTGTCCCTCGGACTTGATGCGGTAGATGGCATGGCCGTCCGTGTGGCCCGGGGCGGCGAGGATCGTGATGGCGCCGTCGAGGATCTGGTCGCCGTCCTTGTGCAGGACCAGGTTGGGCTGGAGCGTGTCGAAGGAGTTCCGCACGTTCTTGATCATCTGCGGGATGTTGTCGGTGCGGTGCGACTTGGTGAAGTCCGGCTCCTTGCCGCGCCAGAAGTCCACCTCGGTCCTGAGCACGTGGATGGCGGCGTTGGGGAAGATGATGCGGCCCTCCTTGGCGAAGCCGCCGATGTGATCGATGTGCGAGTGGCTGAGCAGTGCGTGGGTGACCTCCTCGGGCCGGATGCCGACTTCGGGCGAGGCCATGGCCTGGCCCAGCCAGCCCCAGGTGTCGCGTTCGACGTTGCCGAAGCCGGCGTCGACGAGGATGACCTCCTTGTCCTTCCTCAGCAGGAGGATGTTGATGTAGAGCGTCATGTCGTCGGGACGTTCGCCCCGGGACCGCATGACCTCCTGCATCTGGGCGCGTTCGGCGGGCGGCCACATCTTCTTCGTCACCCCTTCCTTGAAGGTGCCCCAGCCGTCGCTGATCGACCAGGCCTCGAACTTGCCGATGGAGAACTTGTAGACGTAGGGGTCGGTGATCTTCTTCCGCGGCATCGCCTTCTCGGCGGCCTTGGCGGCGTCGGCCGCGGCGAGGGCCGGCGAGAGCCCGAGCGTGGCGAAGGCAGCGCCGAATCCGGCGAGGAAGGATCGGCGTGAGCGGGAGGTCGCGGAGGGTTCCATGGCGGGGGTGACCTCCATCTTGACCCTCCGGTTCCGCCGGACGAGGCGAAAACCGCCCTTGGGGCTATTTCTTGGCCCCGAATTCCGCCGGGCGGTAGACGTGCCGTTCGAGCAGCTGCTGCTTGAGCTGCTGCTCGCTGTCGCCGGAGCAACGGCGGACATCGTGCAGCATCACGTACCCCATGAAGCTCAGCAGCAGCGCCATGAAGGCGTACTGCAGGAAGACGATGACCTTGCCCCCCAGGGCGTTGCCGGTCAGCCGCTGGATGGTCGCGATCAGCATGTGGCCGCCGTCCAGCACAGGGATGGGCAGCAGGTTGAGGATCGCCAGGTTGATGTTGATGAGGACCGTGAACCAGATGACCCGCCGGATGTCCTCCGACAGATTGTAGTAGGTCTTGGAGATCGAGATCACCGACGCCAGCTGCTTGACCTCGATGTCCGAGTCGCGGTCGACGAGGCGCTGCAGCGTGCGGAGCGTGGAGGCCACGATGTTGGCGCAGGTCTCCCAGGGGGGCAGGTGCGCCAGCTCGGTCCGGGAGAGGAAGGCGGCGCCGATCTGGGCGTGCTCGACCGGAGGCGCGCGTCGGAAGGCGGCCTGCTTCAGGATGAGGTTCCCGGTCTCGCCATCCGCCCGGGTCCAGAAGACGGTCATGTCGCGGGCCGTGCCTCCGGCCGCCTTCTGCAGGTCGTCCAGCGAGCGCACCGCGGAGAGTTCGCCCGCGTCGACCTTGTCCACCGCGGTGCCGATGCGCAGCGTCTCGGCGAGCGCCGGATCCTCGGGGGAGACGCCCAGCACCATGAGCCGGTCGCGGGGCGCTTCGCCCGCGGGCGTGACGATGTCGCGCGTCGAAGGCACGAGCACGATGATGCGGGTCCTTTCGCCGTCCTGATATTCGATGAGTCCGACCGGATTGAGCACGGGCGCCGTGCGCGGGGCCACCTCCAGCGTCAGCCGCTCGGTGTCGTCGCCTTTCTGGCGTTCGACCTCGAAGCGTCGGGTCGGGGCGCCGCCTTGACGGAGCACATCCCTGAATTCGGCGAAGTTGCCGATCGCACGTCCGTCCACGGACACCACGCGGTCGCCGCGGCGCAGCCCCGCCTTGGCCGCGGGGGACCCCGGCAGCGGTTCGCCGATCACGACCTGCGAGGCCGGCTGGATGCCGATGATGCGCACCTGGTCGCCGCTGCGCCGGTTGAGTTCGGCGCGGGCCGGGCGGACCTCGACGTGCCTGGGCATCGAGTCCGCCGGAAGAGGCTGCAGCGTGAGGGTGGCCACCGGCTGCCCGGCCGCGTCGCGGCGGTTGCCGAGCATGATCGCCTCCTGGATCTGGTTGAAGGTCTTCACCGGCTGTCCGTCGACTTCATAGATCACGTCGCCCGCCCGGATGCCGGCGACGAAGGCCGGGCCGGGCATGGTGCGTCCGAGCCCGAGTTCGGCCAGATGTCCGGAGGCCGTCACGACCGTCTCGGGCACGTAGCCCACGGTCGTGCTGCGCGAGCCTTCGGCGACGGGCGTGCCGGTGTACCAGAGCACGCAGGCGAGCACGAAGGCGAAGATCACGTTGAAGACCGCCCCCATCACCGAGACGATCATCTTGTCCGCGTAGGAGATCTTCGGGAGTTCCTCGGCGCCTTCCGCCACCGGACCTTCGACGCCTTCCATCTCGGCGAGCTGCGGCAGGGCCACGTAGCCCCCGAGGGGGATGAGCGAGATCCGGTAGTCGACGCCGTCCTTGCCGGTCCAGCCGACGACCTTGGCGCCGAAGCCAATCGAGAAACGTTCCACCTTCAGGCCGCGTCTGCGGGCCGCGAGGAAGTGGCCGAGCTCGTGCACGAAGATCGAGCCGCCGAAGAAGAGGGCGACGAGCGCGACGCCCCAGAGGGAGCTGAGCAGGTCGCTGACGGAAAGGGTGTCCATGGATGGTCAGAGGGTGAGCTTGGCCGCATGTCCCGCCGCGAGGCGGCGGGCTTCGGCGTCGGCCGCCAGGGCATCTTCGAGCGAGCCGGGTTCCGCCGTCCAGCCCCTTTCCATCGTGCGTCGCACGACTTCGGCGATGCCCGTGAAGCGCAGCCTTGACGCCATGAACGCCCCGACCGCGACCTCGTTGGCCGCATTGAACGCAGCTGGCGCGCAGGCTCCGACGGCCGCGGCCGCGCGGGCGATGCCCAGGCAGGGGTAGCGCGCGGGGTCGGGCGGGCTCATCGTGAGCGCATGGGTCTTGCCGAGGTCGAGTCCCGGCGCGGGGCAGCGCGGACGCGACGGCTGGAGCAGGCAGTCCTGGATCGGGAAGGCCATCGAGGGCGGGGAGAGCAGGGCCTGCATGCCGCCGTCCGAAAGCGTGACCATCGCGTGGATGACGCTCTGGGGGTGGATCACCACGTCGATGCGCTCCTGCGGCAGTCCGAAGAGCCAAGTGGCCTCCACGATCTCCAGCCCCTTGTTCGCCATGGTGGCCGAATCCACGGTCACCTTGGGTCCCATGCTCCAGCTGGGGTGCCGCAGCGCCTGTTCGGGCGTGACGTCCCCGAGCCGTTCCAACGGCGTGTCGCGGAAGGCTCCGCCCGAGGCGGTGAGCACCAGCCGCGACACCTCGGCTTGCGGTCGGCCGCGCAGCAGCTGGTGCAGGGCGTTGTGCTCGCTGTCCACCGGAAGGAGCCGCGCGCCGCTCTCTGCCGCGGCCCGGGTGACAAACCGGCCCGCCATCACCAGCAGCTCCTTGCTCGCGAGGGCGACGTCCTTGCCGGACCTGAGCGCGGCGAGGGTCGGAACCAGGCCGGCCGTGCCGACCACCGCGGACACGACGGTGCGCACTTCCGGCATGCAGGCGACTTCCGTGAGTCCTTCGGGTCCGAAGAGGATAGTCGTGCCCGGGTCGAAGGCGCCTGAGGCGCGCGCCTCGGCCGCGGCGGCCGGATCGCCCAGCGCGATGTGACGTACGCCGAACTCCTTCGCGGGGGCCACCAGCTCGCGCCAGCGGCTGAAGGAGGCCATGCCGGAGACCCTCAGGAGCCCCGGATGCGCCCTCGCCACGGCCAGGGTGGTCGTGCCGATGGAGCCCGTGGCCCCGAGGATGGCGATGGGCCTTGGCTCCATTCGGCGGTGAGAATGAGGCAAGCCCGCCGGGACCGGGTGGCAAGCAGGTTCCGACCCCGGTTCTCCGCTTGCGCCGCAACCCATGTCGGATTCCCTGTCCATCATGTCGACCCAGCCGCAGGACCTCCAAGGTCTCTCCCATCTCGGCAACACGCAGAACCGGCCCCAGCAGACGCTGGAGACGTTTCCGAACCGCAACGCGGGCCGCAATTACACCGTCGAGCTGAGCACCGAGGAGTTCACCTGCCTCTGCCCCGCCACCGGCCAGCCTGACTTCGCCCGGATCACCATCCGCTATGTGCCCGGTCCGCGCATCGTGGAGTCGAAGTCCCTCAAGCTCTACTTCTGGAGTTATCGCCAGCAGGGGGTCTTCCACGAGCACCTCACCAATCGCATCCTGGACGACCTGGTCGCGGCGCTGGATCCCGTCTGGTGCGAGGTGACCGGCGCCTTCGGCGTGCGAGGCGGCATCGGCATCACCGTGCGCGCCGAGCACGGTCGCAAGCCCCAGTGAGCAGGCGGCGCCCCCAGCCTCATCGAGGTGAGGGCACCGACTGGCCCGGACGCGCGGCCGTCGAGGACTTCCTTAGGAGGCAGCTGGAGGCCCGGCGGCTCTCTCCGCGCACCTGCGCGACTTACGGCCGGTCGCTCAAGGGGTTCGCGCAGTGGAAGGATTCCGACGGCGGGTGGGACGGCGACTGGTCGCGGCTCACGCCGCGCGACCTCCGCGACTTCGTGATCGAACGTCAGTCGACCCATGAGCGTCGGTCGGTCCACAACCAGGTCTCCGCCGTGCGCGCATTTCTCTCCGACCTGCGCGAACGCGGAGGCATCGACGCCACTCCCGCGGCCGGGCTCATGCTGCCCAAGCTACCCAAGGCCCTGCCCAAGTTCCTCACGGAGACGCAGGCCGAGCAGCTGCTGGAGACCTCGGCCGACCCGGCCACGCCCGCCGCCGCCCTCGAGGCCGCCCGGGATCAGGCGATCCTCGAGATGCTCTACGGAGCCGGTCTGCGCGTGTCGGAACTCTGCGGGCTGCGGGGCGGAGACGTCGACCTCGCCTCCGGCGTCGTGCGCGTGACGGGCAAGGGCTCCAAGGAGCGCGACGTGCCCGCCGGCGAGGCCGCCATGAAGGCCTTGAGGGGCTACTGGGCGATGCGCGGGACTCCCGCACGGGGTGAGCCCGCCTTCCTGGCCGCCCGCGGAGGCGCGATTCACGCCCGTGCCGTGCAGCTCATGCTCAAGCGGCGGCTCGCCCTCGCGGGCCTGCCCGCCGACCTCACCCCGCACAAGCTCAGGCATTCCTGCGCGACGCATCTCCTTTCCGGAGGCGCGGACCTCAGGCTCGTCCAGGAGCAGCTCGGCCACGCCTCGCTCTCGACGACGCAGATTTACACGCACCTCACCGTCCAGCGGTTGAGGGAAGTGCGCCGCAAGGCCCATCCTCGGGCCTGAAAGGCCTCGCCTCCCCGGGCACCCTGCGCAATCTCCGCCGCGTGCACGCAGAAGCCGCGCCAGCGAAGCTCAACCTGTCGCTCGCCATCGTCGGGCGACGGGAGGACGGCTTCCATGACCTGGTCAGCGTGGCGGCTCCCTTGGAACTCGCTGACGAGCTGGCGTTTGAACCCGCCGCGGGGTGGACGCTCGCGTGCGACGATCCTTCCGTCCCCCTCGACGCCTCCAATCTCGTGCTCAAGGCCGCCGAGGCCTACGCCCGGAGGCGTCCGGGGATTCCGCGCGGCCGTTTCCGCCTCACGAAGCGCATTCCGAACGGCGCGGGGCTGGGCGGCGGCAGTTCGGATGCGGCCGCGGCGCTCCGGCTGCTGGACCGGGCTTCGGGCGATCCGAGAGGCCCTGAATTCCTCGAGTCCGTCGCCCTCGACGTCGGCTCGGACTGCGCCTTCTTCGTCCGCGGTTTGCCCGCGGTGATGCGGGGCAGGGGGGAGAGGCTCGAAGCGCTGCCCGCTTCCGTCCGTCGCGCGCTGGCGGGAAGGCGCGTCATCGTCATCAAGCCCCCCTTCGGCGTGCCCACGCCCGAGGCATACGCGCTGTTCGTCCGGCACGGCGTCCTGCGTCCGCCCGCACAGGCCGAATCCTTGCTCGAGGGCTGGATGGCCAGGCCGGACACCGACCCGTCCCTCCTTGGCAATGACCTGGAGTCATCCGTCTTCCGTAAGTACCTCGCCTTGCCCGTCGGCCTGGAGGCGGCCGTCGCGGCCGTCGGTCAGAGCTTCCGCATGACGGGAAGCGGAAGCGCATGCTTCTGCCTCGTGCGGGGGCAACCCGACGTCGACGCCCTGCGGACGGCTCTCCTTCGCTGCTGGGGGCCCGGATTCTGGGCGGTCGAATCGAGGATCGCCGCCTAGTTTCTGCTTTACTGCGCCGCGGGGCCGCTCCTTGATGCTGCTCACCTGACACCCATGGGAAGCCTCAAGAAGAAGCGTCGTCTTAAGATGAACAAGCACAAGCGCCGCAAGCGCTCGAAGAATAGCCGCCACAAGAAGCGTCTTTGGGGCTGATCACAGCCTTCCCGTGAGGGTTCCCCGGGCGGCCTGAGAAGGCCGCCCGGCCCTTTTTCGGGCTTGCCCACCCCTTGTTCAGGGACCATTCCTCAACCTTCCAAACCGTCACGAACCATGCCCCGCGAAACCGTCATCATCGAGTGCACCGAAGCCCGCAAGGAGGGCAAGCGCCCCTCCCGTTACATGACCACCCGTAACAAGAAGCTTTCCCAGGAGAAGGTCGAGAAGCTGAAGTACAACCCCTCCCTGCGCCGTCACACGCTGCACAAGGAGATCAAGGGCTGAGTTTCGGGCCCACGCTCGGACAGGCCGGCGGTCCTTCGGGACGCCGGCCTTTTCATTGCCGTCAGGAAGCCCGCCGTCCGTCCCTGCGCTCCTGTCTCCAGCGGGCGCGGTGGTTGCGGGTCCAGTCGATCAGGGCCCGTTCAAAGCCGATGTCATGCCCGGCCTTTTCGGATTCGATCCATTTGTGGCGGAGGATTTCCTCCCGCTCCGCGAGGAACTCCGCATAGAGGGACGACTTGGAGGCGAACTCGGACTCTCCTCCGCTGATGGCCGGCTGGTCGCTCATTGGGACGCGGTCATGTTGCGTCATCCCGCCCTTGGAGGCAAGCCGACGTTGCCGGGGCCTTCACCCGGTCGCCGCATTGATTTTGCGCAGCAGCGTCAGGGCGACCGACCTGAAGACCCGGGCCGCATTTCCCTCCGGATGGCTGATGACCACGGGAATCCCATGGTCGCCGCCCATCCGCACTGCGGGGTCCAGCGGCACCTCGCCGAGCAGCTCGGTGTCCAGCGCTTCCGCGACCTTGAGTCCGCCGCCTTGTCCGAAGACGTGCTGCCGCCCCCCGTCCGCCGTCTCCAGGTAACTCATGTTCTCGGCCACGCCCAGCACGGGGACGTTGACCTTTCCGAACATCGCCGCGCCGCGAAGGGCGACCGTGACCGCGGCCGTCTGGGGGGTGGTCACCACGACGGCCCCGGACAGGGCCATCGTCTGCACGATGGAGAGCTGGGCGTCGCCGGTGCCCGGGGGCAGGTCGACCAGCAGCACGTCAAGCTCGCCCCAGCGCACGTTGGTGGCGAACTGCGAAATCGTCTTCTTCACCATCGGGCCCCGCCAGATCACCGGCGCCGACTCATCCACCAGCAGCCCCATGGAGATGACCTTCACGCCGAAGTTCTCGGGCGGGAGCAGCACCTCGCCTTCGATCATGGGGCGGCCCGCCACGCCCATCATCAGGGGCACCGATGGGCCGTAGATGTCGCAGTCCATCAGGCCGACCCTGCCCGGGCGCCCCGCCTCGGTCAGGGATCGGGCCAGCGCGCAGGCCAGGTTCACGGCGAAGGTCGACTTGCCCACCCCTCCCTTGCCGCTGGCGACCGCCACGATGTGCCTGACCGAGCCGACGCCGGCGTCGGCCGGGGCCTTGGCCGTCGGCGCCGCAGGGCCCGTCCTGGGCACCGTGACCGTGATGGCGATCTCCGGCTTCTGGATTCCGAGGGCCCCGAGGGCTCCTTCGATATCCGCGTAGAGCTTCTTGGGTACGTCCGGGTCGGCGGTGGTCACGGCCAGCCCCACGGAGACCCTGCCTTCGGGCGAGACGTCCACGCCCTTGACCAGCCCGAACGCCACGATGTCACGGCTGTAGCCCGGATAGCGGACGCCCGCTAGGGCCTTGCGCACGGAATCCGGGTCGATCGGCATGAGTGGGATTGAAGTCCCGCCCCCCGTCGGGTCAAACTGCTAACCTTCCTTTCGCCCCACGCATGCGCCGCCTCCGCCTCCTCCTCCTCGCCGCCTTCGTCCCCTTTCTCGCCCCCGCCCAGGGCAACATCGTCATCACCGACGCCGTCGACGCCGAGCTGCAGCGCGGACAGGTCTCCGTCTCGGTGGTGTGCGACGACCGTTCCCTCGGCGACCTCGTGCAGTTCGCGCTCTCGCTCCACGGCGCCGTCCGCCTTCAGCCCAACGGCGCCGCGCGCGTCGTGATTAGCCGCCAGGGCGTGTCGGCCACCGTCGCCTGCGACGTCGCCCGCTTCGCCTTCCAGAAGGAGGTGCGCGGGCGCGACGAGGAGGAGCTCGCGCTGCTCGCCGCCGACGCGGTGATTGCCGGCGTGGGCCGCACCTTGCGCCTGCGTCCCCTCTACGCCGGCACCAAGGTGGCCTTCACTTCCCGAGGCACCGGCCATGACGAAATCTGCAAGACCACCCTTGCGCGCGCGCGCACGCTGCGCCTCACCTCCTACCGCAACACCTCCATCGCGCCCCGCTGGAGCCATGACGGCGCGCGCATCAACTTCATCTCCTCCCTCGACGGATTCCCCGGCCTCTACACGACCAACGGCGTCGGCTCCCCGCGGGCCCTCCTGACCGGCGTGCGCGGCGCGATTGGCGCCGCCAGCTCTGGACCGGACGGACGTCTCGTCTTCGTGTCCTCCAACAAGGGCACGATGGACGTCTACGTCGCGGACGCCAACGCCAAGGGCGCGCGCCGCGTCATCACCGCGGCCGGCTCCCAGACCGTGAACGCCGACCCCGCGTGGTCTCCGGACGGCGCGCGTCTCGCGCTCACCAGCGGGCCCACCGGCCGTCCCGGCATCTACCTCGCCTCCTCCGCCGGGGGAGCCACTTCGCGTCTCAGCACCGGGTATTCCTACGCCACCGAGCCGCGTTGGAATCCGCTCGAGAACAAGCTCGTCTTCACCTTCCAGTCCGGACGTCTCGGACTCGCCGTGGCCGACTTGGCGGCCGGTACCGTGCAGGAGGTGCCCGCCGCCAGCGCCTTCGACCTCTCCCATGCCTCCTGGTGCGCGGATGGGCGCCACGTGGTGGCCACGCAGGCCAGCCGCAGCAGTTCGTGGCTCGCCGTGGTCGACACCGTGACGGGCAAGGTGACCAGGCTCACGCCGCCACAGCTCGGCGACTGCTCCCAGCCCGACTGCTGGACGCGGCGCGACTGAGCCCGATCAGGGAACCGGAGTCAGGAGCGGTGGGACGGCCGAATCGGACAGCTTGAGGAAGATCTCCCCCTTGATGATGTCCGCGGCCGGCACCGTGTCTCCGGCCGAGAGTCGTCCATGAGTCGCCTCGTCCACGAGGAGATGGATGACGTCGGGATCCTTCTCCCGCGCCAAGGTGAGGAAGTGCCAGCGTGGGGAGCGCCGTTCGACGACGAGCTCCTTGCCTCCGACCCGGAGCTTGGCGGCTAAGAGACGTCCTCCGGTCACGGGCTTGTCGACGACCTTGTATTTCTCGTTGAGCAGGAAGTGGTCGGCGGGCAGGGCCTCGCTCCTCAGTTCGCCCAGGATGAGGAAGGGCGAGCCCCAGGTCAGATGGACGGGGTCGCCGTTGATCCGCGTCACGACGAGCATGCGCCTGGCGGCGTCCGCTTCGCTGAGCCGCGGACCCTCGTCCATGATGAAGGCGCCGTCGGCGCCGGGGGTGAATTCCTTGCCGCCGGAAGCCAGCACCCATGCCGCCAGGTCGGAGCCCGCCCCTGCGTTGAAGTCGCTCCACAGCTTGCGCCTGGCCTGCATGTCCTCGTTGATGCGGATGCGGTCCTGAAGCCCGCGCACCCTCGCCGCGAAGTCCTTGAGGTTGCGCGCCCATTCGGCCGTGGAGGAGTTGGACGCTGCGAGCGAGGCGCGCACCTCGACCCGGGTCGCGGTGGCCGTCAGCTCCGAGATCTTCACCTGACGGACGTCCGCCTTGAGCCGGTCTGACTCGGAGTTGCCGGTGAGTTCGGGAAATCCGCGCACGAGTTCCTCCTTCATTTCCTCGAACTTCGAGCCTTCGAGCATCGGAGAGAGGACGACGTCAAGGATCTCGGCCTGAGCCGCGGCCTTGCCGGCCATCGCCTGGGGCATCGGCGCCGGAAGCAGCACGACCTTGAGGCCTCCGTCCACCACGGCCTTCCATCGGCCGGTTTTTTCTGTAAGCGGGGCCAGGCTCACCTGACCCGTCGTGCGGAATGACCGCGAAGGGTCGTTCTTCAGGCGGGCCGTGATTACGCCGAGCGCGGGGGTGCCGCCCGCGGGCTTGGTGAAGGCGATGGAGGCGACCGTGTCCCTGAGCTTGGCGAACTGGGCCACCTCACGGTCGAGTCCGCGCAGCTGGGCCGAGGTTTTTTCATCCCTGCCGATGATTGTCTCCGCCGCTCGGGTGAGCGGGCGGTCGGCTCCGGTGCGCAGGCCGGCGTAGACGCCGAACGCCAGGCCCAGGGCCAGGCCCCCGATTCCGGCCCAACGGTGCCTGGTGATGCGCGCACGGACCTTGGCCTCGTGCGCGTCGATTATCGCCTGGGCCTGCGAGCGGTCAAACTGGTCGATGTTGACCGAGTCCGCCAGCCCGTAGATGAGCAGCCTCCTCCGCTGCTCCACGTCCACGTCCTCCCGCCTTTCGGCCGTCGGTTCGGCCTGGCGCCCCCGGTTGACCTTGAGCCGGCTGCCGAAGCTGAAGTGGTTTGATAGCGGTTCCCATTCGGTCGAACCGGCGGGAGCGCACAGGGTCTCGGCCGTGACGTCACCTCGGGCGATCATCTCGTCGATTTCAGCCTCGGTGTGCGGCCCTCGGACCTGATCGTTGATGAATAACGCGAATTGACGCATGCAGGGAGGGGGACCCTCCTTTAATCGTTGGGACGGCGTCTCGGCAAATCAAGCCGTATTGGGACGCTTACTCTTTGCCAAAGCCGTGCCGACCGCATTAGCGTCCTCCTCTCCAATGGCCGAGCAGGGCGTCAACCAGTCTCAGAAGCAGGTCCAGGGCCTCGTGCTGACGCCGCAGCTTCGGCAGTCGCTCAGGATCCTGCAGGTCCCTGCGGCGGAGCTGCGTCGCGAGCTCGCCGAGGAGCTGGCCGCCAATCCCCTGCTTGAGGAGGTCGAGGGCGGATCCTCCGAGCCGATCGATTCCGTCTCGGCCCCGGATGCCAACGAAGAGGAGGGCGACGGCGAGCTGCGGCTTGGCGACGATGACTTCGACGCCCTCCGGCGGATGAAGGAGGACTGGGACGAGAGCTACTACGAGGAGATGCGCTCCCAGGGCTACTCACAGGAGGACGAAGAGCGCCGTCGGCACATGTTCGAGTCCCTCACCGGCGAGACCTCCCTCGCCGAGCATCTTTCCGAGCAGGCCCGCACCGCGACCGAGGATCCCGCGGTGGGCGAGGCGCTCAGGCTCCTCATCGGCACGCTCGACGAACGCGGCTTCATGGAGGAGGACCTTTCTTCGGTCGCGCTGCGCAGCGGCCAGTCCTACGAGGCCGTGGTGACGGCGCATGCGCTCCTCCTGGGCTTCGATCCGCCCGGCGTCGGCGCCCGCGACCTCCGTGAGTGCTTCCTCGCCCAGCTGCGCCAGCGGGGCCGCGGAGCCTCGCCCGCGGCCCGGTTGGTCGCCGACGCATGGGAGCCCCTGATGGCGCGCCGTCTCGACGAATGCGGCCGCATCCTCGGCGCCGGCCCTGACGAGGTGCGCGAGGCGCTCACCGAGCTCTCGCGGCTCGAGACCGTGCCATCCCGCCAGTATTCGAGGGATGAGAACAGGGTCGTCGTCCCGGACGCCATCGTCACTCCCGACGGAGCGGGCGGCTGGAAGGTCGCGATGGACGACCGCCATGTCCCGCGGCTCCGTCTCGCCCCGGCCTACAAGGACATGCTGGCCGGCGCCGCGCTCGGCGAGAAGGAGCGCGCCTACATCCTCGAACGCATGAAGCAGGGCAAGTTCCTCATCGGCGCCATCGAGGAGCGGCAGCGCACGGTGGAGCGTCTGGCCCGCATCATCGTCGAACGGCAGGCGGACTTCTTCGAGCACGGCCCCGCCCGCCTTCGTCCGCTCACCATGGCGGACGTCGCCCGGGAAATGGAGGTGCATGAGACGACCGTGGGCCGCGCCGCCGCCAACAAGTGGATGCTGACGCCGCACGGCCTGAGGGAGTTCCGCTGGTTCTTCACCTCCGGCGTCGCCACGGCCGACGGCGGCTCCGTCGCGCAGGAGGGCGTGCAGGAGATGATCGCCGACATCCTCGCCCGTGAGAACCCCGCCTCGCCGCTCGCCGACGAGGCCATCACGGCCGAGCTTCAGCGTCGGGGCGTACGGATTGCGCGCCGTACGGTCGCGAAGTACCGCGAGGCCCTGGGCCAGCCCGCCGCGCACCTGCGTCGCCGTCGCCTCTGAGCGCGCTCAGAGACGGGACAGCAGCGCGTCCCAGCCGAAGTTCGCCATGTCGGGGAAGAGGAACTGCACGCCCGTCGTCCTTCCGTCCTCCAGCCGTGCGTGACCGGCGACCGCCGGGAGTCCCGCCAGCGAGGACGGCGCGTTGAGTCCGAGCAGGCCGGTACGCGTGGCCTCATCGGCCTCCGTTTTGCGCAGAGCCGGGCCCAGGGTGGAGGCCATCGCCACGAAATGATGGCGGCGGAACACCGCGCGGAAGGCCTCGGTCACGCGGTCCCGCGCCGCCTCCGCCCTGCGAAGCTCCTCGGGAGTACGTCGACGGCCGGCGTCCAGCCGTCGCCAGACCACGGGGTCGTACCGGTCCCTGCGCCGGTCCAGCCAGGCGGCGTGCACGCGGGCCGCGCCGGCCGCACCGATGACCGGCCAGGCCTCTGCGGCACCGGCGCAGGCTATGCGCAGCAGTTCCGAGGCCGCGCGGTCCTCCTGCGCCCCGGCCTTGAGCGCGACTTCGCGCGCGGCGGCCAGGCATGCGGGATCCGCGCCCAGGCCGAGGTCGCCCGCCCAGAGGCCCGCCCCGGTGGGCGGCGATTCGCCGAGCACGGCGGCCGACACCTGGCGCAGGTCTTCCGGCGTGCGCGCAATCCACCCCTGGGCGTCATATCCCGGTGAGAGGGGGAAGATCTCGCCCACCGGAGCCACGTCGGGCGAAAGGCGCAGGCCCCACGTTCCGCAATGTCCGCAGGGCACCCGGATCGAACCCGCCGTGTCCGTGGCGAGCGCGAAGGGCACGAGCCCTCGCGCGACGGCGAACGCCGAGCCGGAACTCGATCCTCCGGAAAGCCGGTCCGCCAGCGCGGGATGGGGACAGTCGCCGAAATGGGGATTCTCGCCGGACAGCCCGAGGGCGAACTCATTCATCTGCGTCCGTCCGCATTCCACCGCGCCGGCGTCGTCACGGAACGCGGCGGGCAGGGATGAGGTGCGGATCGCCGGCCCCAGCTCCTCGGCCAGAAACGTCGAGCCCGCGCCCGTCGTCCGGCCCTCGTGTAAATAGACGTCCTTCACCAGGAAGGGCACGCCGCCGAGCGCCGCCTCCCGCAGCGGCCAGGCCGCCTCGAAGCGCCGCACCAGTTCGCGCGCGTCAGGCAGGCCGCAGAGAGAGGCGCGCTGCTCCTCGGGCCCGATCTCCGCGAGACGCAGCAGGAATTCCTCCGCAGCCATGCGCGGCCCGCGCGTGAGCGTGTATTCCCGCCAGTCCTCGACCGATGCCGGAAGGCGCATCACAGGTCCAGCGGCACGCCCGGCTCAGGGTCGTGGATCCGCGCGCCCGGCAGGGCGGCGGCGAGGGCGTCCTTCATCCAGGCGCGGGCGGGCGGGTCGCCGTGCGTCAGCACCACGTCCTTGGGCGAGAGGTCGCGCGCGAAGTCCACCAGCTCCTCGCGGTCGGCGTGCCCGCTCAGGTGGTAGCGCTCGACCTCCGCGCGCAGCGTGGCCTCGTGGTCGAGGCCGCGGAAATTGAATTTTCCGCCGGGGGCCATGCCGATCAGTTCGCCGCCCGGCGTGTCGGGGTCGCAGTAGCCGACGAAGAGCACCGCGTTCTCCGCATGGTCGAGCATGTTGGCCGCGACGCGCCAGGAGGGCGTCTTTTCCACCAGCATGCCGCTGGACAGCACGTAGACGCCCTGGTCGGGCATGTTGCGTCCCGGTTGCACGTACTTCCGTGAGAGCGGTACGACGCCCAGGTCGCGCAGGACGGCCCGGTCGAACTTCACCTGCCGCGTCTTGCACGAGGCCTCGTGCAGGTAGTCGCACAGGTCGAGCCCCAGGCCTGAGCAGAACACCGGCACGTCCGCCAACCGGCCCTCGGACGCGGCCTCCTCGAGGAAGAGCAGGATCTCCTGCATGCGCCCGAAGGCGAAGGCGGGCAGTAGCACGGAGCCTCCGCGGTCGACGACCTCGTTGATCTTGCGGAGCAGCCGGCGTTCCTCCGAGGCGCGGCCGGCCGAAGCCACCGTGGTGGTGGCCCCGCGCGTGCATTCCATCACCAGCGTGTCCACCGGCTTGCGCGGGAAGTCGGCGCCTCCGACCGTCCGCTGCGGCTGGAAGTGGAGGTCTCCCGTGAAGAAATGCCTGCGTCGGCGGTGTTCGACGAGGCAGCCCACCGCGCCGGCCACGTGCCCGGCGAGGTGGAAGGTGAAGGCGATCTCCTCGCCGCCCCGTCCGATCGTGCGCGGGACGCCGACAGGCGCCGCCGCCAGCGCGTTTTCGACGCGCTCGACGTCCTTGTCGAGGTAGAGCGGGTAGTCGGCCTGCCCCGTCTCCTCCCTCTGGCGCATCATGACGCGGACGGAGTTGCTGAGCAGGCGCCGGGCGAAGAGGGTCGAGGCGGCCGAGGCGAACACGCGCGCCGAGGGATGGGCGCGCAGGAGCAGGGGAAGCGAGCCGAGGTGGTCCAGGTGGCAGTGCGTGAGGATCACGCCGTCGAGCGGCGTCTGCACGAGGTCCAGGCGGGGCAGGGCCTTGCGCCCTTCGAGCTTGGGGTGCAGGCCGCAGTCGAACGCCACGCGCAGCCCGCCGAACTCGGCGAGCAGGCAGTTGGCGCCGATCTCTCGGCCGGAGTTCAGGTCCGTTAGTCTCATGCGTTCAGGTTGCGGGGGAGGGAGGGGTCATCTCGAAGGGCGGGATGCGCACGAACACGCGTTCGCCGTGGCCGGTCACGCCATGGAAGGCACCTTCGGCGCGCACCGGGCCGGCCGAGAGGTGGTGGCTGCTGTAGGAGAACTTCTCGCCCGGCGCCAGCAGGGGTGACTTTCCGACCACGCCGTCCCCCTCGACGACCTGCACGCTTCCGTCCCCGGCGCGCAGCACCCATTTCCTCCCGATGATGCGGACGGTCTCGGTCGAGAGGTTCAGTATGGTCAGGAAGTAGGCGAAGGCGTGCGGGGTTTCCGAAGGGTGGTCGGGGAGCGTCTGGTGGACCACCCTGTCGACGGTGACCCTTAGGCCGGGTAGCTCCTTGCCGCTGGATTGCACTGACTTGAGCCAATCCCAGCGACCGTCGCATAGGAAGCCAAAACGCCCCGGTCCTTACCTTCTTGCTCCGGGACGGGGGCCGGCTTGGATGTCGCACCCCGATGTCCTCGTTCGCCGAACGCAAGCGCACCATCCGGCGTGTCCCCGGCAAGTGGATCGCGCTGGCGGCCTACGTGCTGGCGGTGTTCGTCTCCCGCTGGGTGACTTCGGAGGATCGTCAGCCCAGGCCCGAGCTGGCCCATGCCATCGAAGTCGCGCAGGTCGGCCCTGCCGGGCCGAAGGGCGAGCTGCCGGTCGTCGTGGTGCCGAGCCTGCCGGACCGCGGGGGGCATGAGTGGGCCCGGCCGGCCGGCGATCTCCTCAAGTTCGGCGGCGTGCGCGAGGTCTACGCCGTGCGTTGGCCAACCGACCGGCACCGCTCCCGGGCCTCGATGGGCGACGACGCCGTCGCCGCCGACCTCCTCGTGGCGTTGGAAACCAAGTTCGGTCCCGGGCGTTTCCATCTGGTCGGCGAGGGCATGGGCGGCGCCGTCGCCCTGAGCCTGGCCCACCGTCATCCCGCCCGCGTGGCGTCGCTGACGCTCATCTCCGCTCCCGGCGCCCAGGAGTACACGCTCCTCGGCAACGCCGTCGCCAACAAGTTCGTCTACTTCTTCCACCACCTTCCGTTCCTGCTGCTCGACGTCGCGACGCCGCACTTCGGCCTGGCCGACCGGCTGCCGTACAACCGGGGCTACTCCGCGGTCTTCTTCGACAGCGACCTCTCCGGCGCGAAGGCGCAGCTCCGCGCCTGGAACGGCCCCGCCCTCATCGTTCACGGCGCCTCCGACTGGATCACGCCCGTCGACGCCGCCCGCTACTCCGCCCGGCTCATGCCGCAGGCCCGGCTGCTCGAGTTCGCAGGCGGCCATGGCGAGGAGATCCGTCGCGCCGCCGCCGACCCCATCAGGGGCTTCATCGCGGACGTCGAGGCCGGCAAGGCCGTGCGGCGCGCCGCGCCCGTCCCGGCGGCCGAGCCCTATCCCGACCTCGTGGTTTCCGGCGGCGCACGCTTCTGGATCCTGATCCTCATCATCATCCTCTGCACCTTCGTGGCCGAGGATCCCACCTGCCTCGCCTCCGGCCTGCTCGCCGCCGAGGGCATCATCGGCTTCTGGTGGGCGGCCTTCGCCTGCACCGTCGGGATCTTCATCGGCGACATGGTGCTCTACGCGCTGGGCCGCTGGCTCGGACGGGGCGCCCTGCGCCGCGCCCCGCTGAAGTGGATCGTCAAGGAGCACGAGATCGACCGCATGGCGGGCTGGTTCGGCTCCCCGCGGGGCATGCTCGTCATCGTCAGCTCGCGTTTCATCCCCGCCAGCCGCGTGCCGACCTTCTTGACGGCGGGAATCCTGCGGCTCGGCCTGCCCCGGCTGGCGATGCTGCTCTTCGTGGCCGCTCTGGTCTGGACGCCCGTGCTGATGCTGCTCGGCGGCACCCTTGGGCCTCCCTTCATGGAGCAGTTCCCGCGCTACAAGCAGTACGCGGCCTGGATCGTCCTGGGGCTCTTCGCGCTCATCTGGTTCCTCACGCACTGGATCGTGCCGGCGCTGACCTGGCGGGGACGCCGTGAGATCGTGATGAAGGTGCGCCGAATCCTCCAGCCGTCGGGCTGGAGATCGGCCATCCTCTTCCTGCCCCTCCGGATCGGAATCGCGCTGCTCAGCCTGCGGCACCGCAGTCTGACGGCCTTCGCCTCGGCCAACCCTTCCTTCGGGCACATCGGAGGCTTCACCGGCGACGCCCGCTCGCTCCTCCTGCGGCCCTTCCAGCGCGATTCGCGCTGCTGCCCGACCCTGGCGGTCTCCTGCGAGGATCCCGCCGAGGTGCGCATGCGCGAGGCCGCGGCCTTCTCGACGGAGCACGGCTTCCCGGTCGTCTGCAAGCCGGAGGTCTCGGAGAACGGCGCCGGCCTCCGCATCTTACGCGACGGGGTGGCACTGGAAAGGCTGATGCGCGACGCCGAGGAGGACCTGGTGCTGCAGCCCCTCGTCAAGGGACGTGAGTTCGAGGTCGTCTGGCGCCGCAGCCCCGGCTGCGACGACGGGCGGATCATGGCCGTCGTCGAAAAGCGCGCGGTCACCGTGCGCGGGGACGGCGAGCAGACCCTGGAGGAGCTGATCTGGCTCGACGACCGCGCGGTCACGCGCGCCGCGCTCTACCTCCGCTGCCATTCGCGCGAGCTCACGCGGATCGTGCCCGCGGGCGAGACGGTCACGCTGAATCCGACCGGCAGCTACGGTCACGGCGCGCGCTGCGTCCACCGCCCCGACCTGCTCACGCCCGAGCTTTCGGCCGCCGTCACCGCCTTCGCACGCCGGTTCCCGGGCCTGCACTTCGCGCGCTTCGACCTTTTCTCGGCCTCCACGGAGGACTTCCGCGCGGGCCGCTTCACCTGCACCGAGGTGGGCGGCTGCTGCCAGGCATCCAGTCTGATCCGCGACGGTTCCCTGCGCTTCACGCGCTCTTACGCGGCGGTCTGGGAACAGCTGCGCGCCTGCGTCGACGCGGGCGCGGCCAACCTGGCGCAGAAGGTGCGCCCCGTGCCGCTCGACGAACTGATGGCCCGCTGGAGCGAGGCCAACGGCCGCGCGGACCGCTTCGCGGTGACGGAAGACTGAGGTTCAGCTCGCGTTGAAGGCGTGGCAGAGGGCCGCCGCCGCCGCGTCAGACTCGTCCTCCGGTAGCGTGACCTCCAGACCCAGCGTCACCGTCACCATGCGGCCCACCTGGGCCTTCGTCGCCCTTCCATGTCCGGTGACCGACTGCTTGATGCGCGCCGGGGCGTACTCGGTGACCCTGAGTCCGAGTCGCGCCACGGAGCCGAGGGCCGCTCCGCGGGAGGCGCCCATGGCCTGCGCGGTGCGGAAGTTCTGCACGTAGATCGTGCCCTCCACGGCGACCTCGGTCGCGCCGTGATCCCGGGCCAGCCGTTCCGACTCCGCCGCGATCCGCCCGAGGCACTCCGCCTGGGTGATCCTGGCCGGAAGGCGGACGGTGAGGCTGGCCAGCAGGCGAGGGCGCTCGCCGCGCGCGTCGACCACCGCGAGGCCGGTCCCGCGCAAGGAAGGGTCGATGCCCAGGATGATCCCGCGGCAGCCGCGGCCTGCGGCGGGCGCCGCGGACGGCGCCTTGCGGGCGCGCAAGGGCGATGTCACCCGGGAGACGCCGCCCTTGAGGCGGGCCGTCCAAAGGTCGCGGGCGGAACGGGCCATGCGCGGATGTTCATCCTCCGGCGGTCCGCCGCCACGAAAAACGACATGGGTTGCCATGCGGCGGCCCGGACGTTATCCGGTGGAGTCATGCGGACGGCGCTCACGGCCCTCTTCCTTCTCGCCCTGAGGCTGGGCGCCGAGCCCACCCTCGTCAGCCGTACCGCTCCCAAGGCCCCTCCGGTCGAGCTGAAGTCCGCCGGCCGGCTGCTCCGCACGGCGCTGCCCGAATGTTCGGGACTGTGGGCGAGTCCGTCCATGCCCGGAGTCTTCTGGGCCGTCACCGACCACGGCCCGCGTCCCCGTCTCATCCCGGTCCGTGCGGACGGATCGTTCCCCGTGCACGGAGGAACGCCATGGATGGGGTCCGAGGTCGTCGGCGCGACCCGCACGGACTGGGAAGCCGTGACGGGCGAGGCGGGCGGCCGCATGGTCGTCGCCGACGTCGGCAACAACCTTTCGCTCCGCAAGGAACTCCAGCTGTACGTGCTGCAGGAGCCGGCCCCGGGAGCCCCCGGTGTCGCCGCCCGTCGCGTCGCCTTCTCCTGGCCGGACCAGGACGTCTTTCCCGATCCGGAACTGTCGCATGACTGCGAGGCCGCCTTCATGCGCGGCGGCAAGGTCTACCTGCTGACCAAACATCGCCGCGACACGCTCACTGACCTCTGGCGCATCGAGATTCCGGCCGAGGGCGCCAAGGCCACGCCCGTCAAGGTGGCCCGCTTCGACGCGCTCGGCATGGTCACGGACGCATCCGTATCGCCCGACGGCACGAAGCTCGCGGTGCTGACCTACCGGTTCGCCTGGGTGTTCGACCTGCCGCCCGAGGGCGAGGCGTTCTTCTCCGGTCGCGCGCGCGGCGCGGCGCTTTCGCCGCCGCTGCTCTCCTGGCAGCTCGAGGGCTGCGCCTGGGCCGACGCCTCCACGCTGCTCCTCGCGAGCGAGCAGGGAGACCTGTACCGCCTGCCGCTCTCATCCCTGGCTGAAGTGAAGTGATGGAAAGCGGAAGGGGCGGACCAGGTCCGCCCCTCTCTCAGACCGTTCTTTCTTCCTCAGAGCGCCTTGGCGGCGGCCACCACGGCCTCCTTGGTGATGCCAAGTTCCTTCATGACCACGTCGCCCGGGGCGGAGAGGCCGAAGGTGTCGGTGCCGATCGCCTTGCCCCCGAGGCCCACGTGGCGGCCCCAGGTGGAGGTCACGCCGGCCTCGACGCTCACCCGCTTGGCGCAGGAAGGGGGCAGCACTTCGTCGCGGTAGGACTTGGGCTGGCGGGCGAAGATTTCCATCGACGGCATCGAGACCACGCGCACCCCGGCGCCGAGCTCCTCGGCCGCGGCGAGCGCGTGCTGGAGCTCGCTGCCCGTGCCGATGAGCACGTGCGTGAGGGCGGCCGTCTCGCGACGCGCCACGTAGGCGCCCTTGAGCACGCCTTGGCGGCGTTCGGCGACCGGGATGGCGTCGAGCGACGGCACGTTCTGGCGGGAGAGGATGAGGGCCACCGGGCCGTCCTTGCGGGAGACCGCGTGGGCGAAGGCCGCGGCCGTCTCCTCGGCGTCGGCCGGCCTGACCACGTCGAGGTTTGGGATGCAGCGCAGCGCGCTGACCGTCTCGACCGGCTGGTGGGTGGGGCCGTCCTCGCCCACGCCGACCGAGTCGTGCGTGAAGATGTAGAACGTCTGCAGCTTGGAGAGCGCCGCCACGCGGATCGAGGGGCGAAGGTAGTCGGAGAACGTCAGGAACGTGGCGCCCGAGCCCTTGAACACCCCGTGGTAGGCGATGCCGTTGAGGATCGCGCCCATGGCGTGCTCTCGGATGCCGAAGTAGAGGTTGCGGCCGCCGGGCGTGGCCACGTCGAAGTCGCCCACGTCCTTGATGTAGTTCTTGGTCGAGCCATGGAGGTCGGCCGAACCGGAGAGGACCGTCGGCGCGGCCTTGGCCACGGCGTTGATGCAGGTCTCGCCGGAGACCCGGGTCGCGAGGGCGTTCTTGCCGAACTCGGGGATGGCGGCGAGAAGCGCGGCGATGTCGCCGTGCTCGCCCTTGGCGGCCTTGGCGAGGAGCGCGGCCTTGGCCGGCTGGGCCTTGGTCCAGGCCTCGAAGCCGCGCTTCCAGGCGGCGTGCTCGGCGGCCTGGCGGGCCTTGCGTTCGGCGAAGAAGGCGCGCGTCTCGGCCGAGACGAAGAACTTTTCATCCGGCAGGCCGAGGGCCTTGCGCGCGGCGTCGACGAACTTCACGCCGCCTTCACCGTGGCCCTTGGAAGAACCCTGCACCTCGGGGATGCCCTTCGCGATGACGGTCTTGCAGATGATGAGCTTGGGCTTGCCGTTGCGGCTGGCACGGGCCTGGTCGAGGGCGGCCGCAACCGGGGCGACCTGATTGGCGTCCTTGACCGCGATGACCTCCCAGTTCGCCGCTTCGAAGCGCTTGGCGGTGTCCTCGTTCTGCGTCTTCGAGGCCATCGCGTCGAGGGTGACGTCGTTCGAGTCGTAGAGCATGATGAGGTTGTCCAAGCCGAAGCGTCCCGCGAAGGAGGCGGCCTCCTGGGAGATGCCCTCCTGCAGGCAGCCGTCACCGGCGAGGCCCACCACGAGATGGTCGAAGACCTTGTGCTCAGGGGTGTTGAAGTGCGCCGCGGCCATCTTGGCGGCGACGGCCATGCCGACGATGTTGCCGGTGCCCTGGCCGAGAGGGCCGGTGGTCGCCTCGACGCCGGGGGTCTCGCCGAATTCGGGGTGGCCGGGGGTCTTGGAATGAAGCTTGCGGAAGGCCTTCACCTGGTCGACGGGCAGGTCGAAGCCGGCTAGGTGCAGCCAGGAATAGAGGAACATCGAGCCGTGGCCGGCGGAAAGGACGAAGCGGTCGCGATTGATCCACTGCGGGTCGGCGGGGTCGTGACGTAGGAAATGTCCGTAGAGGGCGGCGCCGATCTCGGCGGCTCCCAGGGGGAGGCCCAGGTGGCCCGAATGGCAGGCGGCCACGGCGTCCATGGACAGTCCACGGGCCTCGTCGGCGGCGCGGGAAAGAGCGGCGGTATTGAGGGACATGACGTCATCGGGGTATGGCCAAAACGCAGGGGATTCCAGCCTTGAATGAGCACCAGAGTGCCTGACAGATTGTCTGCATGGCAGACAAGGCGCTCGAGGAAGGGGCCCAGCTGAGGCTGGACTTCAGGAAGCTGAGGAAAATCGCCTCGGGGGAGGCCGACGTCATTCCGGCGGTCGCCCAGGACGCCGTCACGGGCGAGGTGCTCATCCTTGGTTACGTGAATGAGCTGGCGCTCGCCACCGCCCTCAAGGAGCGGAAGGCGACCTTCTGGAGCACGTCGCGCAATGAGCTCTGGATCAAGGGGCTCACCTCCGGAGATTTCCTCGAGCTCCTCGAGGTGCGGGTGAACTGCGAGCAGAACTCGATCCTCTACCGCGTTAGGCCGGCGGGGCAGGGCGCCTGCCACACCAAGGGCGCGGACGGCCGTTCGCGTTCGGGCTGCTACTACCGCCGGCTGCGCGCCGACGGCACGCTGGAGCCCGTCTGACGCTCAGCGCGAAAGCGCGGCCTTCACGAGCCGCGCGTCGGCCTCCAGTCTGATCACGACCAGTCCGCTGACTCTGCTCGTGGCGGCCGCGCCGGGCGTGGCGGTGAAGCCGAGCGCAGGGGAGGACGCGTCTTCCGCGACGAGGCGTTTCAACGCCGCCTCCGCCTTGGCGCCATCACCGAAGTCCAGTGCGATCGTGGCGACGAGGCGCGTCGGAGGCCCTTCCTCGCCGACGGCCACCGTGGCGGACCGGGCCTCACGCACGGCGTCGCTCAGCGCGACCCCCATCCAGCGTCGCCGCGCCGGGGTCTCGAGCAGGCCTGAAGCCGGCTCGAAGCGGATGAGAAGGAAGCAGTCGTCGACGCCCTTGGACTGCAGCACGGCCTCCGAAGGCAGCACCAGGGCGGGCTTGCGGACCGCGTCTCCCCGGCTCCATGAATCGGTTGATTTACGGTCAGGGGTGAAGGCGAAGTCGACGCGGCCTGCACCGTTCCGGGCGGCCTCCAGGTCAGCTTGAAGCGCGCTCCGGCCCTTTTCCGGGGCATGGCGTGCCAAGGCCTCCAGCAGCAGGGTTCCCGTGCCGGTGCGCGCCGCCGCTTCGGGCATGGCCATGCCGAAGGTTCCGGCCGGCCCGGCCACGTTGAGGGTGATCGGCGCCGGTCGCAGCCAGAGCCAGGCGGCCCCCGTAAGGGTCAGGCATCCGGCCATCCAGATGAAGGCCCTGCGTGGCATCAGTCCCGCAGGATGCAGGGTGCACGACGGGCCTCAAGCCCGCTCCCTTCGGGCCAAAAAAAGGGGCGCCTGACGGCGCCCCGGTGAGTGACTGGTGTCGGGTCTCAGTAGCCGCCACGGTCGCCGCCGAAGCCGCCACGGCGATCTCCGCCGAAGCCGCCACGACCGCCGCCGAAGCCACCGCGACGCTCGCCGCCGCCGAAGCCGCCGCGATCGCCGCCGCCGAAGCCGCCGCGACGTTCACCGCCGCCGAAGCCGCCGCGACGCTCGCCACCGCCGAAGGAGGGACGCTCCTCACGGGGACGGGCCACGTTGACCTTCAGGGGACGACCCATGAACTCCACGCCTTCAGTCTTGGCGATGGCGTCCTGTGCCTGCTGGGCGTTGCCCATCGTCACGAACGCGAAGCCACGGGGACGTCCCGTGAACTTGTCCATCATCACCTCGACGGACGTGACCTCTCCCGCCTGGGAGAAGTGAGCCCGGATGTCGGCTTCGGTTGCGGCCCAAGCCAGGTTGCCTACGAACAGTTTGTTTTCCATGTTTTTGCTTTGTTTTCTTACCTTCGCCGCATTGCCCGTTTCCGACCTTCGGATTTCGATTTGCCGTCTTTACGACCGTCAACTCACCGGATTCTTGCGGGGTCAGCTCCTTGGTTTGGTTATTTTCAGGAACTGAACCTGAGTTGCCATTAGGTTGTACCGGCTGATTTAGGCAAGTTTATTCACAATCGGGATTCCGCCCAGGAAACCCCTCCAAGCCGGGTTATGGGCCGGTTTTGCGGGTTGACCCATCCGCAAGGTCGGCAGTCGATGGGCGCGTGATCGACCCGGCCGAGGCACTGGATGCGCTGCTCGAGGAGCTGCGTCGCCGCAAGGCCGAGGGCGAACGTCACGTAACGGTGTCGGAGGAATCAGTGCGTCTCCTGCGCTCCTTGGCCGGCGCCGCTCCGTCCGCGCCCGTCCCGAAGCCGGCCGCCAGGTCCCCGGCCGTGCCGCAACGTCCGATCGTCGCCTCTTCTCCTCCGCGCTCCCCGAGGTCGGTCGAGGCCCGTTCGGCGGCGCCGGTCGAGGCGAAGCCCGTCGCCGCCGTCTCATCCGCGGGCCCCGAGGTCGCTGACCCGCCCCGGTTCACCCTGCCCGAAGGTTCCAACGAGCAGCGACTGGCCTGGATACGGAAGCGCATCCTGGAGTGCCCTGAGACCGCCCGTCACCTGAAGCCAGGACTCAAGCCCGTGCTCGGCGTCGGTCCGGCCGACGCACCCCTGGTGCTGGTCGGCGAAGCGCCCACCCTGGAGGAGGCGGAGGCCGGCGTGCCTTTCGCCGGCGACGCCGGCGCGCTGCTCCGCAAGATCCTCGCCGCCGCAGAACTCGGCGAGAAGGACATATTCCTGCTGCCCGCGATGGGATGGCGGCCCGAGCCCGCGAACGCCCTCGTCAAGCGTCAGCCCAACGCGCGCGAGCTCGCCTTCAACCGCCCTTACCTGATGGCGCAGATCCAGGCCGTCTCGCCCAAGGTCGTGATGGCCCTGGGCGCGAACGCGCACGAGTCGCTCCTGGGCATCAAGCAGCCTGTGCAGAAAGTGCGAGGGACCTGGCACGAGGTGGCGGGCATGCCCGTGCTGCTCGGATTCCACCCCAATTACCTGCTGCACACGCCCTCCGAAACCGCCAAGCGCACCGTCTGGGCCGACTTCCTCGCCGTGCTCGAGAAGCTCGGCCGGCCCGTGAGCGAGAAGCAGCGCGGCTACTTCACGCCGCGCGGAGGCTGACTCAGCGGACCGAGTCCGTCAGGCGCGCGAGGGGGAAGGCCAGCGCCTGCGAGTTGCGCCCGCTGGCCCTGAGCTCCGCCCGGCGTTCGGACGGCAGGTCCTTGGCCGTGGCGGTCACGAAGCCGCAGGCCGACTGGAAGAACCCCTGCGTCTGCGTCGTGAGCACGATGAGCTTGCGTGCCCCGAGCTCCTTGGCGCGGCGCTTGGCGAACTCGACGAGCTTCCGGCCGACGCCGCGGCCGTGGTAGAAGGGCTGCACGTAGACCGCCCCCAGTTCCATCACCTTGCCCTCGCCGTAGGGACGGAGCGCCGCGCAGCCGATGATGCTGTCGTCAATCTCGTAGACGTAGAACTGCCCGATCGTCTGCTCGATCTGCTGCCGCGTACGGGACACCAGGGCGTCCGTCCGGGCACCGTGCTTGGCGAGGTTGTAGAGCGCCTGCGAGTCCTTCTTCTTCGCCTGCCGGATGCGGTCGTAGTCGTTGGCGTGGATCATCGTGCCCAGCCCTACCTTGTCGAAGATCTCGGTGAGCAGGCAGCCGAAGACTCGCCCGTCGAGGATGTGCGCGCGGGGCACGTCCTCGTCGAGCGCCTTGGCCGCCTGCAGCGCCTTGCTGCGGATGCGCGGGTCGAGCTTCGCCGTCCGGTCGGCGAGCAGGCGCTTGAGGTCGTCCTCCGGGAGGTTGACCTGCACCTGGCCGTCGACCTGCAGGCCCGGGAAGGGCGTGAGGTAGATGAGCTTGGAGGCGCCGAGGGCCGCGGACAGTTCCATGGCGAGGTGGTCGCTGTTCACGCGCAGGGACATGCCCTCGCGGTCGCAGAGGATGGGCGTGACGAGCGGGAGCACGTCCTGCGACAGCATCGACTTGAGGAGGGCCGTGTCGACCTTCTCGACCTTGCCGGTGTAGAGGTGGTCCTTGCCGCGCAGCACGCCGACCTTGGTGGAGCGCACGGCGTTGGTGATGGCACAGCGCAGGCCCGCCTGGGAGAGGCTCTCCAGCACCGACTGGGAGACGAGGGCGGACGCCTCGCGGGCGAGAGACATCGTCGAGGCGTCGGTGATCCCCTCGCCCTGGACGTCGGAAAGCGCCACGTTGTGCTCGCCCGCCAGCCCGACGAGCTGGTGGCCGATGCCATGGACGAGCACCACCTTGATGGACAGGCTGCGCAGCACCGCGATGTCGGTCACGATGTTCGCGAAGTTCTCATGAGCCACGACCGAGCCGTCGACCGCGACCACGAAGACGTGGTCGCGGAACATGGGGACGTAGCGGAGGATTCCCCGCAGGTCCGTGGGCTTCATGGCGCGTTCGCGCGGGCTCGGCATGCCGGAACCTTATGGACTCCGCGGACGGCGGGGCAATACTGATGAAGGCATGGCCAGACGTCCGAAATCGCGTCCGTCGGCGGTCCCCGCGGGCCTCACGGAACCGCTGGAGGCCTTCCTCGCCCATCTCGCGCTCGAGCGCGGACTCTCCCGGCTGACGGTCTCCGCCTACGAGTCCGACCTGACGGAGTTCGCCCGTCACTGCGCCCGGGCCGGGCGTTCCACCTGGACCGAGGCCGTCCTCGCCGACCTCGAGTCTTGGGTGCGTTCGATGCACCGGCGCGGGCACGCGCCCGCCTCGCTCGCCCGCCGCCTGTCGTCCGCGCGCTCCTTCGCCGCCCACCTGGTGCGCACGGGGCTGCGCCGCGACGACTTCACCGAACTCGCCCGCGGCCCGCGCTTCCGCCGCCGTCTGCCCGGCCGTCTGACCGCGGAGGAGGCCGCGCGCATCATGACCGCGCCGGATGAGCGCACGCCCCAGGGGCTGCGCGACCGCGCGATGCTCGAGTTGATGTACGGCTCCGGCCTGCGCATCTCGGAACTCTGCGGCCTGGAGCTGCAGTCGGTGGACGAGCGGGAGGCGGTGGTACGCGTGCGCGGCAAGGGTTCCAAGGACCGCGTCGTGCCCGTGGGCGAGGCCGCGCTGCGCGCCCTGGCGCGCTACCTGAAGGAGGCGCGTCCGGCCCTGGCCCGGCCCCGCACGGGCAGCGCGCTCTTCCTCAGCGCGCGCGGCGTCGCCATCTCGCGTAAGACCTTCTGGCTCGGCGTGAGGACGGCCGCCCGGCGCGCCGGCGTGGATGCTCCCGTCAAGCCGCACCTGCTGAGGCACGCCTTCGCCACCCACCTGCTGGCGGGCGGCGCCGACCTGCGCTCAATCCAGGAGATGCTCGGGCACGCCGACATCTCGACGACGCAGATCTACGCCTCCGTCGAGCGTTCGGCGCTCACCGAGTCCCATCGCCGCCATCACCCACGCGGCAAGGGACGCGGAAGCTGAGGCTCAGAGCAGGATCAGCGCGCCGGCCGCGAGGGTGGCGAGCGACAGCGCGGCGATCACGAATCGCGACACGGCTCCGGTCTCCAGGGGCACGGTCTCCTCACGGTCGTCACCCGGACGCGCCACGGCTTCGCGCAGGATGCCGAAGTAGTAGTGGATGCTCACGGCCACGCCGATGAGGGCCGCGCCGAGCACCCACCACATTCCGGCCTGCACCAGCAGCGCGAGCACGAGGAGCTTGGTCACGAAGCCGACCGAAGGGGGCACGCCCGCCAGGGAGCCGATGCCGAAGCAGAGTCCCGCCGTGAGGGAGGGCGAGCGCCGGATCAGGCCGCGCAGGGAGGTGAGGGGCCGCACGTGGTCTTCGGAGGAGGGGACTCCGGCCAGGGACTGCAGGGTGAGGAATGATCCGATGACGTAGGCCAGCAGGTAGTAGACCGCGACCGCTTCGACGGTGAAGCCGAAGGCCGTCGCGTCCGGCTTCGCCACCGCGACCGTGATGGCGGCCAGCAGGAAGCCCGCGTGCGAGACGCCGGAGAGCGCCAGGGCACGCTTGATGTCCGACGTGGCGAGCGCCGCGAGGTTGCCCGCGAGCAGGGTCAGGAGGGAGAGGCCGGCCAGGGCCGGAGCCAGCTTGGCCGCGAGCGGCGCGAAGGGACCGGTGGCGATGAGCAGGAGCGCGAGGGCGCCCGCCGCCTTCGAGGCGGTGGCCAGGTAGGCGGTCGTGGGCGTCGGCGCGCCCTGGTAGACGTCCGGTATCCAGGAGTGGAAGGGGAAGGCGCCGAGCTTGAAGGCCGCGCCGCCGACGATCATGGCTGCGCCGGCGAGCGTCAGGACCGTGCCCTTGCCGGCCGCGAGAGCCTTCGCGATGACGGGGAAGGCGAGCGAGTCGCCGGCGCCGGGAGCTCCCAGGCTGCCGTACACGAGCACCATGCCCATGAGCAGGAAGGCCGAGCTCAGGCCGCCCGCGACCAGGAACTTCACGCCCGCCTCGAGCGAGGCCTCGCTGCGGCGGAGGTAGCCGACCAGCACGTAGAGTCCGACGGCCGCGGTCTCGAGCGAGACAAAGAACGGCACGAAATGGTCGGACTGCACGAGGAGCATGAACGCCGCCGTGACGACGAGGAGGACGTGATGGTAGTCGGCCAGTCCGGCTCCCCGGGCGGTCAGGAACCGTCCCGCCAGCACGCTGGTGAGGAAGGCGGAGGAGAGGAAGATGAGGCGCACCCAGGGCATCGGCAGGTTGTGCCGCAGCAGTCCGCCGAAGAGCGGCGCGTCGACGGCCTGCGTCCAGGCGGCTTCCGGGGTCAGCGCCATCACCGCGACGAGCAGCAGGCCCGCCCGCGCCGTGGCGGGGATCAGCCAGCGCAGTCTTTCCGGGATGACCAGCGCCTGCAGCAGGGCGAAGAGCGAGAGGCCAGCCACGCCCAGTTCGGGCAGGATGGCGGTCCAGTCGGACGTGCGCGGGGCGAGCGCCTTGAAGGCGAGGTCGATTTCGGCGATGGGGCTCGTCATCGGGCGGAAGGGGTCTGGGCGGCGGGACGGACGTACTTCACGACGTCAGCGGAGACGCGGTTGGTGGAGTCGGTCACGAGGGATGGAAGGAAGCCGAGCGTCAGCGACGCGCCCAGCAGCAGGCCAGCGGCGACGCGTGAGGGCCAGGAGAGGTCGCCGAAGGGCGCCGCGGCCGCGCGGGCGTCCAGGGCGGCGGAGGCGGGTCCGAAGAACACGGCGGCGGCCGCGCGCAGGGTGTAGACCGCGGTGATCACGACCGTGGAGGCCACGAGTGCCTGGATCCAGAGGGGCTCGGCGCGGAGGGAGAGGAAGACGCCGATCTCTCCCCAGAAGTTGGCGAAGCCGGGCAGGCCCAGCGAGGCCATCGAGGCGGCGACGAAGAACGCCGCGAGCACCGGCGCGCGTGAGGCGAGGCCGCCCATGTCCTCGAAGCGGTAGGATCCTGCGCGTACGCGCACGTCGTTGGAGAGGAGGAAGAGCGCGGCGCAGGAGAGGCCGTGCGCGGTCATCAGGAGAACCGCGGCGTCGAGTCCCGAGGCGGAGCCGCGGGCGCCCGCGACCCAGAGGCCGAGGAACACCGGACCCATGTGGGCCACGGAGCTCCAGGAGACGAGGCGCTTGAGGTCGACCTGCGTGAGGCAGACGAAGCCGATGAGCGTCACGTTGCCCAGCGCGAGCCACAGCAGCCAGTTGCCCAGCGCGCCCTCGGTGATGCGCAGGGAGGTGAGGCCGAGCAGGGCCAGTCCGTAGAGGCCGAACTTCTTGAGCGCGCCCGCGTGCAGCATCGCGGCGGGCGTGGGCGCGGCCGAGTAGCCGGGCGCCGCCCAGGAATGGAAGGGGAAGAGCGAGGCGAGGGTGCCGAAGCCGAAGAGCGCGAGGGCGCCGGCGCCGGTGGGCGCGCCCTTGGCGGCCAGTCCGTCGGCCACGGACTCGAAGGTCGCCTTGGTCCAGTCGAGGTCCGCCGCGTCGACGGCCATGAGGATGCCGGCGAGGGAGGCCATTGCGCCGACGGTCAGGTAGATCGCCATCTGCATGGCCGCGGGTCTCCGGCCCTCGCCGCCCCAGAAGAGCGTGAGGACGAAGGTCGGGATGAGCGCGAACTCGTGGAAGAAGTAGAAGCCGACGACGTGATCGGTGGCGAAGACGCCGAGCGTGCCCCCCAGCATGAAGAGCAGCAGGCCGAGGTAGGCGTGGCGCGACTCGACGTCCTGCGTCAGGGCCTTGATGCCGGCCGCCAGCCCGACCAGCGAGGTCATCGCGAGCAGCGGGGCGCTGAAGCCGTTGAGGGCCAGTCCGACGCCCCACGGTCCGGCCGACTTGAAGGCCTCCGGAGGAATCGACAGGTCCGCCCATTCGACCAGCAGCCAGGGCGCGATGGCCGCCGGCACGGCGAAGCCGAGGAAGGCGATGAGGGCGCCGAGGGAGCGGGGCAGCCTGCGGCCGGCGATGAGCAGCAGGCCCGTCACGACGGGCGTGGCGACGACGGCCTGCAGGAGGTGGGCGGGAAGGGCTGCCATGTTCAGCGGGCGATGAGGATCCAGGCGATGAAGATGACGCCCGCCGCGGTCCAGGCGGCGTAGGCGCGGGCCTGTCCGCCGTGGAAGACGCGCCCGGCGAGGAAGCCGAGCAGGGCCGGGACGCCGGCGGCGACCCAGCGCACGGACAGCCCGTTCACCAGGAGCAGGTCGAGGAAGGCGATGAGTTCGGCGACGCGGCGCTGCACGGAGTCGACGTACCAGCGGTAGAGTCCGTCCATCCAGCGTCGTTCAAGTGCGGCGTAAAGCCCCGGAAGGCGGTCACGCAGGGCGTCGCGTCCCGGTTCGACGGCGTAGAACTTCAGGGCGAAGGCGCCGAGCGCCAGCGCCGCGAGGCCGACGAGCGTCGCCGGAGCCGTGGCGTGGAAGGCCATGGCCCGGAGCGGCTCCGCGACGGTCGCGAGGGAGGAGGCGGGGATCATCGCGGCGGCCAGCAGGCCCCCGAAGAGCGAGTAGCCGAGTCCGAGCACGATGAGCGGCAGGGTCATCGTCCAGGGCGACTCATGGGCGTGCGAAGCCTCCTCGGAGGCGGGCGCGCCGAGGAAGACCAGGCGGATCATGCGGGCGCTGTAGAGGCAGGTGGCGACGGCGGCCACGGAGAGCAGCGCCGCCTCGGCGGCGCGTCCGGAATGGAAGGCGGCCTCGATGACGGCGTCCTTCGAATACCAGCCGGCGAGGAAGGGCACGGCGCAGTTGGAGAGCGTGGCCGCGATGAAGGCGGCCGCGGTGACGGGCATCCTCCTCAGCAGTCCGCCCATCCTGAGCATGTCCTGCTCGTGGTGGCAGCCGTGGATCACGGAGCCAGCGCCGAGGAAGAGCGTGGCCTTGAAGAAGGCGTGCATCGCCATGTGCAGCAGGGCGAGCTCGGGCCGGCCGAGGCCGAGGGCGCAGGCCATGATGCCGAGGTGCGCGAGGGTCGAGTAGGCCAGCGACTTCTTGATGTCGGTCTGAGCCAGTGCGCAGAGCCCGCCCAGCGCGGCCATGCCGGCGCCGGAGACGGCGACGATCTGGAGCAGCGAGGGGTCGAGCAGGAAGAAGATCCGCGCCATGAAGTACACGCCGGCGGCGACCATCGTCGCGGCGTGGATGAGGGCGGAGACGGGCGTCGGGCCGGCCATGGCGTCGGTCAGCCAGACGTGCAGGGGGAACTGGGCGGACTTGCCGATGAAGCCGCACGCGAGCAGGGCGCCGAGCGCGAAGGGCCAGCCGCCGGCGGGCGAGAGGGCGCGCAGTTCCTCGAACTGCAGGGTGCCGAAGCGCGAGAGGCAGAAGGCGAGTCCGAGAATGAAGCCGAGGTCGCCGACGCGGTTCACGACGAAGGCCTTGCGCGAGGCGGCCGCGGCGTAGTCGCGGTCGAAGTAGTGCGCAATCAGCATGTAGGAGCTGAAGCCGACGAGTTCCCAGAAGACGAAGGTCATCAGGAGGTTGTCCGCCACGACGATGCCGAGGATGGAGAACATGAACACCGACAGTCCGGCGAAGAAGCGGCCGCGCGCGTCGTCGTCGGCCATGTAGCCGACGGAGAAGAGGTGGATGAGCGCCCCGACGAAGGTGACGACGAAGAGCATCAGGCGCGCGTGGGCGTCGACGAGGTAGCCGACGCCGAGGGAGATGTCGCCCAGGCGCGCGATCTCGGCATGCCAGCGCACGTCGGCCTCGGAGGTCAGCAGGATGCGCAGGGCGAGGCCGGCTCCGATGAAGGCCGCGCCGGTGGAGAGCCACGAGGCGACCGCGCCCTGCCGGCGGAGCAGGAGGGCCTGCAGCGCCGCGGCCCCGAGGGGCAGGAAGAGGATCCAGTGGACGAGGGGGGAGAGGTCGGAGGACATCTTCGGAGGGTCAGGGGCGGAGGACGTCGAGACGTTCGGAGCTCACCGTGCCGCGCCGGCGGTAGAGGGCCACGATGAGGGCGAGTCCGACGGCCACCTCGGCGGCCGCGACGGTGATGACGAAGAACACGAGCACGGCGCCGTCCATGGTGCGGTTGAAGCGGGAGAAGGCCACGAGGGCGAGGGTCGCGGCCGCGAGCATGAGCTCGAGGCACATGTAGACGACGAGGAGGTTGCGGCGCACGAGGACGCCGGCCAGGCCCAGCGCGAACAGCAGTCCGGCCAAGATGAGATGGTGGGCGAGGGCGGTGTTTTCCATGGCTTCAGGCCTGTCCGGCGGGCGCGTCCTTGCTCAGCGAGACCACGCCGACGAGCGCGGTCAGGAGGAGGAGGCCGGCGATCTCGAGCGGCAGGAGGTACTTGGTGTAGAGGAGGCGTCCGAAGGCCTTGGCGGCGGTTGCGAACTCGGCCGGATTGGCGGTCAGTTCGGGCGGGGTCGCCCCGGCGGCCGTGCCAGGCACGGCGCCCGACCAGTGGAAGAGCCAGAGGACGCCGGCGGCCAGGAGGAAGAACACGGCTAGGCCGCCCGCCGCCTTCTTCCAGGGGTAGGCGCCGGCAGGGTCCTCGGTGTCGAGGAGCATGATGATGAACAGGAACAGAACCATCACGGCGCCGGCGTAGACGAGCACTTGCAGGACGCCCAGGAAGTAGGCGTCGAGGAGGAAGAAGTCCGCCGCCACCCCCACGAGGGCGAGGATCATGCCCATCGCGGAGGTGACTGCGTTGCGGCTGAGGACGAGGAGGGAGGCCGCCCCGAGCGTCAGGGCGGCGAAGAAGATAAACAGGCCGTCCGGCATGGTCGGGAAGTTAGGACGGGGGGAGGGGTTGGAAAGGAGAAAACCAGCGAAAACCGCCTTTTTCCCAAGTCATGAGAGCAAGCGGTGGGCTCCCTCATCCCCGCCGCAAGCGCAGATGGCGTCGCATGGTGCAGGTGGGATGGGTCTCCAGCACCGCGCCCTCGTCAAAGACCCCCCGCCAGTCAGGGAAGAAGGCGTCCGCCTCGGGCTCGAGTTGCACGTGGGTCAGGATGAGCTCGGAGCACCAAGGCAGGGCCTCGGCATAAAGCGCGGCGCCTCCCGCCAGGAACAGTTTCCGGTCCGGAGCCACCGCCGCGGCCTCCTGCCAGTCCTTGGCCACCGTGACGCCCGGAGCGGTGAAGCCCGATCGGCTGAGCACGACCGTCGTCCTGCCAGGCAGGGGACGACCGATGGACTCGTAGGTCTTGCGTCCCATTAGCAGCACATGGCCCATCGTCGTCGCCTTGAAGAACGCGAAGTCCTCCGGGATGCGCCACGGCAGCCGGTTGGCCAGGCCGATGCCGCGGTTGCGCGCGACGGCGGCGATGGCGATGAGCGGACGGCCTAGGTCCACGTCAGACGGCCACCGGCGCCTTGATCGCCGGATGCGGGTCGTAGCCCTCGACCGCCACGTCTTCGAACTTGAACGCGAACAGGTCCTTCACCTCGGGGTTGAGGACCAGGCGGGGCAGGGGGCGCGTCTCGCGCGAGAGCTGCAGATCCACCTGCTCGAGGTGGTTCAGGTACACGTGGGCGTCGCCGAAGGTGTGCACGAAGTGTCCGGGCTTCAGTCCGGTGACCTGCGCGAGCATGTGCGTCAGCAGCGCGTAGCTCGCGATGTTGAACGGCACGCCGAGGAAGAGGTCGGCGCTGCGCTGGTACAGCTGGCAGCTGAGCCTGCCGTCGCCGGAGACGTGGAACTGGAAGAGCGTGTGGCAGGGAGGGAGCGCGACTTGGTCGGCCTCCTTCGGGTTCCATCCGGTCACGATGAGCCGGCGGCTCGAGGGGTTGCGGCGGATCTCCTCGACGAGCCGGCGGATCTGGTCGACGCCGTCGTCTGCGCAGGAGCCGTCCGGCAGGCGCGTCGCGCCGAAGCGCCGCCACTGGTGGCCGTAGACCGGACCGAGGTCGCCCGCCTTGCGGCCGAACTTCGCGCACTGCTCCGCCGTGGCCCATTCGTTCCAAATGCTGACGCCGCGCTCGTTGAGCCAGGCGTTGTCGGTGCTGCCGGAGAGGAACCAGAGCAGCTCGTGCACCACGGACTTGAGGTGCACTTTCTTGGTGGTGACCAGCGGGAAGCCCTCCGCGAGGTCGAAGCGCATCTGCGCGCCGAAGATGCCCAGGGTGCCGACGCCCGTGCGGTCGAGGCGACGCTCGCCGTTCCGCCGCACGTGGCCGAGCAGTTCGAGGTACGCCTTCATGGAGGTCTGGTTATCCCCCGCGCGCCCGCCTCCGCAACACGGAAACGCCCGCGCGCCCGACCCTTTCGCCCTTGCCTCCCCGCCCTCCGGAAGGCACCCCTTTCCAGCAGCCGCATGAGCGAAAAGCCCGACCTCAACGCCATCTCCCATGACCTCCGGGCCGTGCGGCTGGAGAAGCTCGCCCAGCTCCGGGCGGCGGGCGAGGATCCCTTCCGGGCCGAGTGGGACCAGACGCATGTCGCCGCCGACTGCCCGGGGCTTCTGCCCGAGGGCGTCGAGGAGGGTCCGGAGGTTTCCGTCGCCGGCCGCATCGTTGCGCTGCGCGTCATGGGCAAGGCCAGCTTCGTCAAGGTCCTGGACCGCTCCGGCGTCCAGCAGTGCTACTTCACCCGCGACGCCCTCGGCGACCGCTACGACGCCCATTTCAAGAAGCTCCTCGACATGGGCGACTTCGTCGGGGTGCGCGGCCGTCTCTTCCGCACCAAGACGGGCGAGGTCACGGTGCGCGTGTCGGAGTACCGTCTGCTCGCCAAGGCCCTGCGTCCGCTGCCGGAGAAGTGGGCCGGCCTGGCCGACCAGGACCAGGTCTACCGCCAGCGCTACCTCGACCTCGTCGTGAACGAGGAGTCCCGCCGCCGCCTCATGGCGCGCAGCCGCATCATCGAGTCGATCCGCCGCTTCCTCTGGAGCCGGGGCTTCCTCGAGGTCGAGACGCCCGCGCTGCACTCGGTCGCCGGCGGCGCGGCGGCCCGTCCTTTCCAGACGCACTTCAACGCGCTCGACTGCGACTTCAACCTGCGGATCGCGCTCGAGCTGCACCTGAAGCGCTGCCTGGTGGGCGGCTTGGACCGCGTGTTCGAGATCGGTCGCGTCTTCCGCAACGAGGGCTATTCGCCCCGCCACAGCCCGGAGTTCACCATGCTCGAGGCCTACCAGGCCTACAGCGACTACCGCGGCATGATGGAGCTGGTGCGCTCGCTCATCCAGACTGCGGCCCGCGAGGCCCTCGGCACCACCTCCATCACGCGGCACGACGGCACGGTCATCGAGCTCGGCGGCGAATGGCGCGAGGCGAAGTACAAGGACCTCATCCTGGAGCGCACCGGCGACCCGCAGTGGTTCTCCCGCACCAAGGAGGAGAAGATCGCGGCCTGCCGCGCGCTCGGGCTCGAGGAGCCGCGCGCCGACTGGGAGGACTACGAGGTCACCAACGAGGTCTTCGGCAAGCTGATCGAGCCCACGCTCATCCAGCCGACCTTCGTCACGCACGTCCCCCGGGAGCTCTGCCCGCTCGCCAAAATCACCCGCGGCGACGAGTCGACCATCGACGTCTTCGAGCTCTGCATCAACGGCCAGGAGATCGCCCCGGCCTACTCCGAGCAGAACGACCCCGGGGTGCAGCGCGAGATGTTCCAGGTCCAGGCCGGAGCCGAGCAGCACAAGGTCGACGAGGACTTCCTGCTGGCGCTCGAGCACGGCATGCCGCCCGCGGGCGGACTGGGCGTGGGCATAGACCGTCTGGCGGTGCTGCTCACGGGCGCGGCCAACATCCGCGACGTGATCCTGTTCCCCACGCTCCGGCCCTCCGCGAATCCCTGACCGCACGCAGGTGCCCTGGTTCCTCCATCTCGCGCTGAGGCAGCTGTTCCCCCCGGGCCGGCGCTTCCCGGCGTTCGCCACGGTGTCCATCCTCGGGGTGGCGCTCGGCGTGGCCTCGCTGCTGGTGGTGCAGACGGTGATGAACGGCTTCGGCGAGGAGCACCGCCTGCGCATCCGCGAGTCCTTCGGCGACTGCGTGGTCACCGCTGCGGCGCCGGTCGTACGTCCCGCCGAGCTCGCTCGTGCGCTGAAGTCCGATCCGGCCGTGCGCTCGGCCGCGCCCTACGCGGAAGGTCCGGCGCTGATCCGCAACGGCGACTTCTCCGCGGTGGCCGGCGTGCGCGGCATCGACCCCTCCGACCCCGACCAGCCGGCACGCCGTTACGTCGCCTTCGGCTCCTTCGACGATATCGACGACGGCCGCGTGGCGCTCGGCGCCGGGCTCGCCCGCTCGCTCCGGGTGCGGGTGGGCGACAAGGTCGAGCTCTGGTCGCCCGCCATGGCGGAGCGCGCGGAGAAGGGCCGGGCGCCGCTCCCGGTCGAGCTCGAGGTCTGCGCGGTCATCCGCACGGGTTTCACGGAGGTCGACGACCGCGCGGCGCTCATCCCGCTGCGCCGCTTCGACGACCTCTGGGCGCTGGGCGGCCGCGCCCACGGGCTCACGCTGCGCCTGAAGGAGCCCGCTGAGGCCGAAACCGTCGCCGCCCGGCTCTCCGCCGCGCGTCCGGGCCTCGCCTTCATCCCCTGGCAGCACGTGAAGCGCAACTTCCTCGAGGCGATCCGATTCGAGAAGACGATGCTCTTCTTCCTGATGTTCATCATCACGCTGGTGGCCTCGTTCTCCATCGGCAGCACGCTCTTCTCGGCGGTCATCCGCCGCGCCCGGGAGGTCGGCGTCCTCGCGGCGCTGGGCGCGGGACGTGCCGAGCTGGTGCTGCTCTTCGCGCTGCAGGGGCTGCTCATCGGGATGATCGGCACGCTCGCCGGCTTCGGGCTCACCTGGACGATCCTCACCTTACGCGACGGCATCCTCGGTACGGTGAACCGGCTGTTCGGCGACGGCGACATGGTCGCCAGCGTCTACCAGTTCTCCCGGGTGCCGCTGCACTACGACGCCTCCGACTTCCTGGTCGCGGCGTTCTTCACCCTGGTCACCACGGCGGCCGCCGGGCTCTTCCCCGCGCTCTGGGCCGCCGGCCGCAAGCCCTCGGAGGCCATGCGCGATGCCTGAGCCCGTGCTGCGAGCCGCCGGCCTGGCCCGGTCCTACGCCTCGCCCGCGGGGCCGCTGTCCGTGCTCAATGAGGTCTCTCTGGAGGTCCGGGCGGGAGAGTCGGTCTCGATTCGCGGTTCCTCCGGCTCGGGCAAGACCACCTTGCTGCAGATCCTCGGCGGGCTCGACCTGCCCGACGCCGGCAAGGTCGAGGTGCTCCTGCCGGGGCGGGGACTCTGTCCGCCGCGCATGGCGCTCGGACGCGGGGTCGGCTTCGTCTTCCAGAACTACCAGCTGATGCCCGAGCTCTCCGCGCTGGAGAACGTCGCGCTCGCCGCGCGCATCGCCGGCGTGCCTTCCGCCGAGGCCGTCCGCCGCGCCCTCGAACTGCTCGGCCAGGTCGGTCTCTCCGCCCGGGCCGACCATCCTCCGTCGAAGCTCTCAGGGGGCGAATGCCAGCGGGTCGCGCTCGCCCGCGCGCTCGTGAACCGTCCGCCGGTGCTGCTGGCCGACGAGCCCACGGGCAATCTCGACGAACGCACGGCCGAGGAGGTCATGTCGCTCATGCTCGGGGTGGTCGCGACGCTCGGCACGGCGCTGGTCCTGGTCACGCACAGCCGCGAGTTCGCGGAGCGGGCGTCCCGACGCTACGTGCTCTCGGGAGGCGCGCTTTCGCCCGCGTGATTTGACAGCGGGCCGTGCGGCGGGTTGTGTCGGTCGACCATGACCCCCGCCACGACTCCCGCCCAGCTCGATGCCGCACTCCGCTGGCGCTATGCCACCAAGGCCTTCGACACCCGTCCGATTCCGGCCGAGCAGTGGAAGGCGCTCGAGCAGTCGCTCCAGCTGGCGCCGTCCTCCTACGGCCTCCAGCCCTGGAAGTTCTTCATCGTGGCCGACCCCGCCAAGCGCGCGCAGCTGCGTCCGCATTCGTGGGGGCAGTCCCAGGTGACCGACGCTTCGCACCTCGTGGTGTTCACGCGACAGACTTCCGTGACCGAAGCCGACGTGCAGGCTTTCTTCAACCAGATGGTCTCCGAGCGCCGTGCCGACCCCTCCAAGCTCGAGCCTTACCGCCAGCTGATGGTGGACAACGTGACCAAGGGCATGTCCGCGGAGCGGCAGCGCGAATGGGCCGCCCGCCAGGTCTACATCGCGCTCGGACAGTTCATGGCCGCCGCGGCGGTCCTCGGCGTGGACACCTGCCCGCTGGAGGGCATCGACCCCGCCAAGTATGACGAGATTCTCGGCCTGAAGGGCACCCGCTACGAGACCGTCGTAGCTTGCGCGGCCGGCTATCGTTCCGCCGAGGACAAGTACGCCCGGATGGCCAAGATCCGCCGGCCTCTCGACCAGGTCGTCGCACGCGTCTGAGTCAGCTCCGTTCCGCCCAGCGCGTGAACTCGCCGTCGTCCGTCAGGACCGGCGGGTCGCCGTATTCTCCGGACAGCAGGACGCGGTAGGTCTCGTCGGCGAACCTCCGGCAGTGCAGGAGGACCCGGGCCGAGTGTCCCGGGGCCCGCACCAGGCGCCCCAGCGCCTGGTTCACCTTGCGCATCCCGGGGCGCACGTAGGCGAGCGAGAAGGCGTCCTCAGCCCCGTCGGCGGCGAACATCTTGCGGCGTGCCTCTTGCAGCGCGTTCACTTCGGGCAGGGCGGGGCCGACCACGACCGCCGAACGGATGCGGCCCCCGAGCATATCGACGCCTTCGCCGAGCGATCCGCCGAGGATGAGGCACAGCACCGTGAAGCGGTTCAGCGAATCCTCCACGAAGCGCGCCGTGCCGTCCGGCCCCAGTCCGCGCGGCTGCAGGGCCACGTCGACGTCGGGGTGCGCCTTGCGCAGCTCGGTCACCACTGCCTCCGCGTAGCGGTAGGAGGGGAAGAACGCCGCGACCGCGCCGTCCTCGGAGAGCCGCCGCAGGCTCGCGGCGGTGAGCGCCAGGGTCGATTCGCGCGCCTTGAGCCGCGTGTCCGCCCGGGCGTCGATCGCCACCGAATAGGCGCCCTGCCTCCAGGGAGCCGCCGCGTCCACGCGCACGAGCGCGTCCGGATCCAGCCCGCAGTCCGCGGCGAGCGCGCCCTTGGGGCCCGGCGTGGCGGTCATGAGCAGCGCGTGACCGAAGGAGCGGAGCCGTTCGCCCGTCGTGCGCGCGGCCGTGAGGCAGTCGAGGCTGAGCGTGCCGGGCTTGGGGGACCAGAGCAGCCAGCCGAGGTCGGAGGACTCCAGCCGTTCGGACCAGGCGGCCATGTCCCAGACCGCCTGCCGGGCGTCATCGGGCAGTCCGTCGGTACTGAAGGGCTGTTCGGCGGCGAGCAGCGCGAAGCGGTCGGCGATCGCCATCGCCTCAAGCCGATCCTCCGGCGTTGTCGCGTCGGCGGCGGGCAGACGCCCGAGGAAGTCGGCCCACGACTGGGCGGCGGAGATCCATCCCGCCGGCGCGCGTTGCGTGAGCAGCGCGTGGGCGAAGTCGGCGGCCGACTGAGCGTCATCCCTCAGCGAGAGGCACTCCGCCGCGCGGTCCGGGAGATTGTGGGCCTCGTCGACGATCAGGGCCGTGTCGGACTCGTCCCAGCCCGGCACGCTCTCCAGCGCGGCCCGGTTGCGGGGCGAGAAGACGTAGTTGTAGTCGCAGATGACCGCGTCGGCGTGCACCAGCATGGCCTTGGTGATGTCCCAGGGAGGCACGCCGGCCACGCGGCCCAGTTCGCGGACCTTGCGCAGGTCGGCGCCCGCGTCGAGCAGCGAGGGCGGGTCGATCTTGGCCAGGGCCCAGTTGCGCCGGATCACCTCCGGGTCGTCGCTGATGCCGGCGACCTCATGCTCCGCCCGCGGCCTGAGCAGCAGGGCGCGGAGCTCTCCCGGCTTGGCCATCCGTCGCAGCTCGCGGAGCACCTGGAGCTGTCCCGTGCCCTTGCCGGTGAGGTAGAGCAGCCGCCCGGCGCGTCCGCCCCGGAGCAGCGAGAGCCCGTGCCGCAGGGCTGCGGAGGTCTTGCCGAAGCCCGTGGGGGCGATGAGCAGCCGCGTCGAGGATTCCAGCGCCGCGTGGTCGAGGTCCGAGCCGCAGGCCTCCCATTCCGGCCGCGGGTCGGCGAACGGCGCGCGGTCGGGCAGGGCGAGGAGCCGGGCGTGGCTCGCGCGGCGGTTCTCCGCGTGGGCCGCGACCTGTTCGGCCTGACGGAGCAGGTCGGCCTCGGCCGCCTCGGGCAGCGCGACCTTCTGCCGCGTGCCGTCCGTCGGGTCCACGAAGACCAATTCGCCGGACACGCTCACCGCGCCCAAGCGCAGCCGGGCCGCGTGGCAGTAGGCCGCCAGCTGGAGGAAGTGGTGCGGGTAGCGCTGCAGCAGCCATTCCGTGCGGCGGGGCAGGGAGCAGGTGACGGTCTTGATCTCCCGGATCTCCGTCACCCCGTCCCGGTCGCGCCACTGGTCGGTGCGGCCCGTGACCGCGACCTTCCAGCCCAGCGCGCCGATCTCGCAGGCCACCCCGCGTTCGAACTCCCAGCCTGCGCCCTCCTGCTCGGCCTCGATGCGCAGGGACGCGTGCCATTGCCGTCCCGCTTCCGCGCGCCAGGGTGAACCGCCGGCTCCCGCGCCGGGCCCCGGACGGAAAGTCGCGAACTCCTGGGCGCTCATCTCGACGCGCCTCGCCTGGACGTCGATGCGCATCAGGGCAGCACGTAGTGCACCTCGCCGGCCGCCCAGCGCTCGAGGTCGGCCGAGAGCGCCGCCACCGTCTCCTCGTCGGCCGTCTGCGCGTCGAGCGGGGCGGCCAGCACCGAGGCCGCGTCGGCCTGACGGCCGCCCAGGCGTGAGAACCAGTGCTCGTGCACCGGCCAGCCGCCGTCCTTGAGGATGAGCCAGAGCGCCTTGAAGTAGGCCGCGTCCGGGCGCGGCCGCGCGGCGATGGCGTCGAACGTCTCCTGCGCGATCTTCCAGCACACCGGGGCCGATTCGGGAGGCGGAGGATTCCGGCGCAGGATGCCGGCCAGCCGGCTGGCCCGATCGAGCGCCCGTCGGTCGCGTCCGACGCCCGTGCGGCGGCGAACCACCCGGTAGTCGCGTGCGAAGCGCGTCCCGCCGTCCTTGGACTTCTCCAGCGTCACCTCGGCCTCGTCGAAGAGGTCGGGCGAGTCGCCCGCGCCCGCCCGTCGCCGGCGCAGCAGGCAGCGCAGGAGCCCCTCGTCGGCCTCAAGCAGCGTGAGCAGGTCGTGCGACTCTCCTGACGCGTCGCGTCCGAGCACCAGGCAGCGCAGCGCGGGTCCCGACATCCGTCAGGACTTCTCTTCCCGCTTGGGCACGACCGCGCCGAAGCTCATGAGCAGCCCGAGCGCCTCGGCCACCGTGAGCTTGGTCTCGCGCACGTCCTCGGGCGGCACCGCGAGGATGACGCCGGTCGTCGGGGCGGGCGCGGCGGGGATGAAGACGTTGACCACCGGCCGGCCGAGGGCTTCGGAGAAGACCGTCGGCTGCTCATGGGTGACGAAGCCGAACGTCCAGCTGCCAGGACGGGGGAACTCGACCATTACCACCCGGCGGAACGTGTCCTTGTTGCGACCGCTGAGCGCGTCGACCATCTGCCGGATCGACGTGTAGAGCGAGCCGAGCCCGGGGATGCGCTCCAGCAGGCGCGTGAACCATCGCTCGAGGAGACGTCCGAAGAGGCGCTTGGAAAGCCAGCCGACGGCGGTGAGCAGCAGGATCATCACCAGCGCGCTCACGACCATGAGGAGCACGCTGAGGCTGCCTGCGGAAAGGTCGGGCATGCTCCTTCCCGAGCTCTCGTAGACCGTGCGGATCACCTCCTTGGCGACCGCCTGGACCGGCTTGCCGATGAGATCCAGGAGGACCGACACGATGTAGAGCGTCAGGCTGACCGGCAGGAAGAGGAACAGGCCGGTCAGGAAGTTGTGGCCGGCCCGGGAGGCCAGGGTGGTCTTTTCGGGCTGTTCGCTCATGTGACGTCCATCAAACCCGGCCGGACCCGGCTGGCAAGGTTACGGACGACGTTTGCCAAGGCGGCCCCGCCGCCGTAGGGTTCCCGCATGCGCAGCCTACTGATCCTCCTCATGGCCCCCTTCCTTCCATCCTCAGTCTCCGGCGTCGAGGAGGCCTATCCCCGCACCTCGCCCGGCGACATCGAGCTCAAGACCCTGCCGGCGGCCCGCTGGATGCGCACCGAGTCCTCGAAGGACTACTTCGCGGCGGACAACGGGCTCTTCATGCGGCTCTTCCGCTACATCGATTCCAACAAGATCCCGATGACCGCGCCGGTGGAGGCGGGCATCTCGCCGGGCACCATGGTCTTCTACATGGACGCGGCCTCGGCCAAGCGCGCCGACCTGGCGGAGACGCCCCAGGTCAAGCTGTCCTCGGCGCCCGAACGCCGCGTGGCCGCCATTGGCATCCGCGGCTCCTACAGCCGTGACAACTACGAGGAGGCGCTCGCGGAGCTGCGCGGATGGCTCGCCAATCGGACGGACGTGAAGGCCGCGGGGGATCCGTATGCGGTCTACTGGAACAGCCCTTTCGTGCCATTCTTCCTCAAGCACTCCGAGGTGCACGTGCCGGTCGCGCCGACGAAGTAATCAGACCCAGCGTCGGGCGCGCCAGGCGAGCCCTTCGGCGATCTCACGCGCGAGCGCGGGGCCCTTGAAGACCAGGCCTGAGTAGACCTGCACCAGGCAGGCGCCTTCGTCCATGAAGCGTCCCGCGTCGGCCGCGCAGGTGATGCCGCCGCAGCCCACCACGGGGATGCGGCCGTCCGATTCCTTCACGAGGAAGCGCACCACGCCGAGCGAGCGTTCGAGCAGCGGGGCTCCGCTGAGGCCGCCGCGCGTCCCGCAGCCTTCCGTGCCCGGCGGCCGGGCGACCGTCGTGTTGGTGGCGATGATGCCGGAGAAGCCCGTCTCGCCGACCACCGAGACGATGTCGCCGAGCTGGGCGGGACTGAGGTCGGGCGCCACCTTCAGCAGCAGGGGCACCGGGCCTCCGGTCACGCTTCGGTTGGCCTCGGCGACCGAGGAGAGCAGGCGCACCAGCGGTCCGCGGTCCTGCAGGGCCCGCAGGCCGGAAGTGTTGGGGCTGCTGATGTTCACCGTCACGTAGTCGGCGAGTGGAGCGAGACGATTGAAGCACGCGAGGTAGTCCTCATGCGCGCGCTCGTTGGGCGTGTCCTTGTTGCGTCCGACGTTCACGCCCAACGGCGCCTTGCGTCTTCCGCGGGCCGGACCCGAAGAGAGCCGCGCATGCAGCGCGTCCATGCCCGCGTTGGGGAAGCCGTAGGCGTTGACCACCGCCCTGAGCGGGGGATAGCGGAAGACGCGCGGCTTCTCATTGCCGGGCTGGGCGCGGGGCGTGACGGTCCCGACTTCGACATGGCCGAAGCCCAATGCGGCGGCGCCGCGCCAGCCGAGGCCGTCCTTGTCGAAGCCCGCGGCGAGGCCGACGTGATTGGGGAAGCGGAGTCCGAAGGCCTCGACGGGGCGTGCCCCCTTCGGCGTGAGCGCGGTCTCAAGCAGCGCCCGGAGCGGGGCGACGGCGCCCAGCAGGCCCATGCCGCGGAGGCCCACCTGGTGGGCCGTCTCGGGGTCCATCCGGTAGAGCGCCGGGGCGACCACGTTCTCGTAGAGGAAGGACATGCCGCTTGAATAGCCGTCCTTGGCGTGAAGGAAAGCGGGAAGCCCAGAGGGTGAGCCGACCCCTCTTGACTCCCGGCCGGACTTGGGCAAACCCCCTGCCATGGCCGTGACGACCTCCAAGCTGCTGGACTGCAGCATCCGTTTCAACGACAAGGAGGGCTGCTGGTGGGTCACCGAGACCTCCGACCCCAAGCACTACGACCCGGACAGCCTGGGCATCCTGGACCCCTATCAGTTCCCCTGGATCCTCGACATGATGGACCCGCTCCGGGAATACGGGCTTTCCAATGAGATCCTCGAGGCCGCCTTCGTGCCCTTTCAGCCCGTCGAGCTGAAGAAGGACGGGACCGCCCATCTCCACCGCGTCGCGGAGCACATCCTTGACTCCGAGGAGCTGCTGTTCGCGCTGCCCAACATCAAGGACGGCGACAAGGGCGCCTACGCCGACTTCCTCGAGCACATCATGCGTCTGCGCGTGAAGCTCATCAACGACACCATCAAGCTCGAGCAGAAGCTCACCGTGGAGGACGTGGATGAGCAGCTCAGCGAGCTCCGCAACCAGGCCCTGATCGAGGGCCGCCAGATCCACCCCTTCGACGAGATTATCGACATCCTCGAGTTCGTGCCCCATGGGCATGAGATTCCGGGCGAGGAAGATGACGATGAGAAGCCCGTGCGTCCTGCGGCCACCGATGAGGACATCGATGACCTGCCGGAAGTGGAGGACGACAAGGCCGTCGACAAGACGGTCGGTTCGGGTCTCCGCTGGGACGACGAGGAGGAGCCTTCCGCCGAGGGCGGCGAAGAGGAGGGCGGCGGTTCGTCCTCCCGGTCCCGTCGCAAGCCCTGAGGGCGTTCAGCGCGCAGGCTCGGCCGGCTTGGCGTCCGGCAAGGGCGCCTTGCCCTGGGGCTCGAACAGCCAGAGACGCCTCGAGGGCATGTCCACGGCCACGGGGTGGCTGCGGAAGAAGTCGTTGCCGAGCAGGTTGTGCTCCTTGTCCCGCATGAACTCGACGCCCGTCAGGGGGGCGTTCCCGATGCGCAGGTCCTTGATCTCGCAGACCTCCACCCGGGAGAGGGAGGTCCCGCGCACGGTGGCGACCGGGAGGTGCCCCAGGAACTTCGTGTTCCCCTTGAAGCGCAGCGAGCAGAGGTAGGACTTCGACGCGCCCGAGTCGATGATCATGGGGATCTTCGCCCCGTCGACCATGATGTTCACGCCGCAGTGCCCGCCGCGGCTGTAGCAGGGCACCTCATGGGCGGAGGACGTGTCCGGAATCTTGCCCAGGGTCATGACCTTGTTCGTCAGGTCCATGTAGAACGGGCGCTCGAAGAGCAGGTCGGCTCCCAGCAGGCCGTGGATGTTCATGCCGTCAAGCGGCAGGATCGTCATGTGGAAGTCGCGCCAGATGATGCCGCCTCCCTCGAGCGTCTCGACCAGGCCGTAGGTCGATTCGTTGCGACCGGAGTTGCCCATCGTCGGCAGGCTGAAGGCGGGTTCGACTTTGGCGAGCGCGGCGCCCGCCGGGGTGAGCACGCCCACGCCCTGGCAGCCGGTGTCGACTCCGAAGAGCAGTTCGGTCCCGTTGACCTTGAGGCGGACGGTCGGGATGGCCCGCACGCGCAGCTGGAAGGTCGCGAGTCCGTCGGCCGGCCACTCGGACTTGGGCTTCTTAATCTGCTGCGCCGGCAGGAGGGCCGCCAGGAGCGTCAGCAGTATGGTCGGCAGGGGGCGCATGACCTCTTCGCCTACATTGATGGCAACCGGACGGAGGTCGACTCCGACCTTCGTTTTTCGCTCAGGCCCGCCCGCGACGACGGCGCCAGACGTAGGTGGCGGCCAGGAAAAGCCCTCCCAGCCCCGGGGCCCACTCTCCGTGCCGCACCCAGAAGGTCGGCTCCGGGCGTTTCGGCAGCCAGACCGACGCCGCCCGCATGCCGCCCCGGAAGTAGATGGTGCGGTCCTCGCCGCTCGTGAGCGGGTGGGAGCGGCCCAGCCGGTCGATCGTCCCGCTCCAGCCGGCGTTGCCGCAGCGCATGACGGGCAGCCCCGTGGCCGCGGCGATGAGCGCGGAGTGGGCCGCGTGCTGGTGGGCGCCGGCCTCCCGGCCGTACCAGGCGTCGTTGGTCACCACCGCCAGCATGTCGGCGCCGGCCAGCGCGTGGTCTCGGGCCAGGGCGGGGAACACGTCCTCATAGCAGACCAGCGGCCCGATCGCGAAGGTGCGACCCTTCGCCGTGGTCACCGGAAGCAAAGTCGGGCCTTCGCCCCGCACGCAGTCCTCGGCGATCGGCACCACTTTGCGCAACGGCAGGAAGTCGGCGAGCGGAACGTATTCCCCGAACGGCACCAGGTGCCGCTTGGCGTAGGCCGGCGTGATTCCGTCGGCGGAGACCGCGACGACCGAATTGGCGTAGCCGGCCCCGCGTCGTTCGATCGCGCCGATCACCAGCGTCGTGCGGGCGGCTCCGGCCGTCTCCTTGAGCAGCCTGACGTAGCCGGGCTCCTCGAGCGAGAGCGGCAGCGCCGCCTCGGGCCAGAGGACCACGTCGGCCTCTCCGGGTCCGGCTGCCACGAGCGTGAGCTTGCGCACCAGTTCCACGTTATCGCCCAGCCTGGCCGAGTCCCATTTCAGGTAGGGGTTGAAGTCCGTCTGCACGACTCCGACCCGGACTTCATCCTTGTCCTCCCACGCCGCCCCAAGCGCGCCGGCTGAGACGAACGTCAGGAACGCGAGTCCCACCGGGACGAGGCCGAGGTAGAGTTCGGGGGTCAGTCGCGAGAGCCATCCCGCCGGCCCGGCGGGAGCGGGTCCCGCCTTGCGCAGGTCAGCCAGCCGTATCGTCCAGCGAGCCAGGCCCAGGTTGAGCAGGACGAGCGCCGCCGAGAGTCCGAACGGTCCCGCCCAGGCGCAGAGCGAAAGCATCACCGGATTTCCCGTCTGCGAAGCCGACAGCGGCAGCCAGCCGAAGCCCGTGAGCGCGACGGAGCGCGTCCATTCGAGCAGCGCCCAGCCGCCGGCCAGTCCGAGCATCGCGAGCAGGCGGGCGGGCAGTCCTGCGTCGCCGCAGGCGGGCAGGATCCAGCGCAGCAGCATCAGCCAGGCCCAGGGGAAGAGCGCGCACCATGCGGTCAGCAGCAGCAGCCCAAGCGGGCCCAGCGGCGGGTGCACGTGACGCAGCCAGATCAGCAGGCCGACCCAGAGCAGCCAGGAGCAGGCGAAGGCGGATCGTCGCCAGTCGCGCCAGTCCGGACGTGACGCGGCGGCGAGGGCCGCCGGGACGAGCGCGATGAACCCGAGAAACGGATGTCCGAGCGGCGGGAAGGAGAGGAAGAGCAGGACGGCCGTCGCGGCGTTGC
>JBJTTY010000027.1:0-19840 GCA_046080425.1 Verrucomicrobiota bacterium
GCTGGAGAAAACCCGGCAGCACTTTGTGGACAGCATCGAGTCCCCTTTCCGGCGCACCCGCATCCACGAGCACTACACGGACGACCTGCTCGCCCAGGCTGAGTCCATCCTGGCCGAAGCCGAAAAGCTCGTCGCAGCCGATCCCAAGCACGCCGCCCGAGTTCACTTCACCCGCTGCGGCTTCATCTATGCCCGAGCCCTCGTGGCGCAGCGCAGCCTCATGGCCCGCTGGGAGGCCGGCAAGTCCAAGGACAAGGAGCTGGAGCAGCGCATCCGCACCCAATGGAAGGAACTCGGCCAAACTGTGTCCACCTTCCCCGAATGGGCCGTTTTCTTCAAACGCATGCAAGGCGCCGAACGATCCGCCGGCCTGCACCCCGATGCGCCGATCAGAAAGAAGATGCTGAGGGACACGGTCGGGTTGGATAAGAAATGATGATGCCTTGAAGAGCAGCCATCTCCGAAGAAAAAGTGGAAAAAACAGCAACCATGAAACTCACCACCCTCCTCTTCCTCCTCCTCAGCCTGACGTCAGTCCTCGCCGTCGAGCAGACGGACCTAGTAGTCGTAGGCGCCACCCCTTCCGGCGTCGCTGCTGCCGTCGCAGCGGCCCGCTCGGGAGCGAACGTGATTCTTCTGGAGGAGAAGAGTCACGTGGGCGGCATCGTATCCGGCGGGTTGACGAATACGGACATCTACAAAAAGGCGGCGGTCGGCGGCCTCTTCGCAGAGTTCGTGAAGCGGGTGCGTGAACACTACGTGACGACCTACGGCGAGAACTCCGAGCAGGTGAAGGTCTGCCAGGGCGGCCACATGTTTGAGCCGAAGGTCGCTGAGAAAGTATTCCGCGACATGCTCGCAGGAGAGAAAAACATCCGGCTCATCCAGCGGCATCGCGTCGTCTCCGCACGGGTCGTGGGTAGCGACGGAATCGAGCGCGATGCGGAGCGGGGCCAGCGTCGGGACGGCGCGGCGCCAAAGGACTTCGGCCCCACCGTGAAGCTCGTCAGCATCACCGCCGAAGATTTAGCCCAGCCTGGAAAAAAAGCGGAGTTCAGGGTAAAGACCTTCGTGGACGCTACCTACGAGGGCGACCTCGCCGCACTGGCGGGCGTGCCCTATCGCGTCGGAAGAGAGAGCCGCGAGACCTTTGGCGAACGTCACGCGGGGAAGATTTATCTTCGCTTCAAAGACATCAATCCCCTCCCCGGCTCCACCGGCGAGGCGGATGATGGCATCCAAGCCTTCTGCTTCCGCACGCATGTCACCAAGGACCTGGCGAATGCCGTTCCCGTCGAAAAGCCCGCCGCCTTCAATCGCGACGACTACCGCGCCATGCTCGACGACATGCGCTCCGGCAGAGTGACGAAGCTGACCAAGCTCATGCACTTCTTCCCCATGCCGAACGGGAAGTATGAACTAAACAACGCACATCCTGATGGAGACACCGGCGTGCCCAGCGAGTCGTTCGATCTTCCCGAGGAAAACTGGAAGTGGCCCGAGGCGGACTCCGCCGAGCGTGAGCGCATCTTCCAGCGCTACTGGGCGCACGCCGAAGGCTACCTCTGGCTGCTGCAAAATGACCCCGAAGTACCGACGGCCATCCGCGAGGAAGCGCGTCAGTACGGCTTCCCCAAGGACGAGTTCACCGACAACCGCCACCGTCCGCATCACATCTATGTTCGCCAGGGCCGGCGCATCTGGGGCGAGTACAACTTCACCCAGCGCGACGCGGCCCTCGACAACGCCACCGGCCTGCCCCGCCGCAAGCCCGACGGGATCGCCGTCGCCGAGTTCGGCTTCGATTCCCACGGCGTCCACAAATACGACCCCGCGCATCCCGGCCTCCGCGAAGGCTACATCTTCATTGAGCACCAGCCGCTGCAACTCCCCTACCGCATGCTCGTGCCCAAACGCGTGGACGGCCTGCTCGTGCCCGTGGCTTGCTCCGCCTCGCACGTCGGCTATCAGACCATCCGTATGGAGCCGGTCTTCATGGCCCTCGGCGAAGCTTCCGGCATCGCCGCCGCCCAAGCCGCGTCCGCCAAGACCGAACTCCGCGCGATCGACGTATCCGCCCTCCAGCGCGAAATCCTGAAGCGCGGCGGAGTCATCCTCTACGAAGCCACGGCGAAGCGCCCCGAGGGACTTTGACCATGAAAACCATCAAGACTGACGTATTGGTCTGCGGAGGCGGTTGCGCCGGGTCCGCGGCCGCCCTCGCCGCCGCCCGCTCCGGAGCGAAGACGCTCCTCATCGAGCGGGCCGGGTTCGCCGGCGGGATCATCACCGCGGTGGGGCTTCCCTACTTCGACGGACTGATCGACAAGCCGACCGGCCGCTTCGTCGTCCGGGGCGTCGCGCTGGAATTCCTCCGCGAGCTCGGCCTGGCCAAGCCCGACGCCAAGCGCATCGACGACCTGCCGGCCGACCTGATCACCAAATACTGGGGCTCGGTCCGGATTCCCAACACCGACGAGTTCAAGCTCCTCATGGACGGGCTCATCCGCCGTCACTCCGAGCACCTGAGCGTGCTCTACCATTCGCTCGTCTGCGACGTCGAGACCAAGGGCGGCCTCATCTCCGCCGTGGTCGTGGCGAACAAGGACGGACTCGTCCGCATCGAGGCCCGCCAGGTAATCGACTCGACCGGCGACGCCGATGTCGCGCACTGGGCCGGCTGCCCCTCGGAAAAGAACCCCGAGATGATGCCGCTGACGATGCACTTCCGCATCGGAAACGTTGCGCCGAGCAAAGAGATGGGCCCGGCGGCCAAGCAGGCGCTCATCGACGCCCATAAGGCGGGCAAGCTGCCGGAGTTCTACGGCCCGGGCCTGATCTTCGCCTTCGCGAAGAACGAAGCCTACATCCACGCCACCCGCATCGCCGGCGACGCGACCGACGCCGCCGACCTCACCCGCTGCGAGATGCAGGGCCGCCAGGACGCTTGGACGATCTTCCGCGAATGGAAGGAAAAGGTCCCGGCCTTCAAGGACAGTTACCTCATCTCGACCGGACCCTACGTCGGCATCCGCGACACCCGCCGCATCCTGGGCCTCGAACGCCTGACGGTCGAGGACCTGCAGACCTGCCGTCGCCATGACGATGCGATCGCCACCGGTTGCTGGTTCCTCGACCTCCACCCCCGCAAGACCACCACGGACAAGCCCTTCACCGGCTCAGCCTTCCAGCCGCTGCCCTACGACATCTCCTACCGCACCCTCATCCCGCAGAAGGTGGGGAACCTGCTGGTGGCCGGACGCTGCCATAGCGCCACGCACCTGGCCTCGGCCTCCTCCCGCGTGACGGCCACCGCGATGTCCCTCGGCGAAGCCGCTGGCGTGGCCGCCGCGCTAGCCTGCGAGACCAAGGCCGACGTCGCCATCATCGATGGCCGCAAGGTCCGCGAAATCCTCTCCCGCCGCGACGCCGGCCCCTTCACCGATGCCTGACAATCCCGACCGCACCCACCCCGCCGGCATCAGCCGGCGCGACGCCCTCCGCGGCGTATTGCTCGGAGTCTTCGGACTGGCTGCCAATCCGGCCTCAGCCGCTCCATCGGAACCGGAGGCTGCGGCCAAGTCTGCGTCGGCTTTCGTGCCGGAGGATCGCTACCCGATTTTTGCGGATGACCGTTTCGATTCCAAGGACGGCAAAGTCGACCGAGTGTGACATGAACCCCGAAATCGTCCGACCGAACGTCGTGGGCCTCGGGGAGGCCCTCTGGGACGTCTTTCCGGACGCGGCGCACTTCGGCGGGGCTCCCGCGAACTTCGCCTGCCACGCCGCCGGGCTGGGGGCGGAGGCCTGGATGGTCAGCGCGGTCGGCCGCGACAGGCTCGGCGACGAGGCGGTCGCCTCACTCTCGAGCAAGGGCGTGCACACGCTGATGGTCCAACGCGACGAGCGCCCGACGGGGACCGTGACGGTGAAGCTCGATGCGGTCGGCAAGGCCGACTATGTCTTCGCTTCCGATCCGGCCTGGGATCACATCGCGTGGAACGAATCGCTGACCTTGCTGGCCGGGAAGTGCAAGGCCGTCTGCTTCGGATCTCTCGCCCAACGCGCCCCGGAGAGCAGGACAAGCATCCGGAGGCTCCTGCAGTCGTGCTCGCCGGACTGCCTGCGGGTCTTTGATGTGAACCTGCGACAGGATTTCTTCTCCCGCGAGGTGATCGAGGCCTCCCTCGGCCTCGCCGAGGTCTTCAAGCTCAACGACGACGAGATCAAGGTCTTGGCCGGGCTGCTCGGCCTGCCCGCGGACGAGGAGGCGTTCGTCGCCCAGGTCGCCGCCCGACATGACCTGAGCACCGTGGCCCTGACCCGTGGCGCCCGAGGCTCCCTCATCTGGCACAAGGGGCGATTTGACGAACGCGAAGCTCCGGAGGTGGAGGTGGTCGACACCGTCGGCGCCGGCGACGCATTCACCGCCGCCTTGGTGACCGGGCTGTTGAGAGAGGAAGATCTCGCCCAGGTCCACCGGCACGCCTCCGACGTGGCCGCCTACGTCTGCACCCAGCCCGGCGCCACGCCCGAGCTGCCGCAGGAGCTGAGAAGGTAGGGACGCGATTGCGTCTCCCCTTGTCACCGTGTCACCTTGCCCACGTGCCCCCTGGCGAAGCCCATGGCTTCGCCCTCACCAGACGTAATTCACGCGGAAGGTGATGACCTTCTCCTCGTCGGGCTTGAGAGGCACGCGGAACTCGGCGCGGTGCGAGTCGAGCTTGGTGTAAGGCAGGGCGTTCTCCGAGATGGTCCAGTCGGACCAATGCGCCATGTGCTCGACGAGACGGATCTCGACGGGCTCCTTCTTGCGGTTGCGGAGCTTCACCTCGTAGGTCTCACTGATGACGCGGTCGTTGTTGCGTCGCAGGTCGGTGCGGCGATGCTCGCCGACCAGGTCGAAGCTGTTGCCGGTGAGCACGCGGAGCCTCTCGCCCTTGGGCGTATGGTCGATCTGGTTCTCCCCCACGAACTCCATCCGTCGGTCGTCGTCCTGGGCGTAGAAGCGGAATTTGCCCTTGGGCAGGGGCATGCCCAGCCCGTTGGCCTCAGTGTTCATGAGCTCACGGTAGACCTGCACCTTGTTGGCTTCCGGGGGCGTCTCACCGTAGAACTCCTGGCAGCGGCCCTCGTAGACGTAGACCCGCTCGGCCTTCACGCCCGTGGCGCGCACGAACTCGACCTGCTTGGTCTCACGGTCACGCAGGGTCACGGGATTGGCGAGGGTGTAGAGATGGAACTCGTCGAAGGATTTCTCCGTCACGACCTTGTCGGCCACGGCGGCCATGGCCATGGGCACTCCGCCGCCCATGCCCCTGGCGAAATGCTCGACCACGCGGTTGACGTCACCGGCCATGAGCTTGACCAAGGCCTCGTTGAACGTCGTACCGCTCTGGTTGTTGATGGTCACCCAGCCGACGACGTCGACCAGATCGCCCTTCTCCGGCGCGACGAGGTTGTAGCTGGCCTCCCACTGGAAGCCGTTGGAGAGGTAGGCCACCTCGGCGTCGAACTTGGCGTCCGCCGCGGACTGGATCTTCCAGGTCAGGGTGGGCCGCAGGATGCTGCCGTCGCCGAGCGAGGGGAACATCGGCTCCCCGGGCAGGGAGAAGCGCAGGCGGCCGTCCACCTCGATGATGGGCTGGACCGATCCGCCTCCGGGCACGTGCCCGCTGCGGATCACCTTGCCGCGCACGACCTCGTCGGGGCGGTTGACGTTGCGACGCACGAACTCGAGCTCCTTGCCCTCGAAGAAGGAGAGCAGCATAGGCTGGGAGACCGCGTCGTTCCGGTAGGACTGCTCGAGGATGCGGAAGGCCGCCTTGCCGGTGACGTCACGGAGGATGACGCTGTCGGGCTCGACCTGCGCGGTGGCGCCGGAATAGGCGACGGAGGTCACGCCTTCGCGCACCTGTACGGGCAGCGTGTCACGCACCACGGCGAAGCCGCCGTTGTAGACCGTGAGCGCCGGACCGGCCCGCAGGAGGGCGACGGCGAGGAAGAGGGGGAGGAAGTTGCGCATGGAAGGGTTCACCAGTTGTAGTTCACGCGGTAGGAGATGACGCGCTCCTCATCCGGCTGCAGCGGGACGCGGAACTCGATCCGGTGGGAGGCGAGCTTCTCGAAGGGCACGGCGTTCTCGCTCACGGTCCAGTCCGTCCAGGGCGCGATGTGCTCGACGACGCGGATCTCGACCGGCTCCTTCTTGCGATTGCGGACCTTGACCTCGTAGGCCTCGCTCATGACCCGGCTGGCGTTGCGGCGGAGGTCCGTCTGGCGACGCTCCCCGACGAGGTCGAAGCTGTTGCCCGTGAATACGCGCACGCGCTCGTTGCGGGCGGTGTGATCGATCTGGTTCTCACCCACGAACTCCAGCCGTCGGTCGTCGTCCTGGGCGTAGAAGCGGAACTTGCCCTTGGGCAGGGGCATGCCGAGCCCGTTGGCCTCGGTGTTCATGAGCTCGCGGTAGACCTGCACCTTGGTCTGGCCGCCGGGCTGGCCCCAGTAGCTCCAGGACCGGCCCTCGTAGACGTACAGCCGCTCGGCCTTCACGCCCGTGGCGCGCACGAACTCGACCTGCTTGGTCTCCTTGTCGCGGAAACTGACCGGGTTCGCCAAGGAGTAGAGGTGGAACTCGTCGAAGGACTTCTCGGTCACGACCGCCGCGGCGTTCTCCATCATGGCGCTGGCCCGCAGCAAGGCATCTCTGCTCTTGGGCATGGCGTTGGCGACGCGGTTCACGTCGCCGGCCATGAGCTTGACCGTGGCGCCGTCGAAGGCCGATCCGCTGTGGTTGCGCATGGTGACCCAGCCGACCAAGTCGACCTTGTCGCCTTTCTCCGGCGCGACGAGGTTGTAGCTGGCCTCCCAGCCGAAGCCGTTGGAGAGATAGGCCACCTCGGCCTCGACGCGCCCGTCATGCTCGGACTGCAGGCTCCAGCCCAAAGTGGGCTTCAGGACGTTGTCCGTGCCGAGCGAAGGGAACAGGGGCTCGCCGGGCAGGAAGAACTGGAGACGGCCTCCGACCTCCACGATCGGCTGCACGGCGCCGCCTCCGGGCACGTACCCGCTGCGGATCACCTTGCCGCGCACGGTCTCGTCGGGGCGGTTGACATTGCGACGCACGAAGTCGACCTCCTTGCCCTCGAAGAGCGAGAGCAGCATCTCCTGGGAGACAGGGTCGTTGCGGTAGGACTGCTCGAGTATGCGGAAGGCGGCCTTCCCTGCGACGTCGCGCAGGATGACCGTGTCGGGCTCGACCTGCGCGGTCGCGCCCACGTAGGTGACGCGCGAAACGCCCGGCCGGAGGTCGAAGGCGAGCGTGTCACGCACGACCGCGTAGCCGCCGTTGTAGATGGTGAGCGCGGGCGCGGCTTCGAGGACGGCGGCGGCCAGCAGTACCGGCAGGAGGGACTTGGTCATGGGGTAGTTGGGATTGTGGGGGCGTCGGGGCTCTCCCCCAACACCTAAAGAGCGCCGCAGGACCGGCCAGCCGTCTAAACACCCTTCAGCGGCCGCGACGCCGCTGCCGACGGCGGTATTCAGTGGGCGTGCAGCCGACCTCGCGCCGGAACAGGCGGTTGAAGAAGGTCACCTGCCGGAAGCCGCAGGCCAGGGCGACGTCCAGCACGCTGCGGTCGCCGTCGCGCAACTCGCGTCGGGCGGCCTGCAGGCGGAGCTGGTTGATGAACGCGCTGAAACTACGCCCGGAGTGACGCTTGAACTGCCGCGCGAAGGTCGGGCGGCTCAGTCCGGAGATGCGCAGGAGGTCCTCGAGACGGACCTCGTCGCGGAAGTTCGCCACGAGGTGCTGGACCGACCGCGAGATGGCGGACTGATGCGCGGACTCGGCGCTGCGGGTGAAGCTGCGCGAGGCGAGATTGGAGAGGTCGGAGTCCGGCGCTTCCGCGACCTCGGCCAGCAGTCGCAGCAGGGCGGCCAGCTGGCCGGCCCCGCGGCTGCGGGCCACTTCCTGCATCATCCCGGCCACGACCTTGGCGGTCGCGCCACCGATGCGCACCCCGCGCTCGGCGCGACGGAACAGCCCCCTCAGCTCCAGATTCTCGGGAAACGCCCAGATCGGATGGCTCTCGGGGAAATGCCACTGGATCGACAGCCCCGCCGACGCGCCCGAAGTGTGCCAGTGATGGGGCAGCTGCTCCCCGAGAAGCACGAGGTCGCCGACCGAGAAGGGTCCGATGGCGTCCCCGATGAAATGCGTCCCCTCCCCTTCGGTGAAGAGCGTCAGTTCCATCTCCTTGTGGAAATGCCAATGGGCTCCCTCACCCTGCATCGGCCGGGTCCGACCCGGACCGAGGATGCACTCGACCTCGCTGAGCGAACGGGACCAGCGCAACACGCGGAAGGAATGCCCTTCCGGCAGCTCGACCTTCTCGCGCACCGCCTTCATCCACCCTTTCGTATCAGGCGCCCTTGAAGCGGCAACTGACAAATTGAGACAATAGTGCTGACCGTGGAGACGCGGAGCGTAGAGAAATGAGCAGGGGGATGTAGAATCATCCCCCTATCATGAGCTCCCCCGTCACCTACCGCTTCTCCTTCGGCCCTTGGAACATCAGCGAAGGCGCCGACCCCTTCGGCGGCGATGTCCGCAAGGCCTTCCCCCATGAGGAGAAGTACGCCCTGTTCCGCCCCCTCGGCTTCGAGGGCGTCCAGTTCCACGACGACGACGTGGTGCCCGGCATGGACGGACTCAAGCCCGACCAGATCCTTAAGAAGGCCGGCGAAGTGAAAGCCATGCTGGCCAACCAGGGCCTCACCCCGGAATTCGTCGCCCCGCGCCTGTGGTTCGCCGACCAGACCGTCGACGGCGGCTACACTTCCAACAGCGCCTCCGACCGCGCCTACGCCTGGGACCGTACCAAGAAGTCCATCGACATCGCCAACGCCGTCGGCTCCAAGGCCATCGTGCTCTGGCTCGCCCGCGAAGGCACCTACATCCGCGAGGCCAAGGACGCCCGGCTGGCCTACGAGCGCCTGCTCGAGACGGTCAACGCCATGCTCGACTACGACAGGAACATCGAGATCTGGATCGAGCCCAAGCCGAACGAGCCGACCGACCAGGCCTACGTCCCCACCATCGGCCATGCCCTCACCCTCTCCTACGCCTCCAAGGACCACCGCCGCGTCAAGGGCCTCATCGAGTCCGCCCACGCCATGCTCGCCGGCCTCGACGCCAGCGATGAGATGGCCTTCGCCCTCGCCCACGACAAGCTGGCGAGCGTCCACCTCAACGACCAGAACGGCCTGAAATACGACCAGGACAAGAACTTCGGCGGCGCCAACCTCCGCGCGGCCTTCAACCAGGTGCGCGTCCTCGAGGAGGCCGGCTACGGCCGCCGGGGCGAGTTCATCGGGCTGGACGTGAAGGCCATCCGCACCCAGCGGGGCTGCCCGGTCACGGACCACCTGAAGAACAGCCGTGAGCTGTTCCTTGCGCTCGTCGAGAAGGTCCGCACGCTCGACCGCAAGCTCGTCCAGCAGTATCGCGACGCCCGCGACTACGAAGCCCTCGAGCTCCACGTCCTCAAGCACATCATGGGACTGAAGTAAGTCCCGCCCCGCCCTCCCCTCATGAAGCAGTACCGCCTCAACCGCCTCTTCAACGCCTCGTCCAAGCGCTGCTTCGACGTCGCCGTCGACCACGGCTTCTTCAACCAGCCCGGCTTCCTGCAGGGCATCGAGGACATGCGCCAGGTCGTCGCCACCCTCGTCGACGCCGGCCCGGACGCCATCCAGCTGACGGTCGGCCAGGCCCGGCACCTGCAGTCCGTCCCCGGCAAGCAGAAGCCGGCCCTCGTCCTGCGCACGGACACCGCCAACGTCTACGGCAAGGAGCTCCCGTCCACGGCCTTCAGCCTGATGATCGAGGAGACCATGCTGCAAGCCGTCCGTCTCGACGCGGCCTGCGTCTGCGTGAACCTCTTCCAGATTCCCGGTGCGCCGGACGTCACCGCCCGCTGTGTCGAGAACATCCTTAAGCTGAAGCCGCAGGCTGATTATTACGGCATGCCGATGATGGTCGAGCCGCTGGTCTTCCAGCCCAACGCGGTCGCGGGCGGCTACATGGTCGACGGCGACCTCACCAAGATCCTCCACCTGGTCCGCCAAGCGGTGGAGCTGGGAGCCGACGTGATCAAGGCCGACCCGACCGACGACGTCTCACAGTATCACAAGGTCATCGAGACGGCCTCGGGCATCCCGGTGCTCGTGCGCGGCGGCGGTCGCGTGAGCGACAAGGAGATCCTGATCCGCACCGAAGGCCTGCTCAAGCAGGGCGCCTCCGGCATCGTCTACGGTCGCAACGTCATCCAGCACCCCAATCCCCGCGGCATCACGCAGGCCCTCATGGCTATGGTGCACCGCGGCGCTTCGGTCGACGAGGCGCTCAAGCTCATCTGAGCGACCCGTGGGCGCCGCCGACCCGACATTCGTCGACGCCCTGAGGGCGGCGGTGGGCGCGCCCCACGTGCTCACGTCACCCGAGGACACCCTCCCCTACGGCTTCGACGGCACCGCCGCCCTCAAGGGACCGGTCGGCGCGGTCGTGCTGCCGGGGTCGACGGAGGAAGTCGCCGCGGTCATGCGTCTCGCCCACGGGCGAGGCGTCCCCGTGGTGACGCGAGGCTCGGGCACGGGCCTCAGCGGCGGCAGCGTGCCCTCACCGGGCAGCCTCGTGCTCTGCCTCGTCCGCATGGACCAGGTGCTGGCCGTCGACGCCCCCAATCTCACGGTCCGCGCGCAGGCGGGCGCCATCACGGCCGCCGTCGACGCGGCCGCCAATAGGCACGGGCTCTTCTACCCGCCCGACCCGGGCTCGATGAAGATCAGCACCATCGGCGGCAACGTCGCCGAGAACTCCGGCGGCCTGCGCGGGCTGAAATACGGCGTGACGCGCGACTACGTCATGGGCCTCGAGGTCGTGCTGCCCGACGGACGGATCGCGCGCTTCGGCAACGCCTGCGTGAAGGACGTGGCGGGCTACTCGATGAAGGACCTCTTCATCGGCTCGGAGGGCACGCTCGGCATCATCACCGAGGTCCTGCTGCGGCTGCTTCCCCGGCCGGCCGCGCGCAGGACGATGCTCGCCACCTACGCCACGATGGAGGAGGCCGCCCAGACGGTCTCCGACATCATCGCGGCGCGCATCATCCCCTGCACGCTGGAGTTCCTCGACCGCACGACCGTCGGCTGCGTGGAGGACTACGCGAAGATCGGCCTGCCCCGCGACTGCGAGGCGCTCCTGCTCATGGAGACCGACGGGCATCCGGCCGCGGTCGCCGAGGAGGCCGGCCGCATGGCCGAGATCGCCCGCGCCCGCGGGGCCCGGGAAGTGCGCACGGCCGCCGACGACGCGGAGGCGGCCCGGCTCGCCACGGCGCGCCGCTCGGCCTTCTCCGCCCTCGCCCGGGTGCGGCCGACCACGATCCTCGAGGACGTCACGGTGCCGCGCGACCGTCTGGCGGAGATGGTCGGATACATCGCCGAGGTCGCGAAGAAGCGCCGGCTCAAGGTCGGCACGTTCGGCCACATGGGCGACGGCAACCTGCACCCGACCTTCCTCACCGACGAACGGGACGCCGACGAGATGGCCCGGGTCCACGAGGCGCTCGAGGACATCGTGACGAAGACGCTCGCGGTCGGCGGCACGATCACGGGCGAGCATGGCGTGGGCCTGGCCAAGAAGGCCTGGCTGCGACGTCAGGTCGGCGAGGGCAGCCACGACCTGATGCGCGAGCTGAAGCGCGCGTGGGACCCCCGCGGGCTGCTCAATCCCGGCAAGATCTTCGACTGAGCGATGAAGGCGTCGCTGAAGTCGCTCGACTACTCGGTGCTCCAGCAGTGCATGCACTGCGGCATGTGCCTGCCGGCCTGCCCGACCTACGACGCGACGAAGAAGGAGCGGCACAGCCCCCGCGGGCGCATCGCGCTGATGCGCGCGGTGGCCGACGACGAACTGAAGCTGACGCCGGCCTTCGCCGACGAGATGAGCTACTGCCTCGGCTGCCTCGCCTGCCAGACGGCCTGCCCGGCGGGCGTGGACTACTCGAACCTCCTGGAGACGGCCCGCGCCGAGGTCGCCGCATCCGGAATCAACCGGACCGTCACGAGCCGCTTCTGGCGCGCCGTCACGATCCGCGGGCTCTTCATGAACCCGCGGCTGCTGCGCATCGCGGGACGGCTGCTGCGGCTCTACCAACGGCTCGGCCTGCAGACGGCCTTCCGTCGCATAGGACTGACCAGGCTGCTGCCCGCCGACCTGCGTCGGCTGGAGCCGCAATGCCCGACGGTCTCGCCGAAGTTCTCGCACGAGCTCATCCGGCCGGTCGAACTCCCGGCCAAGAAGCAGCACCGCGTGGCGCTGCTCACGGGCTGCGTGCAGGACCTGACGTTCTCCGACGTCAACCGCGACACGGCCGACGTGCTGCTGGCCAACGGGTGCGAGGTCGTCACGCCTCCCGTCCAGCCCTGCTGCGGCTCACTGCACGCCCACAACGGCGAGCCCGGACCGGCCCGGACCCTGGCCCGCCGCATGATCGACCTCTTTCCGCCGTCGCAGTTCGACGCGATCATCACCAACGCCGGCGGCTGCGGCAACCACCTGCGCCATTACGGACAGCTCCTGGCCGACGACCCCGCTTACGCCTCCCGCGCCAAGGAGTGGGACGCCAAGGTGAAGGACGTGCACGAATGGCTGCTGGAGAAAGGCTGCGTCGCTCCCCGCGCCGGCCTGGGTGACCTGACCGTCACTTACCACGACTCCTGCCACCTCACCCACGGCCAGAAAGTCACCCGGCAGCCCCGCGACCTCCTGAAGCTCATCCCCGGGCTCCGGCTCGTCGAACTCCCCGAGGCCAACTGGTGCTGCGGCAGCGCCGGCGTCTACAACATCACCCAGCCCGAACAGTCCGAGCAGCTCCTCGTCCGCAAGGTCGGGCATGTCATCTCCACCGGCGCGACCGTCCTCGCCACCGCCAACCCCGGGTGCCACCTGCAGATCGAGCGCGGACTCCGCCAGGCCGGCTCCCCCGTCACCCTCCTCCAGCCCGTGACATTGCTGGCCCGCGCTTATCGGAAGGAGAGGAGTCCTGAATCGATGACTGCATAGAGTGCTGAATCGATCACAGATAAACACTCTCCCTCCGTCATCCGTCCTCTGTCATCTCCCTCTGGCCATCCCCCATCTTCCATCATGAAATCAGTCAACATCGGCATCATCGGCGGCGGCCTCATGGGCCGCGAAATGGCCAGCGCGTTCGCCCGCTGGTGCGCGCTCACCGACGTCACGGTGAAGCCCGTGCTCACGGCCGTGGCGGACCTCAATCCCGCCACGCTCGCGTGGTTCGACTGCATCCCCTCCTGCACTCAGAAGACCACCGACACCAAGGCCCTGCTGGCCAACCCCGAGGTCGACGTGGTCTACGTGGCCGTCCCGCACAACCTGCATGAGAAGCTCTACTGCGACGTCCTCGCCGCCGGGAAGGACCTCTTCGCCGAGAAGCCCTTCGGCATCGACCTCGCCTCCGCCCGACGCATCCATGCGGCGGTGAAGTCCAGCGGCCGCTTCGTGCGCTGCAGCTCGGAGATGCCCTTCTTCCCCGGCGCCCAACGCGCGTACGAGCTCGCCAAGTCCGGGGCCGTCGGCCGGGTGCTCGAGGTCGTCTCGGGCTTCCACCACAGCAGCGACCTCGACCCCACCAAGGCCGCCAACTGGAAGCGCCTCAACGCCACCTGCGGCGAAGGCGGCGTGCTCAACGACCTCGGCATGCACGCCTGCCACATCCCGCTCCGCCTCGGCTGGAAGCCCTCCCGGGTCTTCGCCCAGCTCCAGAAGGGCTACCCGCAGCGCCCTGACGGCAAGGGCGGCGTGACGGCCTGCGACACCTGGGACAATGCCCTGCTCAGCACCTGGATCAAGGTGGGCGGATACGACGTGCCCATGCGCCTCGAGATGAAGCGCCTCATGCCCGGCGCGACCAACACCTGGTACGTCGAGATCCTGGGCACCGAGGGCGGCGTCCGCTACAGCACCTCCGACACCAAGGCGCTCTGGCTCTTCGAGCGGGGCAAGGAGCAGTTCTGGAAACGCACCGACCTCGGGTTCGGCACGCCGTTCAAGGCGGTCACGGGCGGCATCTTCGAACCGGGCTTCGCCGACGTCATCCAGCAGATGTGGGCCGCCTACCTGATGGAACGCGCCGGGGAGCTCAACGGCCGCTTCGGCTGCGCGACGCCCGAGGAGGCCGTCGCCACCCACGAGATCTTCGACGCCGCCCTGCGCTCGCAGGCCAAGGGGGAGGCCGTCGCGCTCTGACGCCATGGGCCGTACGGAACGCAGGGGCCTGCTCGCCGCGGGGAACTTCATCGTCGACTACGTCAAGGTCATCGACGCCTACCCGGCGCAGGACACGCTCGCGAGCATCCTGGGCGAGTCGCGTTCCAACGGCGGCGGACCCTACAACGTCCTGAAGGACCTCGCGGCGATGAAGGCCGGCTTCCCGCTCGAGGCCTGCGGGCTGGTCGGCGACGACGCCAACGGCCAGTGGATCCGCCGCGACTGCCAGGAGAACGGCATCGACGTCGCCCAGCTGCACCTGAGCAAGGAGCACCCGACGTCCTACACCGACGCGATGACCGTGCAGTCCACCGGCCGGCGCACGTTCTTCCACTGCCGCGGGGCCAACGCCCACTTCGACCTGCGCCACTGCGCCTTCGGCAAGACCGGGGCCCGCATCCTGCACCTCGGCTACCTCATGCTCCTCGACCGCATGGACAGCTTCGAAGGCGGCCAGACGGTCGCGGCCAAGCTGCTCTTCAACGCCCGCTCGGCGGGCCTGGAGACGTCGGTCGACATGGTCAGCGCCACGCACCCACGCTTCCGCGAGATCGCCCTCAGCGCGCTGCCGCTCACCGACCACCTCGTGCTCAACGAGATCGAGGCCGGGAACACCCTGGGGGCGCCGGTCGCCGCCGGTGACGCCGAGGGATTGATCCGCGCGGCCGAGCAGCTGCTCGCCGCCGGGGTGAAGCGCACGGTGACCATCCACACCGAGCACGGAGCCGTCTGCGCAACGGCCGAAGGGCTGCGACTCAGGCAGGCCTCGCTCAAGCTTCCCTCCGGTTACAGCAAGGGCGCCACCGGCGCGGGCGACGCCTTCGCCGCCGGCATGCTGTACGGCCTGCACGAAGGCTTGGAGATGCAGGCGCGCCTCAGGCTGGCCGTCTGCGCCGCCGCCGCCTGCCTCTCCGACCCCACGCCGTCCAAAGGCCTCCGTCCCGTGGCCGAGTGCCTCGCCCTGGCGGATCAGTTCGGCTTCAGCGATTTCTGAGAGGCGGGGACAGCGCCGCACGCTGGCCCCTGGGTGCAAACGTGCAAACCTGCCTGCGGCCTGTGCATAGGTGCAAACGTGGATGCAGGCTTCAGGCGGTGATGGACACGCTGGCACGGTGAGATGATTGCGTCGCGAGATGACTGCCTTGGGTAGGGTTGAGCGCCCTCGCTCAACCGCGGCTGACTGAGGCGGTCAGCCTTACCTCCGCTCCGCGTTTAAGACGGAAAAGAGACTAATAAGGCAGAAAAAGCGTCTCGTTTACGTTTCCTGCCCGAGGTAAGGTCTCGCATCCTTCTCGAAGGGACGTCCCCCAGCGTCTCCCGACCGAGGTCGCGACTCCGCGCGCGCCCCGCACCCCTTCCCCACTCCATGAGCACCAAGAAATACAACGTCGGCGTGATCGGCTACGGCTGGGCCGCCGCCGCCCACATCGACGCCATCAACGCCACCGGCCTCGCGCAGGTGACCGCCGTCTACTCCTCACGCCCCCTCGACTCCGCCGTCCTCAGCGCGAAGCACGGAGGGAACATCAAGGCCTACCGCTCCGTCGACGCCCTGCTGGCGGATCCCGACGTCCAGGTCGTCGACATCACCAGCTACCCGAGCCAGCACTGCGAGCAGGCCGTCGCCGCCGCCAAGGCCGGCAAGCACATCATCCTCGAGAAGCCCATGGCGAACTCGATGGAGGAGGTGCAGCGCATCGTCGACGCAGCGGAGAAGAACGGCGTCAAGGGCTGCGTGTGCTTCGAGCTGCGCTTCTCCGGCCAGATGGAGTCCACCAAGGCCCTCATCGACCAGGGACTGCTCGGAGACATCCATTACGGCGAAGTCGACTACTACCACGGCATCGGCCCTTGGTATGGGCAGTATCGCTGGAACATCGGCAAGAAGGACGGCGGCAGCGCCCTGCTCACCGCCGGATGTCACGCCCTCGACGGCCTGCTGATGTGCATGCCGGGCGAAGTGGACTCGGTCATGAGCCTGAGCACGAAGTCGAAGAGCGCCTACTTCACCCCCTACGAATACGACACCTCCGCGGTTACCATCGTGAAGTTCAAGAACGGCGCGGTCGGCAAGTGCGCCGCCATCGTGGACTGCATCCAGCCCTACTACTTCCGGACGCACCTGATGGGCAGCCACGGGAGCCTGCTCGACAACAGGCTGCACTCCGACAAGCTGAAGTCGGACAAGTCGAAGTGGAGCACGCTCTCCATGAAGATGTGCGACTCCGGCGACGTCAGCGACCATCCCTACCAGTCGCAGTTCGAGGCCTTCTTCAAGGCGCTGGCCGAAGGGCGCGAGATGCCGCTGACCTCCTTCCGCGAGGCCCTGCGCACGTTCAAGGTCATCTTCGCCGCCGACCGCAGCGCGGCCGAAGGCGGACGCCCGGTCAAGGTCGACTGAAGGCCATGCCCTCCTGCCTGGCCGTCTTCGCGCATCCTGACGACGTCGAGTATTTCGCCGCCGGAACGATGCTCCAGCTCGCCCGCCGCGGCTGGGACCTGCACTACTTCGACCTCTGCGCGGGCGACTGCGGCTCGGTCCGGACGGACGGGCCCGCCACCGCCGCGCTGCGCCTCCGGGAGGCGCGCGAGGCCGCGCGCGTCCTGGGCGCGACGTTCCACGCGCCGATCGCGGGCGACATGACGCTGACCTTCGAAATCCCGCTCATGCGCAAGGTGGCCGCGGTGATCCGTCGCTCCCGCGCCGACATCGTGCTCACGCACGCCCTCTCCGACTACATGGAGGACCACATGGCCTGCGCCCGGCTGGCCACGTCCGCCGCCTTCACGCACGGCATGCCCAATTTCGAGAGCGACCCGCCCGAAGCCACCTACGCGCATGACGTCACGGTCTACCACGCGCTGCCGCACGGCCTGCGCACGCCGTTCCGTCAGAAGGTCAGCGCCGGACTCTACGTCGACGTCGCCCCGGTGCACGCGCAGGCACGACAGGCGCTCGCCGCCCACGCCTCGCAGAAGGAGTGGCTGGACGTCAGTCAGGGCGCCGACTCCTACCTGGCCACGCTGGACCGCATGAGCGAGGCGGTCGGGGCGCTCTCGGGCCGGTTCAAGATGGCCCAGGGCTGGAACCGCCACCTGCACCTCGGCTACAGCGCCAAGGAGATCGACCCGCTGCGCTCGGCGCTCGGCTCCGATTGCGCGGTCAACGAGGCCCACGAGGCCGCCCTCGAAAAGCCCCTGCCCTGACCGTGGACCGCCGCGATTTCATCCGCACCTCGTCGTCCGTCGCCCTGGCCGCGGGCGTCATCGGGGCCGGCTCACCGCCGGTCAACCGCGTGGTGGCGGAGAACGCCAAGGAAGGCTCGACGGACTGGCAGCTCACGCGCGTGCGCGTGGACGCCTCAAAGCAGCGCTCGACATGGATCGAGGGCTACTGCTCCCGGCAGAGCGCCCGCGCCGGAGAGACGGTCGAGGTGATGGTGTCCGCGAACCCCGCCAGCCGCTTCAGGGCCGAGTTCTTCCGCATGGGCTGGTATGGCGGACGTGGGGCGCGCAAGGTGCTCGAGCTGGGACCGATGCAGGCCCGCACGCAGCCCACGCCGACGCCGGGAGCGAAGAACCTCCACGAGTGCCGCTGGGAGGCGACTTTCTCGGTGCGCATCCCGGCCGACTGGCTCAGCGGGGTCTACCTGGGCCGGCTGACGACGATCCCGGAATCCGAGGACGAACCCTACTGGCAGAGCCACGTGACGTTCATCGTGGAGGATGACCGTCCCGCCGACATCCTCTTCCAGTGCAGCGACAACACCTGGCAGGCCTACAACAAGTGGCCCTCGAACTTCTCGGTCTACACGCATCCCAAGGGCGTGCAGGGACCCTGGGCCGACGTCTCCTTCGACCGCCCCTACGGACGCGAGGCGCAGTTCGACGGCGTGGTCGCCGATCCGCGCACGGTGGGCTCGGGCGAGTTCCTACCGCTGGAATTCCCGCTGGCCTTCTGGCTCGAGGAGAACGGCTACGACGTCACCTACTGCTCCAACTCCGACCTGCACACGCCTGACCGCGGGCTGAAGTGTCGGGCCTTCCTCAGCGTCGGACATGACGAATACTGGGACATCCGCGCCTTCCGGAGCGTCGAGCGCATGCGGGACGAGGGCGTCTCCCTGCTCTTCCTCTCCGGCAACTCGGTCTGCTGGGTGACGCCCATGCGTCCCTCGGCCGACGGGCGTCCCGACCGCATCCTCTTCCGCGGCGGACCTTACGGCGGCGACCAGGAATACGCGCGCAACCGCGCCAAGAACCACGGCCCGTTCCCGGAGCACGGCCCCGACGAGGGGCTGCTGATGGGCGCGCGGAATGTCGAACCGGTGAACGGCGGCGGCGACTGGACCTGCGTCCAGCCCGACCACTGGATCTTCGAGGGCACCGGCATGCGCAAGGGCGACTCGATCCCCGGTCTCATCGGGTGGGAATATCACGGACAGCCCGCGACCGAGATCCCCGGCCTCGAGGTCGTGGGGGCGGGCAAGGCGTGGGTCGGCGGCGTGCTTCCGCAGACTTGGACGGCCACGGTGCATCCGGGCCCCAAGGGCTCGGTCACTTTCAACGCGTCCTCGATCTTCTGGTGCCAGGGACTCTCCTCGCCTCCCGGTCACGTGCTGCCCTGGTCCCACTGGTCCCGCCCGCACGGACCCGATGAACGCGTCCGGCGCATCACCCGCAACGTCCTCGCCCGGGCCCTCGCCCCACGCTGAGCATGAAGCCCATCGTCGAGCAGCAGGCCCCGCACGCCGCCAATGAACTGGTGGCCTGCGAACTGGTGCGCGGCAGGGATTTCGGATGCGTCTGGCATCACCACCCCGAGTATGAGATCACCCTCGTGCGCAAGGGCGGCACGGAACGCTGGGTCGGCGACCGGCTCACGCCCCTCCGTCCGGGCGACCTCGTGCTGCTGGGCTCCGGCCTCCCGCACGACTTCCGCAATGAGCGCGGCCGCGGTCCGGTCGACGCGGTGGTCCTGCAGTTCCGTCCGAACTTCCTCGGCGAGGACTGGCTGAAGCACGCCTCGGTCAGCGCCATCGCCCGGCTGCTGGACCGCTCACGGCTCGGCCTGGAGGTGCGGGGCGCCACGCGACGCGCGGCGGCCAAGATGGTCGAGCAGGCCCCGAAGCTCCGCGGCGTCGGACGTCTGGTGCTGCTGCTCCGGCTGCTCGAGCTGCTGGCCGGATCGGACGACCTCAGGGAGATCGCCTCGCCGGGCTTCAGGGCCGACACCGACGCGCATTCCTCCGACCGCATCGGCGCGGTGGCGCGACACATCGAGGAGACGCTCTCGAGCCAGATCTATGTCTCGACGCTCGCCCGCATGACGGGCCTGAGCGAAAGCGCCTTCAGCCGGCTCTTCCACAAGTGCACGGGACGTTCGGTCCCGCAGTACGTCAACGAGCTCCGCATCGCGCGGGCCTGCCGGCTGCTGGCCGAGACGGACCAGACGGTGAAGCAGGTGGCCCATGCCTGCGG
>JBJTTY010000028.1:0-2908 GCA_046080425.1 Verrucomicrobiota bacterium
GCCCTTGTCGTTGCGGCAGATCGCCATCCAGGTGCCGTCGGGCAGGCGGTTCACGGCGGATTCGCTGAGCTGCTCGGTCTGGGGTTCATTGTAATGACCGATGACCTCGAACGTGAGCAGGTCGTCGTGCAGCACCGCCAGAGCGTTCTGCTTGCCGGGGAAGTTGTTCAGGGCGACATAGGTCCGGCCGTCGAAGCGCTTGAAGGAGTCGAAGATGTAGAGGCCGTGTTTCATCGCCGGCCGACGGAAGCCGGCCGCGACGGCGTCCGCATGGAAAGGGCCGGGCTTCATGTCGAACGTGCCCGCCGAGGTCTTCAGCCGTGCCTTGACGAGCTCGGGCGAGAAGGTGCGGGTCTCCATGTCGAAATCCCGGCACCAGGTCTGCTCCTCCGACGACTGGCTGCAGAAGTAGGTGCGCAGGGTTCGCTCGTCCTTGCGGATGATCCTGGGTACGAAGACCTGGGCGTCCGGCAGGGTGACGTTGGCGAAACGCTGGCCGGCCTTCGCGATGAGGTGGCGCGATTCGACCTTCAGGTTTCGCAGGTCGATGACGGTCAGGGTGCAGTACTGCGCCCTGCCGGCGCCGTGCCCCGGGCTGACGTCGTTGTCATGCTCCACGACGAACGCGCGGTCGCCGATGCAGACAAACTCAGCGTCATGCGCACCTTTTGCATGCGGCGCGGTGACGCGGACGAGGCCGGCCATGACGCGGTCCCCCGCAGCTTTCGGATCCCACCCGTCCGGAATCAGCCGGGCGCCATCGGGCGAGGCGGCGCAGCCGGCGAGGAGCAGTGAGCAGGCGAGTAGGGTGGTTTTCATCTTCTGGAGGTCGTGAGGGGTGGGAGCTTCGCCGAGTAGTGGACGGCGCGGTGACGGGAGTCGTCGTAGGCGAAATGGAGCCAATGTCCATCGGCGCTGACGAAGCCGTCCGGATAGTTGAGCGAGGACCCCATGGCTTTGGCTGGACGGTCGGGGTCAGGCCCGGGCTGCTCGACGAGGACGCGCTGGTAGGGCCAGGTCTTTGCGCCGTCGAAGCTGACCCAGAGCGACAGCGGCATGCGGCGCCTGGGATTTGGGTTGTGCAGGAGCGCCACGGCGTCGCCGCCCAGGGGGAAGAGGGTGGCCTTGCTGCCGGGATTGGGAATGTCGGTGACCGACGTGAACTCAGGCCAGGTGCGTCCGCCGTCCTTGGAGACGGCCTGATGGAGGACTCCGCCCAGTCGGTTGGCCCGGATGAGCATGAGGATGGAGCCGTCGGCACGCTCGCAGATCGTCGGCTCCGCCCAGCCGAAGTACTTGTCGTTGGGCGTGAGGCGAACGTCGCCGTGCTCGCTCCAGGTCTTGCCGCCATCGGCGCTCATCAGCACGCCGTTGCGCGGGTTGGTGAAGGCGCGGTCAAGCGGCGCCTTGCCCTTCTCGGAGTCGGGACCGACGTAGTGCTGGAAGGGCATCAGGATCCGCCCGTCCTTGGTCACGATGGAGGGCCGGATGAACGTGCGCTCCTTGAGCCGGCCCGGGAGTTCGGTCGGCTTGCTCCAGGTCTTGAAGGAGTCGTCGCTGGTCAGATACCAGGAACGCCAGTCGTTCGCCCAATGCTTGGAATGCGTGGAGAAGAAGAGGGTGGACCGGCCGCCCCGGATGAGGAGCTCCGTCGGGCCCTGGCCGATGGTCTTTCCCTCGCGAGGGAAGCCCACGTCGAACTCAGTCAGGGCCGTCCAGGTCCGTCCCTCGTCGTTGCTGCGCGTCACGGCGGTGCAGTTCAGCGGAGAAGGCTCGGTGTCGCCGCCGGCGAGCATGAAGTAGATCCATGAGCCGTCGGGCAGCTTCCGCAGCGTGGTGTCGCAGACCATGCGGTTGGGCGAGCGGCCTTCGTAAGGGATGCTCTTGCGGTCCTGCTTCGCGTCCTCGGCGGCTTGTGCCGCCCATCGGGGGTCGGGCCGTATCGCGCGGGAGCCGAGTTCGGGATGAGGGGTCTTGAGCGCCTTGTTCACGGCCGCAGGCGTGATCTTCGTCTGCTTGGCGAAGTCGTCTTCGGTGAACTTGGTCAGCAGGACTTCGGCGTCGGTGTGTCGGTTCCAGTCGTAGAGGATGTGAATCGTGCCGTCGGGCGCCTGGAATCCGTCGGGGTAGGAGACCGAGGCGCGGTCGTCGAGCAGCAGGCCGGGCCCCCAGGTCCTGCCGTCATCTTCGGAGAGGAAGGCCGTGAGGCTTGAACGTCGCGGCAGACGGATGTCGATCGGGCCGTTCTTGACGAGGAGCAGCCTGCCCGAGGCCAGCCGTCGGATGAAGAAGCGGGCGCTGACGTTCCTGATCGTCGACGGGGTCGGGGCCGACCAGGTCGCGCCCCTGTCGGTCGAGACGCTCTCGCTTATGCCGGCCTTGGTGCGGGCCAGCATCCAGAGCGAGCCGTCCTTCCTTTCGACGATCATGTGCTCGTCGAAGTCGGTGCCGGGGAAGGCCACCCCGCCGCGGCGGGTCCAGGTCTTGCCTTGGTCGGAAGACGCGTAGACGTTGGCCATACGGAGGGCGTCGAGGTCGCGATGATGGTCACGGAAGGTCTCCACGCCGGGGAAGTCCTTGTTCCAGGGTCCGATCCGGTCGCGGGTCCAGAGAGAAACGGGTAGGAGCCAGTCGCCGTTGGCGAGGACGGTCGGCTTGTTGAGCGTGCAGCCGTCGGCGATGCGCACGGGCGCCGACCAGGAGGGGTTGGCGTCATCGGGGTTGTCGCAACGCGTAACCCAGTCCCCTCCGCGACCATCGAAGTAGCCGAGACTCTGGTCGAAGAAGCACCAGAGGCGGCCTTGTGGGTCCGTCCAGAGGTTGCCGACCAGCGTGCGGCGGTTCGGTTTGCCCGGCAGGTCGGTCGGGTCGATGACCAGGCGCGGTTTCGACCAGCTCTTCCCGCCGT
>JBJTTY010000029.1:0-7354 GCA_046080425.1 Verrucomicrobiota bacterium
AAGTGGAACTTCGACAAATCCAACGTTCGTCTCGTGCAGGCCAAGGTCGGTTCGGAGACCAAGCAGGTCGTCAGCCTCGAAATCGTCTCCGCCGGCAAGCCCACCCTCTGGCGCGGCTCGACCCTGACTCCCAAGTTCACCGCGCCCCTCATGTATGTGGAGGCCTCCATCCGTATGCAGCAGACCAAGAACCGCTGGGCGGGCATGCGCCTCCGGACCGTGGAGGACAAGAAGAACGGCGCCGGCGAGCTCTTCTTTGAAAGCCGCGGCGAGGACAAGATCCAGGTCCACGCCTACGTCGTCAGCGCCCAGACCGGCGGCGTTCAGCGACTCACGCCGGAGAAGCAGCCGGTCACCATGGACGGCGGCGCCTCCTACAAGAAATTCAACCGTTACGGCCTGCTCTGGACCGAGAAGGCGGCCAAGTGGTACCTCAACGGCCGCGAAGTCTTCACCATCCGGCGCGACTTCTCCAAGGAGCCCCTGACGTTCCATTTCATCCACCATCTGCCCGAGGGCGGCGTGATGCGGGAGTTTCCCAAGCCTGACGCAGGCCCCGAGCCCATCCAGATCGAGTGGGTGCGCGCCTACGTGAACAAGTGACCTTCCGACCATGAGAACATTCCCCGCGTTCCTGCTCTCCCTGCTCGCCGCCGTCTGCGCGGCGCAGAGCCCCACCAACGGCCGCAAGGTCGTCTGGGAGGACCAGTTCAATGCCGCCGAGGTCGATGGATCAAAGTGGGCGATCAGCACCCCGCAGCACGTCTCCATCAAGGGGGGCAAGCTGGTGCTCGGCTTCCACATGACGCCTGAGGGTCCCCGCGGAGGAGGCGTCAGCACCGCGGGCAAGTTCGAGCAGCAGTTCGGCTACTTCGAGGTCAATCTCCGCTTCAACGGCTACCTCGGCCACCGCGGCGTCATCGGCGTGCGTACCACGAAGCAGGACGAGCTTCCCGGGGTGGCTCTGACCTTCCAGGGCGGCGGCCCCCGGGCCTACCCGTGGTCCCGGATCGCCACCGCGGTCGGCACCCGTGACTACCCGGCCGACAAGCCCCAGGAGAGCTATCTGCCGAGTTCCGGCGGCTCCAAGAAGTTCAACACCTACGGCATCCTCTGGACCGAAAAGGCCTACGTCTTCTACATCAACAACAAGAAGGTGATGCAGATCGAGAAGCCCGACCTCGCGAAGGCGATGGCGTTGTCCGTCCGTCACGACGCCCTCGAGTCCGACCGCAAGGACTTCAAGGAGAAGAACCTGCCCGATGACATCGAGGTGGACTGGGTGAAGATTTGGAAGTGAACCCCATGCGGGCCATGCGTCCCCTGTTCCTGCTGCTCTTCGGGGCTGTCGCCTCGGCCCAAAGTCCCATGGTCGGACGCAAGGTCGTGTGGGAGGATCAGTTCAACGCTCCGGCCATCGATGCCTCCAAGTGGAACGTGGGCGCGCCCGAACTGGTCAAGGTGGACAAGGGCAAGCTGGTGCTCGGCTTCCAGCAGACGCCGGAGGGCTTCGTCGGCGGAAACATCAATTCCCAGGGTAAGTTCAGCCAGCAGTTCGGCTATTTCGAGGCCAGCATCCGCTTCAACGCCTTCCAAGGGCATCGCGGCGCCTTTGGCGTCCGCTCCGAAAAGATGGATGAGACGCCTGCGGGCACGGCCAAGTTCGAGGGAGCCGGTCTAGACCGCATGTTCCCCTGGGGCCGTTTCGCCAATGAGCAGGGCACTCGGGACGCCACGCCGCCCAAGTGGGACGGCATCCTCACCGGCGGCAAGGGCTACAAACGCTTCAACGAGTACGGCGTGCTCTGGACCGAGAAGGCCATCACGTGGTACATGGAGGGGAAGAAGATCATGCAGATCGACCGACCTGACCCCTACAAGCCGATGGTCGTGTTCGCCACGCACTACTTCCTCGAGGACGACCGCAAGCACTTTAAGGAGAAGAGCCTCCCGGACAACGTCGAGATCGACTGGATCAAGGTCTGGAAGTGACCCTCAGTCGCTCTGAAAAGAGGTTTGCCTGACGCGCAGGGTGGGCATCCTGCGGAGGTGCATGGCCGCGCCTTACGACAAGACCAACCCGTTCGCCGCCCGTCTGGTCGAGCGGCGCAGGCTCAGCTCGCCCGCCAGCCAGAAGGAGACGGTGCATTTCTCCGTCTCCCTCGCGGGCAGCGGCCTGAGTTACAAGTGCGGCGACTCGCTGGGCGTTTTTCCGACCAACTCCGCCCCGGCCGTGGACGCCCTCCTGAAGGCCGCCGGCTTTTCCGGCTCGGAGCCGGTGATCATCCCGAAGGACCCGGCGCCGATTCCCCTGCGTGAGGCGCTCTTGCGCCGGCTGGCCCTCAACGGCCCCACCTACAAGTTCGTCCAGCTGCTCCACGACCGTGCGGGGGAAGCCGACCGCGCCCGACTGGCCGAGCGCATCGCCGAATCCGACCCCGAGAAGAAAAAGGCGTGGCTCGAGCAGCGCGAGTTCATCGACCTGCTGGAGGAATTCCCGACCGCCCGGCCGACCGCGCAGGAACTGGTCGAATCGCAGCGGAGGCTGATGCCTCGGCTCTATTCCATCGCCTCCTCCCCGGCGCTGCATCCCCAGGAGATCCATCTGACCGTCGCGGTCGTCCGCTACGAGACCAACGGGCGCCGCCGCGAGGGCGTGTGCTCGACCTATCTCGCCGACCGCGCACGCATGGGGGAGTCGGACCTGCCGGTCTTCGTCGCGGAATCGCACTTCGGCCTCCCCGCCGATGATTCCGTCCCCATCATCATGGTCGGTCCCGGCACGGGGGTCGCTCCCTTCCGGAGTTTCGTCCAGGACCGCGCCGCACGCGGCGTGCGCAGCCCCGCCTGGCTCTTCTTCGGAGACCAGCGCAAGGACCACGACTTCCTCTACGCGGACGAATGGGCCGGACACCTGAAGTCCGGCGCATTGACGCGTCTGGACACCGCCTTCTCCCGCGACCAGGAGCGCAAGGTCTACGTGCAGGACCGCATGCGTGAGAACGCCGCCGAGCTCTGGAAGTGGCTCTCCGTCGGGGCCGCCTTCTACGTCTGCGGGGACGCCAAGCGCATGGCGAAGGACGTGGACGCCGCGCTCCATGCCATCGTGGCGGAACAGGGCGCCATGACCCCGGAGGCCGCCGTCGAATGGGTCAAGCAGCTCAAGAAGGACGGCCGTTATCAGCGGGACGTCTACTGACGGGCGCTTCGCCGCTTGCCTACCGCCTGCGCCCTCGCACAAATCGCTTCCGATGCATCTCACGCACACCCCCCGCGTAGCCCTCGTCACCGGAGCCGGCCGGGGCATCGGCAAGGCCATCGCCGAGCGCCTCGCGGCACACGGGCACACCGTGCTCTGCGTGTCCAAGTCGGCCACCTGCGAGGCCGTCGCCGCCGACATCCTCGCCAAGGGGCTCAAGGCCAAGGCGTATCAGGTCGACGTCTCCGATCCCGTCGCGGTCGCCAAGGCCTGCGAGACGATCACGGCTGAGTTCGGAGCCGTCGAGATCCTGGTCAACAACGCCGGCATCACCCGTGACAAGCTGGTCATGGCCATGTCGGAGCAGGATTGGAACGACGTCATCTCCACCAACCTTTCATCGGCCTTCTACTGGGTGAAGGGTCTCGTGCGCCCGATGACCCGCAAGCGCTGGGGCCGCATCATCAGCATCTCTTCCGTCACCGGCGTGCAGGGCAACGCCGGACAGGCCAACTACGCCGCCGCCAAGGCGGGCCTCCACGGCCTCACCATGACCCTCGCGCGTGAGCTGGCCGGGCGTTCGATCACCGCCAACGCCGTCGCCCCCGGCTTCATCACCACCGACATGACCGACGAGCTGCCCGAGGAGGTGAAGCAGAAGATCCTTTCCTTCATCCCCCTGGGCCGTTTCGGCTCCGTGACCGACATCGCCGCCATGGTCGACTATCTCGCCTCGGAAGAGGGGGGCTACGTCACCGGACAGGTCTTTTCGGTTGACGGAGGGATGGCCATCTGACACCCCAAAACCTACAAAAACCTTCTCTTATGCCCGAAAACATCGAACAGCGCGTCAAGGACATCGTGAAGAAGCAGCTCAACGTCACCGACGACCAGCTGAAGCCCGAGGCCACCTTCCAGGGGGACCTCAAGGCCGACTCCCTTGACCTCGTCGAAATCATCATGGCTTTCGAGGATGAGTTCGGCATCCAGATTCCCGAGGACAAGGCTCAGGGCATCAAGACCCTGGGCGACGCCATCAAGCATCTGCAGGCTACCGCGACCAAGTGACCGCGCGGGTCCCGCCTAGGCCCGAACTGTGAGCGCCAATTCCAGCCAGTCCCGCCGGGTCGTCGTCACGGGCATCGGCACGATATCGGCCCTTGGCAGCACCCTCGATGAATTCTGGAGCTCCCTCACCAAGGGGCGATCCGGCATCGCACGCGTCACCCGCTTCGACCCAACCGACTTCCCCTCGAAGGTCGGCGCGGAGGTCCGCGATTTCGACCCCGGGAAGTACATGGACCCGAAGGAGGCCAAGCGCAACGACCGCTACACCCAGCTGGCCGTCGCCGCCTCCCGTCTCGCCATCGAGGACGCCAAGGTCGACACGTCCAAGCTGGTCCCTGAACGCTTCGGTGTGATCATCGGCTCGGGCATCGGCGGCATGGAGACCATTGAGAACCAGTCCCGCGTCCTCTTCGAGCGGGGCCCGGGTCGCGTCTCCCCCTTCACCATCCCCTCGCTCATCGCCAACATCGCCGCCGGCGTCGTGGCCATCGAGTTCAAGGCCAAGTCGGTCAATTTCGGCGTGGTCTCGGCCTGCGCCTCCGGTTCCCACGCCTTGGGCGAGGCGCTCCGGCACATCCGCGACGGGCATGCCGACATCATGCTCTCCGGCGGCTCGGAGGCCGCCATCACGCGCCTCGGCTACGCCGGGTTCTGCAACATGAAGGCGATGTCGACCGACTTCAATGACACCCCCGATAAGGCCTCGCGTCCTTTTGACAAGCTGCGCGACGGCTTCGTCATGGGCGAGGGCGCCGGCGTCCTGGTCATCGAGACCCTTGAGCACGCCCAGGCGCGCGGGGCGAGAATCTACTGCGAGCTGGCCGGTTACGGCGCCACCTGCGACGCCTATCACATCACCGGCCAGGATCAGGAGGGCAGGGGTCTGGCGCTCTGCCTGGACCGCGCCCTTTCCGAGGCGGGCGTGAAGAAGGAGGAAGTCAGCTACATCAACGCGCATGGCACCTCGACCCCGATCAACGACCGTTGCGAGACCCTCGCCATCAAGCGCACCTTCGGCGACCACGCCCGCACCCTCTCCATCTCCTCCACCAAGTCGATGACCGGACACCTGCTCGGTGCCGCCGGCGGCGTCGAGGCCGCGGTCTGCTGCCTCGCCATCCACCATGGGGTCATCCCGCCGACCATCAATTACGAGAATCCCGACCCCGACTGCGACCTAGACTATACGCCCAACGCCGCACGTCAGCGCAAGGTCGACGTGGCGGTCTCCAACAACCTGGGCTTCGGCGGACACAACGCCTCTCTTGTGTTCCGCCGCCTTTGAACTGAAACCTGGGGCGTTCCTCGGGGTATAAGCACTGACACCCCGATGAGCCTTCGCGCCGTTCCTGCCTTATTCCTTTGCCTGGCGGCCGCACTCCCCGCCCAGGAGGCTCAGGAGGGCGCCAACGTAATCGTGGTGTCCTCTCCGCCTCCGAAGGCGGCTGCGCCCGCTCCCCCGGCCCAGATACGCCTGCGTGCGACCATTAGTCACCCTGACAAGAGCGGCAAGACCGAGGTGCTTTCGACGCCCTCCATCACGGCCGTCTCGGGCACGGAGGCCCGGGTCCAGATCCAGGCCAACGGCGGCAGGCCCGGTCCGGACGGAAAGCCGGCCGAGAACGCCCTGGAGATGTCGGCCACTCCGACTTACAACCCTGCGACGAACGAGATCACGGTGTCGATGCGCGTGGTCCTGAACAGCGCTTCCAAGCAGCCGGTCGATGAGAAGGAGGCCAAGAAGGAAGCCAAGCTCGCCTCCAAGGGCGGCACCTCTTCCGGACGCAAGGACGGCATCCCCTCGTTCTATTCGGCGCTGCCCAAGGAGAAGCTGTTCTCGCTGAGTGACTCCACCGGGACGCGCCGCTGGGTGCCGCTCGGTCGGGCCATCAACGGTTGGAAGCTCGAGTCCTACGACCCTGCGACCCATATCCTGGTCATCACGCAGGGCGCAGCCAGGCATGAGCTCTCGCTCAACAAGTCCCTCATCTCCGCCAGTGCCACCGAGGTGAACACGACCGTGACCCTCAATCCCGGTCAGACCGTGCGCGTCGGCGGAATGGGCGGAATGGAAGTGTCGGTGTCCGCCGATCTTTCGCGCTGATCCGAGAGGGCGATCCGCCACTCGGCGGCCTCTCCGCTCACGCCGTGGGTGTTCAGTCCGAGTTCGATTTCGTCAGACATCGGCTCCCGCACGGCGTGCCTCGGATCGGCCGGCAGGTCCGGTCGCGCCGCCCTGACGACGGCCCAGGCCGCCCAGGCGCGCCACTTCTTGATTTCAGCCCGCTCACCTTGCACGCGGTCGGCCAGATGCTGGTAATGGACCCTGGCGTTGCCGGTGAAGGCTTCGCTGGGCCGGGCGACCATCCATCCGACAGTCCGGTAGGGCATCGGGTATTCGCGCAGTGCCTCATCGCCCGAGGGTACGTCGCAATACAGCGCACGGTCGACGGCCAGCAGGGCGCGGGCGGGGAGGCCGTCCAGCCAGAGCTGCTGGGCGTATTCCAGGCATAGGCGGTAGAGCTCCGGGCCTTGGTCGTTCCTCAGGGCGTTCAGGTCACGCCAGGAGAGCGGGCGGCCGCACGAGGGCAGGAAGGGGCAGGGCGTCGGCACGCGACTCAGGGCTTGGCGTAGGGATTGGTCCGCTTCTCCGCGCCCACGCTCGTCTGTCCGCCATGGCCCGGCAGGAGCGTCACGTCATCCGGCAGGGAGTAGATGCGGGCGCGGATCGAGGCCAGCAGCTGGTTCCAGTCACCGTTGGGCAGGTCGGTGCGGCCGACCGATCCTTTGAAGATGGCGTCGCCGACGAAGGCCAGTTTCTGGTCGGCCTCGTAGAAGAGAATGCTGCCCGGGCAGTGCCCGGGCACGTGGCGGACCTCGAAGCGATGGCCGCAGGTCTCGACGCGGTCGCCCTCATCGACCCAGCGGTCCACTTTGACCGAACGAAAATCGTCATCGGTCAGGGTGGGGATCATCGAGCGGTAGCGGTTGCGATAGGCCTCGATGTTCTCGAGCAGTTCGCGGTCATCCCGATGGGCGATGACCCGGGCTCCCGCGGCCGCGAAGTGATGGGCGTCGCACATGTGA
>JBJTTY010000030.1:0-1753 GCA_046080425.1 Verrucomicrobiota bacterium
GAGCCGGCGACGTCAGGTCAGACGTGGGTCCAGAATTCCGTCAGGAACTTCGTGGCCAGTCGTGCCAGCAGCACGATGTTCCAGAACACGAGCTGGAGTCCCAGCGAGGGGCCGAAACCCATGGAAAGTAGCTGGGCGCACGCGCTCGTCACGAGCAGGACGGCCACGCCCGTGCAGACCGACACCGTCAGCACGTGCAGGCTGGCCGGGACCAGGCCCGAGAGGCTGCTGTCCGCCATGCAGACCACGGCGAAGGTGAGCGCCACTGAGACGATTCCGGCCGCACCCAGGCCTGGCAGGGAGGATTCCGTGCCGAAGAAGTGGCGTGCTGCGAGTCGGCCGAGCAGCGGCACATAGACCAGCGCCATGGCCACGGCTATCCAGAGGCCGGCGGAATCGGCCGCCTGACCGAAGACGTTCGCGGCATGACGGGCCAATGCGACCTCGAAGGACGTGCCGGCGGCGGCGACGGGTTCGATGAACATAGACCCGCAGGATGGGGCGGGGAGTGCGGATGTCGACGATGAACCCCTTCAGCGGGTCCATTCCTCGCGGGCCGAGGCCCAGAGATCGTAGTTGAGAGGGCGTCGCCCCGTTGGCACCAGTCGATAATGCCCGCCCGAGGCCCGGATGATGGCCAGGCCGGCGGCGACGTCCCAGAGGTTGGTGCCCGATTCGTAGTAGGTGTCCGCGACGCCTTCTCCCACGTAGGCCAGGGCGAGCGCCGCGGAGCCGATCATGCGGATCTTCTTGTAGCGTCGGACCTGGTCGATGAAAAGCGCCATGGCCGGCCCCGACTTGTCGGCGGCCGCCGGGAAGCCCGTCATGATGCAGGCGTCGGCGATCGTTTCAGCCCAGCGTGGCGTGATCCGGATGCCGTTGACAGTCGTGCCCTCGCCGGGGACGCCGAGGTAGGTCTTGTCGGAGGTGAAGTCCCTGATCACGCCCAGGACCGGCTCAGGTCCGCGCATCAGCCCGAGCGACACGCAGGTCGAAGGCTGTGCCCGAAGGTAGTTGTAGGTTCCATCGAGCGGGTCGACGACCCAGTAGAGTTCATTGGAGTCGAAGAGGGCGGGGTCGCCGCCCAGTTCCTCTCCGATCACCGGTAGGCCCGCATTCTTTAGCATCTCCCGGACCAGCGTCTCCGAGTCGACGTCGGCCTGCATCTTCACGTCATCGGCCGTGCTGGCGTTGACCTTCCTGGAGGCGCCGTTCCTGAGCAGTTCGCCCGCGGCCAGAGCCGTGGCAAGGGCGGCGTCCCTCAATCTTCCGTCAATCGACATGCCCATACAGTGTCACGGCGTCGGCCCACGGGGCAATCCCTCCCTGCGCAAACAACGAGGCCCGGCGGGAAGCTGGGCCTCGTCGACGGGGGCGCCGGAGAACTCAGGGAAGCTCCGTCCGACCCATCAGGTAGCGGTCGCACTCACGGGCGGCGCCACGGCCTTCATTGAAGGCCCAGACCACAAGGGACTGTCCGCGACGGCAATCGCCCGCCGCGAAGACCCCGGGGACGTTGGTCGTGAACTTGCCGTGCTCCGCCTTGACGTTGGAGCGGGCGTCACGTTCGAGCCCGAGGGACTCAAGGATCGGCTGTTCGGGGCCGAGGAAGCCCATGGCGAGCAGGACCAGCTGGGCCGGCATGGCCTTCTCCGTGCCGGGCACCTTCTGGGGGCCGAAGACGCCCTTGTCATCCTTCTTCCATTAGACTTGGACGGTGTGGACGGCCTTCCCCTGGCCTTTTTCATCGGCT
>JBJTTY010000031.1:0-6539 GCA_046080425.1 Verrucomicrobiota bacterium
CGAGCAGGGCCTGTACGCCTCCTGGGATGACATCCTGAAGAACAGCGAGCGACTCACCGCCGCCGCTGCCAAGGCCCGGCGACGCGCCGCGGCCGACCGCGACGCCGAGGACCGCGCCCTGGTCCAGCTCGAGACGGCCGCCCGCCAGTATGCCGCACTCAGCATGACCTTCGCGCCGGGCGACCTGCCCCCGGACATCCTTCCCCAGCGCGAATACGACGCCTGGGTCTCCTCCATTTCCCGAGCCCTCTCCGAGATGAACGCCAGCAGGGAGAAAGGCGGGAGTCCGACCGCCTTCGATCCCAAGCTGCAGGAGACCGTCAAGAGCTTCGTCGAGCGCTACCAGGAGTTCGCCTCGCAGGGCGTCATCGGAATCGTGCCGCCCAAGGACCCCGCCGCGGAGACGCGCTGGGACAATCTCGGCGCCTCCCTGCTGGCCTTCGTCCAGGATCGTGAGAAGCACCGCGCCGGACTCGGTCCCGACGGCGTGCTCACCCGCTACGCGGCCTTCGCGGCCGGCTGGCGCGAAGGCAACGACGACCTCTGCGCGACCCAGGTCTCCGCCCTCTCCGCCTCCCTCCGCGGTCCCTGGTCGGAGAAAGTCGACGCGGAAGCGACGTTCGGACGCCTCCAGCCCTTCTACTGGATGCTGATCGCCTACTTCATCGTCGGCGCGCTGGTCACCGCCCACTGGCTGACCGGCAGGGACCGGCTGCGCTCGTACGCCACGGCCGCCGGCTGGCTGCTCTTCGCCCTGCACACGGGCACCCTGCTCTACCGCATGTGGCTCCACGGTCGTCCGCCCGTGACCAACCTCTACTCCTCCGCGATCTTCGTCGCCTGGGGAGCGGTGCTGCTCGGGCTGATGATCGAACGGGTCTGGCGCAACGGCATCGGAACCTGCGCCGCCGCCGTCAGCGGGTTCCTCTCGCTCATCGTCGCCCACAACCTCGGCCTCTCCGGCGAGGACAACCTGGAGAGCGTACGTGCGGTCCTGGATTCGAACTTCTGGCTCTCGACGCACGTGACCATCGTCACGCTGGGCTATTCCGCGACCTTCGTCGCCGGCCTGCTCGGAGCCCTGCACCTCGTCCTGCGCGCCCTCCAGCCGGGCTACGCCGCGGGCGACGCCGTGGCCCGATCGGCCTACGGGATCCTCGCGTTCGCCACGCTCGCGAGCTTCGTGGGCACCATGCTCGGCGGCATCTGGGCCGACCAGAGCTGGGGTCGCTTCTGGGGCTGGGACCCCAAGGAGAACGGCGCCATCCTCATCGTGCTCTGGTGCGCGGTCTGCCTGCACGCGCGCTGGGGCGGGCTGGTCCGCCGCGAGGGCCTGATGCAGCTGCTGGTGCTCGGCAACATCGTCACGGCCTGGTCCTGGTTCGGCACCAACCTTCTCGGGGTCGGATTACACAGCTACGGTTTCACGGAACAGGGCGCCTTCTGGCTCTACGGCGTGTTCATCCCCTCGCAGCTCCTGCTCGCCGCCCTCGGCTGGCTCCCGGCGCGCAACCGGCAGCTGCCCGCATGAACGCGGGGCGGCACGGCTTCTGGTTCTGCGTGAAGTCACGTCCGCGCCAGGAGTCCGTCGCCGCCCGCAATCTCGCCTCCCTCGGAGGCGTCGAAGTGCTCATGCCAAGGGTGCGCCGTCGCCGGCTGGGCCATGACGGACCGAAGCACGTGGTGGAGCCCCTCTTCCCAGGATACCTCTTCGCCCGCTACGAGCCCGAGGAATCCCACGGACCCGTGCGCAGCACGCGCGGCGTGCTCCATGTGGTCAGCAAAGCCGGCAAGGCCGTGGAGGTGGAGGATTCGGTCATCGCCGAGCTGCGGAATCTGGGGCCGGACGCCACGCTCACGCTTGAAGATCCTCTGCCCGAGGTCGGAAGGCGCGTGCGCATCATCCGCGGCGTATTCGAAGGGGGTGAAGGAGAGGTGCTTCGCCTCGCCTCGCCGCAACGCCGCGTCGCCATTCTTATGAGCCTGCTCGGCTCCGATCAGCCCGTCGAACTCTCCCTCGACGACGTCGAATCCCTCCCGGACGAAACCTGATCTCCCGCCCCGCCCCCTGTCCCTCATCCATGATCCTCGACCGACTCTCAGGGTCAGCCGCCTTCGAATCCCTGCATCCTCTCTTCCCCAAGGCCTTCGCCTATCTGCGCGCGTTCGACACGTCGACGGCGGACGGAAAATATGAACTGCAGGGACAGGATCTGGTCGCGATCGTCCAGCGGTACGCGACGGCACCGTCGGCCGACAAGCTTTGGGAGGCCCATCGGACCTACGGCGACATCCAGGTCGTGTATGAAGGCCTTGAGCTTTGCGGCCATGCCGACCAGCGTACCCTCACGGTGACCAGACCCTACGACGCCGAGAAGGACGTGGAGAAATATGCCGCGCCGACGGGTCCGACGGCCCTCCTGACCCTGGGTCGCGGCATTTTCGCGGTCTTCCATCCGCAGGACGGACATCAGCCGGGCGTCCTCATCGGCGCACCGGCCGAAATCCTGAAGGTCGTCATCAAATTTCGCCTCCAACCATGAGAAACACGACCCCCATCCTCTCCGCCCTGCTCATCGCAGTCTCCGTCGCCCGGGCTCAGCAGCCCGCGGACGTCGAACGCATCTCCGACGTCATCTACACGAAGCACGACGGCGTCGCGCTCACGATGGACGTCTTCCGCCCGGCCAAGGCCAACGGCGCGGCGGTCGTTAAGGTCATCAGCGGCGGGTGGAACTCCAACCACCGCAGCATCTCCGACGGCGGATGGCCGGCCCGTGGCTACACGACCTTCGTGGTAGTGCACGGGACCCAGCCCCGCTTCAACGTGGGTGAGATCGTGGTCGACCTGAAGCGGGCGGTGCGGTTCATCCGGGCCAACGCCGCCAAGTTCGGCGTCGACCCCGACAGAATCGGCGTCACGGGCGGCAGCGCCGGCGGGCACCTCAGCCTGATGCTCGCCACGCGTGCGGACGCCGGCAATGCGAAGTTGCCCGACCCGGTCGACCGTGTCAGCAGCGCCGTGAACGCGGTCGCATGCTTCTACCCTCCGACGGACTTCCTCAACTGGGAGAAGGAAGGCGACAGCCGGCAGGGCGTCGGACCCCTGACGACCCGTGCGCCCGCCTTCGGGGCCCTGGTGGCCACGCCCGAGGACCGCGAGAAGGCCGGACGCGACCTCTCGCCGATCTACCACGTGAGCGCCAAGACCCCGCCCGTCTACATCGTCCAAGGGGACGCCGACCCGCTCGTGCCCGACAGCCAGGCGACCCGCTTCCAGAGCGCGGCCGTCAAGGCCGGCGCGAAGTGCGAAGTGCTCATCCGCAAGGGCGCGGCCCACGGCGGCTGGGCCGAGCAAGGCGCGGCCGACACCGACCGCATGGCCGAATGGTTCGACCTTCACCTGCTCGGCAGGCAGCCGGCCCAGCCCTTCGGATTCGGAGTCTCCTCGCTGCCCAGCACGCCGCTGCCCAAGAAGGCCGCCAAGGGCAAATAATCTGGCGGGCGACGCCTTCCGCCCTATCCAAGAAGCATGGAAAGCCGCTGCCGCCTCATCCTGGCCTTGGACGTCGAGACCAAGGAGGAGGCCGTCGCCCTCGCACGACCGCTGGTGGGCAGCCTCGGCTGGGTGAAGCTCGGCCTGCAGCTGTTCACTAAGCATGGCCCGGGCATCGTGGACGAGTTCCACGGCATGGGCTTCAAGGTGTTCCTCGACCTCAAGCTGCACGACATCCCCAACACCGTCGCATCAGCGATCAAGAGCCTCAGGGGCCGCCCCTGCTCCCTGCTCACCCTGCACGCCGGGGGCGGACCCGAGATGATCGCCCGGGCGGCCGACACGGCGCGCACCGCCCTGCCGGACTGCCGGCTTCTTTCCGTGACCGTGCTCACCTCCATGGACCAGGCCCAGCTTGCCGCGGTCGGCATCGAGCGTCCGGCGGAGGAACAGGTCCGTCTGCTGGGCCGCATGGCCGTGGCGGCCGGTTCCCACGGCCTCGTCTGCTCACCGCTCGAGCTCCCGATTCTCCGCGCAGCCCTCGGCACGGGACCCGACCTCGTCACGCCCGGCATCCGCTATCCCGACGCCAAGGGAGACGACCAGAGCCGCGTCATGACTCCCGCCGACGCCGCGTCCGCCGGCGCGAGCTTCATCGTGGTGGGACGCCCCATCCTCAAGGCGACGGATCCGGCCGCCATGGCGCAACGCATCCGCAGGGAGATCGGCGAGTCCCGGTGAGCGACGGGCGGGACATCCTCGTGCTGCTGGCCGCCGGGTCGGCCCGCCGCATGCAGTCCGCCGTGGACGACAAGACCCTCGCTCCGCTCTGCGGCACCCCCGTCTTCATCCATTGCCTGCGCGCCTTCTCCGCGACCGGGCTTTTCGGCCGCGCCGTCGTCACCTACCGCGAAGAGGCCCAGCTTGCGCGGATCAAATCCCTGCTGGCCTCAGAAAACATCGGGTTGCGCGTCGACTTCGTCCAAGGCGGTGACTCCCGGCAGGATTCGGTGCTGGCCGCCCTGTCCGCTTGTGAATCGCACGGCGGCCTCGTACACATCCACGACGCAGCGCGGCCCCTCATCACGGAAGCCGCGATCCGCAAGGTCAGGGCCAAGGCGACCGAGACTGGCGCGGCCATCCTCGCCGGACGCGCGTCCGACACGGTGAAGATCGCTAGGGCCGACTCGGCCTCGGTGGCCGCCTCACCAGACCGTTCGCTGGTCTGGACCGCCGAGACACCCCAGGTCTTCCGGACGTCCGACATCCTCCGCGCCTACCGCAAAGTCAGCGAAACCGGAAGAAAAGTGACCGATGACAGCTCGGCGCTCGAGTCCGTCGGAATCGAGGTCGCTCTCGTCGAGAATCCCGACGTGAACCTCAAGCTGACCCGGCCGGCCGACTTCGCATTGGCCGAGGCCGTGCTCAGATCTCGCGCTCAGTAACCGGCCTGCCTCAAAGCCGTGTCGAGCTTCACCTGGAAGTCGGCGACGTCGGCCTGGGAGGGACGGTAGTCGGGCGAGGGAGGATTGAACCCGAGCTGACCCATCTGGTCGAGATACCAGGTGCCGACGGAACCGTCGCTGAACTTGACCGAGCCGCTGACCATCGCCCCGGGCGCCATCACGGAGTCGATGCTGATCGACACGCCGGACTGGGACTGGGGCGCGGGCTCCGCCTGCATGGGGTCGGCGGGGGCGGCGGGCTCGACGATCTCGGACTGAGGCTCCTCGGGCTTCTTGGGCTCCTCCTTCTCGATCAGGCTGAGGTTCAGGTCATCGACCAGGAACCGCACGTCCATGTAAGTCAGGTGCACGTCGAATTCAGAGGCCAGACGGGCCTGAATCTGGGAGAGGGTCGCCCCCTCTGCCACCCAGGACGAAACCTGGCCGGTCTGCTGGCTGCTGAGCTTGGTCATGCCCGCAAAGTGTGAGGTTCGCGGCGGTTTTTCAAGCACCCGCTCTAAACGGCTGGAAAACGGCCCCGAGGCCTGCAAGTTGAACCCATGTCCACCGAGCCACTTTGGAAGAAGTGCGGCGAATACGCCGACATCGTCTATGAGAAGGCCGACGGCATCGCCCGCGTGACCATCAACCGGCCGACCCGCCGCAACGCCTTCACGCCGGACACCGTGGCCGAGATGATCGCGGCCTTCTCGGACGCCCGGGATGACGTGAAGATCGGCGTGGTGCTGCTGCGCGGCGCCAACCCCCAGCACGACGGCAAGACGGCCTTCTGCGCCGGCGGGGACCAGAAGATCCGCGGCGATCGCAAGGGCGGCTACGTCGGCAAGGACGGCGTCCCGCGCCTCAACGTGCTCGACCTGCAACGGCTCATCCGGACGATGCCCAAGGTGGTCATCGCCCTGGTCTCAGGGTTCGCCATCGGAGGCGGACACGTGCTGCACGTGGTCTGCGACCTGACCATCGCCGCCGAGGACGCGGTCTTCGGTCAGACCGGGCCGCGCGTGGGCAGCTTCGACGGAGGATTCTGCGCCTCCTACCTCGCTCGCATCGTGGGCCAGAAGAAGGCGCGCGAGATCTGGTACCTCTGCCGCCAGTATGACGCGAAGCAGGCCCTGGAGATGGGCCTGGTCAATGCCGTGGTGCCGGTGAAGGACCTCGACGCCGAGGGGGTGCGCTGGGCGCAGGAGGTCCTGGAGAAGAGCCCGCTCGCCATCCGCTGCCTCAAGTCGGCGTTCAACGCCGAGCTCGACGGACAGGCCGGCATCCAGGAACTCTCCGGCAACGCGACGCTGCTCTACTACCTGACCGAACAGGGAGACGAAGGGCGCGCCGCATGGAACGAGCGTCGCAAGCCCGACTTCAGGAAATTCCCCTGGCTGCCCTGAACGATGCGGGTCACGGAGACCGCCGCCGACGTACTCCGCGCGACGCTGTCCGATGGCGACGTGGCGATCGACGGCACCGCCGGACGCGGACGCGACACGCTGCTGCTGGCAGGCCTCGTGGGGGCGAGCGGCCGGGTGCACGCATTCGACGTGCAGGCCGAGGCGATCGATGCGACGCGAGCCCTGCTCGCC
>JBJTTY010000032.1:0-16228 GCA_046080425.1 Verrucomicrobiota bacterium
GCCGGCGGCGCCCGCCGTCATCCCGCCCGCCCCCGAGGGCGTCGAGTCGTCCGGCCGACGCGCCGCCTTCGCCCGCTGGCTGACGCAGCCCGAGAATCCGTTCACCGCACGCCTGGCGATGAACCGCCTCTGGCAGCAGTATTTCCGCCGCGGTCTCACGCCTTACGCCAGCGACTTCGGAAGGCTCGGCGAACCGCCCTCGCATCCCGAACTGCTCGACTGGCTGACCTCCGAGTTCGTGCGCCTCGGCTGGGACGTGAAGGCGATGCACCGGCTGGTGCTGACCAGCGCCGCCTACCGCAGGTCCTCGGACCACCCCGATCCCTCCGCGGGCCGGACGAAGGACCCGCTCAACGTGCTGGTCTGGCGCTTCCAGCCCCAGCGGCTGGAGGCCGAACAGATCCGCGACGCCCTGTTCGCGGCCTGCGGAGACCTCAACGTCAGGAAGCAGGGCGGCGAAGGCGCGCTCTTCTCCGAACCCGTGCGCAGCATCTACACCCGCGCGATCCGCAACAACCGCGACCCGCTGATGGACGTGTTCGACGCGCCGGAGTGGTTCAATTCCTCGTCCTCCCGTCCGGTCACGACCACGCCCATCCAGTCCCTGCTGCTCCTCAACAGCCCGTTCATGCTCAAGCGCGGCGAGAAGATGGCGCGACGGCTCAGGGCCGAGCTGCCCGCGGGCACGCCGGAACAGCATGTCGCCCGCGCCTACGCCCTGCTGCACGCCCGCGCGCCCAGCCCGAAGGAGACCGCCCGCGGAGCGGCGTTCATCCGGGCCAACACCAAGGCCGCGCCCGAGAAGGCCGCCGCGACCGCCGCCTTCAATCCGGAGAAGATCCCCAACCGCGACGGCCAGGCCGCCCGGCTCGACATGGATCACCGCACGCCTCTCGTGGCCGCCGGCACCGAAGGACTCGACTTCTCCAAGGGCTTCACGGTCGAGGCGGTCATCGTGCCGCGCTCGGTCAGCGACAGCGGCACCCTGCGCGTCATCGTCGCCAAGGGCTCCGGCTCCTCCAAGGAATCCTACTGGCAGCTGGGCATCACGGGCATGCGCTCCCGCCGGGCGCCGATGGTGCTCGCGCTCCAGGCCTTCGGCACGCTCAAGGACGGCTCGTTCGGCGAGGCGGTGCATTTCTCCGGCCTGCGCATCGAGATGAACAAGCCCTACTTCGTCTCCGCCGCGGTGCGCTACGCGACCCCGGAATCGGCCGGCGAGGTGACGTTCGCGGTGAAGGACCTCTCCAACGACGACGAACCCCTGCTCGTCGACAAGGTGGCGAGCGGCCTCGTCGCGCTACCCGCCAACCCCCACCCGGTCAGCCTCGGCGGACGCGCGACCTCCTCGCCCTCGGGTTTCCACGGGGCCCTGGACGACGTGCGCATCAGCTCCGGCGCGCTGGGCACGGGCGACCTCCTCTTCACCAGCGAGGACCCGAGCCCCCGCACGATGGGCTTCTGGCGCTTTGAGAACAAGGTGGGCGTGATGTCCGACTCCTCGGGCCAGGGTCACCTGCTCACGATGGGCATGCCGGCCGCGAACAAGCCCGGCAAGACGGAGGCCAAGTCCGACTCCAAGCCCGGCGCCCCGCTCTCCCCCGCGGACCGCGCGCTCGCGGCCTTCTGCCACGCGATGCTCAACGGCTCCGAATTCCTCTACGTCGAATGAACGACCCACGCTGCCACCGCTACGAGAAGCCCCGTTCCCGGCGCGACTTCCTCTTCAACGCCGGCCTGGGCGTCGGCTCGATGGCCTTCACCGACCTGCTCGCCCGCGACCTCCGCGTCCCGGCCGCGGGCACGCCGAAGCGAGACGGGGTCGGTTCCATCGCGCCCCGCGCCAAGAGCGTGATCTTCCTGTTCATGGAAGGCGGACCGTCGCAGATGGACCTGCTCGACCCCAAGCCGCTCCTGCAGAAGCTCGCCGGACAGAGGCTGCCCGAAAGCTTCGGCAAGGTGATCACGGCGATGGGCGAAGTGGGCGCGCCGCTGCTCGCCTCGAAGCGGGGGTGGACGCGTCACGCCAAGACCGGCCAGTGGTTCTCCGACTGGATCCCGCACATCGGAGGCTGCTCGGAGGACATCGCGGTCATCCGTTCCTGCAAGTCCGACGGGCTCAACCACTCCGCGGGCGTCTGCCAGATGAACACGGGGTCGATCATCGCCGGCAAGCCCTCGCTGGGCTCCTGGGTGAGCTACGGCATCGGCTCCGAGAACCGCAATCTCCCTGACTTCGTGGTCATGCAGGACAACCAGTCCTCGGTGGTCAACGGGCCCCGCAACTGGGGTTCGGCCTTCCTGCCGGCGGTCCACCAGGGCGTGCGCATCCAGGGCGGCACCGAGCCCATCCCGAACCTGCTCACGCCGGATGCCGTCGCGCCCGAGATGCAGCGCGCCAAGCTCGACCTCATCAGCGAGCTCAACCGGGACTACGCGGGCCGCTTCCCCGACCAGTCCGAACTCTCCGCCCGCCTCGCGGGCTACGAGATGGCCTTCCGCATGCAGGCCGAGGCGCCCGGCGTGGTCGACCTCAACGGCGAGACGGAGGCGACGCGCAAGCTCTACGGTCTCGATGACAAGACGACCGAGACGATGGGCCGGCTCTGCCTGCTCTCCCGCCGAATGGTCGAACGGGGCGTGCGCTTCGTGCAGATCTTCCACGGAGCCGGCTCCAAGTGGGACGCCCACTCCAAGATCGAGGACAACCATTCGAAGCTCTGCGTCTCCATGGACAAACCCGTGGCCGGCCTGCTCAAGGACCTCAAGTCACGCGGGCTGCTCGACGAGACGCTCGTGGTCTGGGGCGGTGAGTTCGGCCGTACGCCGATGTCCGAGAAGGGCGACGGCCGCGACCACAACCCGACGGGGTTCTCGATGTGGATGGCGGGAGGCGGCGTGAAGGGCGGCCAGACGATCGGCTCCACCGACGAGCTCGGCCTTCGCGCCCAGGAGACGCCCCTGCACGTGCACGACCTGCATGCGACCATCCTCTGGCTGCTCGGCATCGACAACATGGGGCTCTCCTACCGATTCAAGGGCCGCCCCGAACGTCCGACGCAGAACGAAGGCGGACCCTACAAGAAGATCGTCGGTTAGGCGGAGCCTAACCGAGGGACAGGGACAGGTAATGATGGCAGGCTCTAGCCCTTTCCCTGCCCCTGTCCCTACCTCTATCTCTTCCCAATCTTCCCCAACTTCTCCCCTGCCGCCCGCAGGGTCTCCTCCTTCTTGGCGAAGTGGAAACGGACGTAACGATGCTCGGGCTCACGGAAGAATGACGACCCCGGCACGCCGGCCACGCCGATCTCCTTGATCAGCCACTCGGCGGCCTCGGTGTCGGTCTTGAATCCCAGCGGTGATACGTCGAGCAAGGTGTAGTAAGCGCCCTGCGGCACGGTGAAAGCGAGACCCGTGCGGGCGAGGATGCCCAGGAACAGGTCCCGCTTGGCGGCGTAGGACGCCAGCAGGCCTTCATAATAGGAGTCCGGCAGCTCAAGGCCGGCCACGGCGGCCTCCTGCAACGGCGCGGCGGCCCCGACGGTCAGGAAGTCGTGCACTTTCCTCACCTGCTCGATGACGGCGGGCGCGGCCTGGACGTAGCCGAGGCGCCAGCCGGTGATGGAGTAGGTCTTCGAGAGCGAATTGCAGGTGATGGTGCGCTCAAAGGCGCCCGGCAGGGCCGCGCAATGCACGTGCTCACCCGGTCGATAGACGATGTGCTCGTAGGGCTCGTCGGTGATCACGAAGGCGTCGTGCTTCTCCGCGAGCGCCAGGATCTCCAGAAGCTCGGCACGGGTGAAGACCTTGCCGCAGGGGTTGGAGGGGTTGCAGACGATGATCGCCTTGGGCCCCTGCGCGAAGGCGCGCGCAAGCTCCGCGGAATCATAGGTGAAGTCCGGCGCGCGCAGACGGACGTAGATGGGCTGGGCGCCGGAGAGGATGGCGTCGGCGGCGTAGTTCTCGTAGAAGGGGGAGAATACGACCACCTTGTCGCCCGGATCGCACACGGCCATCATGGAGGCCATCATCGCCTCGGTGCTGCCGCAGGTGACCACGAAATGTCGGTCAGGGTCGAGCTCGAGGCCGGTGAAGCGCCGCACCTTGCCGGCGAGGACCTGACGGAACCGCGGGGCGCCCCAGGTGACGGCATACTGGTGATGCGGACCGCGCGTGGCCCGCTCAAGGGCGGCCAGCAGGGCCTCCGGCGGATCGAAATCGGGGAAGCCCTGGGAGAGGTTGATGGCACCGTGACGGTTGGCCAGGCGAGTCATGCCGCGGATGACCGATTCGGTGAATCCGGCGAGTCTGCGGGCGGTCTTGGGCATGACCCAGCGTAGGGGCCGGAAACGGACCGCCGCAATCACGGGAAAACGACAGTGAAACGGGCTTTTATAGCTCCAGTTTTGCGTGGCAAAAAGCCACCGATTCGGGAGCGTCATTTCAGCCGTCGGACAGGAACCCCTCCCTGCCGGTCTTGTCCCAAAACCATGCCCTTTTTCCGCAGTTCACGCCTCCTTCTGGCAGGCCTCTGGTTCGCCCCGCTCATGGCCCGTGAACAGGTCTGGTCGTTCGACGCCGAGACGGGCGGACTGCGCGCGGAGGGCAAGGTCGAGCTGGCCCAGCCGGGCCCTCGCCGTCCGGACTATCCTGGCTTCGCCCAGACGAACCGCGCGATCCGCCTCGGCGGCAGGGGCGCCCGTCTGGTCGTCGACGACCCGGGAGCGGACAGCGTGTTCGACTTCACCAACGGCGACGCGATCACGCTCGAAGCCTGGGTGAAGATCGACGGCATCCGCAAGGGCGAGAACGTCTACCTCATCGGCAAGGGCCGCACGGACCCCAAGGCGGCCGCGCCTAACAACCAGAACTGGGCCCTGCGCCTGCGCGAGATGTACGGCTCGGCCTGCGTGAGCTTCCTCTTCGCCTCCCCCAAGGGCCCGCGCGACGTCGACTGGCACCGCTGGACGACGGTGTCGGGCCTGCGTGACGACGGACGCTGGCACCACGTGGCGGTCAGCTACGTCTTCGGCAAGCCGGAGAGCGTGCGCGCCTTCATCGACGGCAAGGCGATGAAGGGCGCCTGGGACATGTCCGGCGCCAGCGCCGACGCCCCGGTGGTCGATGACGCCCCGGTGTGGATCGGCTCCTCGATGGGCGGCCATGTCGTCAGCAGCTTCCGGGGGTGGATTGACGAGGTCACGGTGCGTCGCACGGCGGTGCCGGACCGGGAACTGGCCGCCCGCTTCGTCACCACGCTTCCCCCGATTCCTGAAAAGCAGCTCGCCGCGATGGGGCCCAGCCCCAACGCGGGCAATGACAGTCTCGGCGGCACGGCCAAAGGGCCGAACGCGGGCATGCCCGCGGTGACGGCGGCGCAGGCGATCGACTGGTCCAAGGTGCCCGCTGGCAAGGTGCTGGTGGAGCTTTGCGAGGAATGGAATCCTTCATCCAACGCCTGGCCGCAGGGGTCGCTCAAGGTCACGGAAAGCTACGAAGCGCCGGCGTTCGGATTCTTCCGCGTCCCGCACAAGTACGTCGACACGGGCGTGCGCACGGCCCGTCCGGATCCGTTTTTCCTCCGCGCCCACGCGACGGTGACGCTGCCCCCGGGCAAGCATCGGCTCCATCTGCGCGCCCGCGGGGCCGCCGCGCTCTTCGTCGACGGCAAGCCGGTCGCCATCACGCCCTTCCCTCCGCCCAGCACCGACGACAAGCCGGTGAAGGTCCAGGACAAGTTCACCGACCTCGGGGGCGATTTCCGCTTCGCCCCGCCCGGCAACCGCGACGCGTCGTGCGAGTTCGAGACCAAGGGCGGCGAACACCGCATCACGCTCGAGACGGCGGTCGGCTACGTGATCAACGCCAAGTCGCGCCGTCGCCCCGAACTGGGTGAGACGGTCGCGTCCTGGTCGCCGGAGGGCTCGAAGGAATGGCATCTGCTCGCCCCCAGCTCCGCCCGCCCGGACTACGATGAGGCCGGCTGGGCCCGCTACGAGGCCGCCGAGGAGGCGCGACTGGCCGCGATCGACGCGGCGTCACGCGCCGCGCGGCGCGAAACCGCCGCTGAATACTGGACGCGCCGTCGCAAGGCCGCCGCGGACTGGATCGCCTCGACCCCGGAAGTGAAGGTGCCCGCCCTGCCCCCGGGCTTCCCCGCGAACAACGCGGTCGATCACTTCATCGCCGAGAAGATCGTGGCGCATCGCGCCCAGTCCGTCGCCACGCCCAAGGGCGGCGTCGACTTCTACGAGAAGATCCAGCCCATCCTCGAGGCGCGCTGCCTCGAATGCCATCAGGGCGGCAAGTCCAAGGGAGGTCTGCACCTCGATTCCCTCGCCGGCGCCCTCAAGGGCGGGAAGTCGGACGGCGCGGCCGTGCTGCCGGGCAAGCCTGACGAGAGCCCGCTGCTGTTGCGCACGCTTTCCTCCGACCCCGACGAGCAGATGCCGCCCAAGGGGCACCGCCTCGCCAAGTCGGAGACGGACCTGCTCCGCCGCTGGATCTCAGAAGGCGCCGTCTGGCCTGAGTTCCGCCCCGCCCCCACGGCCCTCACGCCCCTCGCCGATGACCTGACGTTCCTCCGACGCGTCACGCTCGACACGGTCGGCGTCGTGCCGACCCCCGCGGAGATCGCCACGTTCGAATCGGACCGTTCCGCCGACCGACGCGCCAAGGTCATCGACCGTCTGCTCGCCGATCCGCGCGCCGCGGACCACTGGATGGGCTACTGGCAGGATGTGCTCGCCGAGAATCCCAACATTCTCAACCCGACCCTCAACAACTCGGGGCCGTTCCGCTGGTGGATCCTCGAGTCGCTGCAGGACCGCAAGCCGTTGGACCTGATGGTGACCGAACTGCTCAGCCTCGGCGGCAGCTCCAAGGACGGCGGTCCGGCCGGCTTCGGCGTGGCCTCGCAGAATGACGTGCCCCTCGCCGCCAAGGCGACCGTGGTGACCACGGCCTTCCTCGGCGTCGAGACCAAGTGCGCCCGTTGCCACGATTCGCCCGCCCACACCTCAAAGCAGGAACAGGTCTTCGCCCTCGCGGCGCTCCTCGACACCAAGGGCGTGAAGGTGCCCGCCACCTCGAGCGTCTCCATGGCCAAGCTGCGCGAAGGCGGCCGCAAGCCGCTCATCGAGGTCACGCTCGAGCCCGGCACGGTGGTCGAACCCCACTGGCCCTTCCCTGAGTTCGCCACGGAGAGCGTCGCGGATGAACTCGCCCGGGATCCCGACTCTTCGCGCGACCGTCTGGCCACGCTCATCACCGCCCCGCAGAACGAGCGCTTCGCGCAAGTCATGGCCAACCGCCTCTGGGCCCGCGTGATGGGCCGCGGCATCGTCGACCAGCCCTGGGACTGGGAACGCTCGAAGAACTCGCATCCGGAGCTGCTGCGCTGGCTCGGACGCGAACTGGTGCGCTCCGGCCACTCGGCCGACGCCCTGCTGCGCATCATCCTGAACTCCCACGCCTACCAGCGTGCGACCAATCCGTCGCTGCGCCAGACCAGTCCGCTCCACGCCGCGCCGGCGCCCCGGCGCCTCACCGCTGAGCAGGTCGTCGACGCGGCGTTCGCCGCCACGGGCAAGCCCTTCCGCACCGAGGAAGCCTCGCTCGACATCGACAGCATCCGGGAGACGGCCAACTCCGTCTCGCTCGGACAGCCGAGGCGCGCGTGGATGCTCACCTCGACCTCGAATGAGCGCGATCGACCCAGCCTCGCCCTGCCCCGCATCCAGGCGGTCTGCGACGTCCTAGCCGCCTTCGGCTGGCGCGCCAGCCGGCCGGAGCCGCTCACGGACCGCGAAGGCGCGGCCAACTCCCTGCAGCCCGCCATCCTGAGCAACGGCACGATGGGCGTCTGGCTCACGCGCCTCAGCGAAGACCATGCGGTCACATCCCTCGCCTTGGAGGCCGCGAGCCCCGAGTCGCTGACCGAGGCGCTCTTCCTGCGCATCCTCACCCGACGCCCCACGGCGGCGGAAAAGGAGAAATTCACCGCCCTGCTGGCCCCGGGCTTCGAAGGACGTCGCGTCAACGCCTCGCCCGCCCGCCCCGCCGGCCCCCGCAAGCCGCCCTATTACGTCTCCTGGTCGAATCACCTCGATGCGGACGCCACCCTCGTGCGTCAGGCCCAGGAGGCCGACTCCCGACGGGGTGACCCTCCCTCGCCTCGGCTTGAGTCCGAATGGCGCCGACGGGCCGAGGACGCCGTCTGGGCGCTCGTCAACTCGCCCGAATTCATCTTCACTCCCTGAACCCCATGGACCGCCGCGCCTTCGTCACCGCCCTCGGACTCGCCCCGTTCGCCGGCCCGCTCCTGGCCAACGCCCCCGCGGCGTCGGTCAAGGGACGCGCCGAGCACTGCATCTTCATCTGGCTCGGCGGCGGCATGGGCCAGGTCGACACCTTCGACCCCAAGGCCGTGGGCGACAACAAGGCCACGAAGAAGAAGCCCGGATCGCTCTACCCTTCCATCGAGACCTCCGTGCCCGGCGTCCGGCTCTGCGAGCACCTGCCCAAGACCGCGCGGCTGATGGAGCACGTCACCGCGGTCCGTTCCGTGAACCACAAGGTCATCGATGAGCACGCCTTCGCCACCAACCTCGTGCACACGGGACGCATGGTCAGCGGCAATGCGATCTATCCGTCCATCGGCTCGATCGTCGCGCACAAGCGCGGCGCCGTGGACCCCTCGGTCCCCGCGTACATGCTCATCGGCTACCCGAACGTGTCCCGCGGCCCCGGCTTCCTCGGGATCAAGGACGGCTACGTCTACCTGGTCGACACCGAGACCGGCCCCGCAGGGTTCTCGCGCCCGGCCGGACTCGACGACGCCTCGGACTCCCGCCGTCGCGCCCTGCTGCAGGGCCTGGCCGGAGAACCGGTCGAAGGGTCCGCGGTGGCCGACTACGCCGAGGCCCAGCGCGAGGCCTTCCGTCTGGCCGGCCCCCAGTTCATGCGCCACTTCGAGCTCGCGAAGGAGCCCGCCGAGGTCCGTCGCTCCTACGGGGGCGAGTTCGGTCAGCGCTGCCTGCTCGCCCGACGTCTCATCCAGGGCGGCGTGCGCTTCGTCGAGGTGTCGCACAACCTGAACTTCATCAACGGCGCGGGCTGGGACGTCCACAACGAGGGCATCAACAACCAGCACCTGCTCATCCGTGAGATGGACGACGCGCTGTCGGCCCTCATCACCGACCTGAAGCGCACGGGCCTGCTCGACCGGACGCTCATCGTGATCGCGACGGAGTTCGGACGCCCTCCGGAGTTCGACGGCCGCGGCGGTCGCGGCCACCAGGGCACGGCCTTCTCGATGGTGCTCGCCGGCGGAGGCCTGAAGCACCGCGGCGCCTTCGGGGTGACCGACGACCTCGGCAAGAAGGTCCTGAAGAATCCGGTCAGCATCCCCGACTTCCACGCCACCATCCTGGCCGCGCTGCAGGCGGACCTGTCCCACGACCTGATGGCCGGCACGCGTCCCGTCCCGGTCACCGACGGCGGCACGCCGCTCTCCGCGCTGTTCGGCTGAAGGCCGGACTCAGTGGTGGGAGGCTTGCCAGGAGCCCGCCCGCGCGGCCAGATACTTCACATAGACGTCCTGGTCGTTGAGGCAGGGGATCTGCTCGAAGAACTCGCCTCCGGCATGCAGGAAGTCCTCCTTCCCCTCCTCGCTGATTTCCTCGATGGTCTCGAGGCAGTCGACGGTGAAGGCCGGACACATCACAAGGAGCTTCTTGACGCCCTCTCCGGGCAGGGCCTCGAGGCGCTCGTCGGTGTAAGGCGGCACCCACTTCTCCGGACCGAAGCGTGACTGGAAGGAGATCTCGAACTGCTCCGGCCGGAGGCCGGCCTTCTCGGCGAAGAGGTGCGTGGTCCGCACGCACTGGTGCTTGTAGCAGTTGGCGTGCGAGGGGCACGGCTGGAAGCAGCAGTCCTTGACCTTGGTGCAGTGGGCCTTGGAGGCGTCGCCCTTGCGCAGGTGCCGCTCCGGTACGCCGTGGTAGGAGAACAGCACCTTGTCGAAGGGCTTCGAGAGCCAGGGACGGGCGGATTCGACGAGGCAGTCGATGTAGGCGGGGTCGTCGAAATAGGGCTGCAGGACGCGGTACTTGAGTCCGGGCGCGACGCGGGCGAGCTCCTCCTGGAACTTCACGACGACGGTCTCGTAGGACGACATCGCGTACTGGGGATACTGCGGCATGACGAAGAGGTCGTCGATGCCGAGCTCAAGGGCCTTGCGGATGGCCTGCTCGCACGAGGGCTCGCCGTAGCGCATGCCGGTCACGACGGGCAGGCCGGTCGCCGTCTCGAGCTTGGCCCGGAGCTTCTCGGTGGTGACGAGGAGCGGGGCGCCCTCAGGCGTCCAGACGGTCGCGTAGGCGGCCGCCGACTTGCGGGGGCGGGTGCGGAGGATGATGCCCTCGAGCAGCAGGAACCGGAACCAGGCGGGGTAGTCGATGACGCGGTCGTCGCCGAGGAATTCCCGGAGGTAGGTCCGCACGTCGGCGACCGAGGTGCTCTTCGGGGAGCCGAGGTTGAGAAGCAGGATGCCTTTGCGGGCCATGACAGCATCCAGTCGAACCCAGGCCCGGTGTCAAACGAGGGCGGAAATCAGCCCGCGGCCACGGCCTCCAGCACGGCCTGCACGGTCTCGATGCGGGCGTCCGGCGTGATGCCATGCCCGAGGTTGAAGACGTGCCCCGGATCGCCCGCGTTGTCCGCGAGCACCGCCCTCGCGCCCGCGGCGGCGGCCTCGGGCGTGCCGGTCATCAGCACGGGATCGAGGTTGCCCTGCAGGCAGATCGGGCGTCCGGCGAGGGCGCGCACACGGGAGATGGGCAGGGTCCAGTCGACGCCGAGGCAGGGCACGCCGGTGGCGGCCAGCGCGGTGGCGTCGGGCGACTTGCCCTTGGCGTAAAGGATGACCTTCGCCTCCTTGGGCAGGCGCTCCAGCACCGCGCGGACGTAGCGCAGCGAGAATTCCTCGTAGTCGGCGCCGTCGAGCGCCGCGGCCCAGCTGTCGAAGATCTGCACGGCGTCGGCGCCGGCGAGGAACTGCCGGCGGAGGTATTCCGCGACGGCCTCGGCCAGCAGGCTGAGCAATCGGTGCATGAACGCGGGGTCCGATTTCGCCAGCGCTTTGGTGCGCGGGAAGTCCTCGGACCCGCCGCCTTCCACGAGGTAACAGGCGAGGGTCCAGGGCGAACCGGCGAAACCGAGCAGCGCCTTGCGGTCACCGAGTTCACGACGCAGCAGGGTGAGCGCCTCGTAGACGTAGGCGAGGCGGTCCGCGGCGCCCTCCGGACGCAGGGTGGAGAGGTCGGCGGCCGATGACAGCGAACGCTCCATGGCGATGCCGCCCTCGTCCCGGAAACGGTAGCCGACGCCGAGGGCCTCGGGGATGACCAGGATGTCGCTGAAGAGGATCGCGGCGTCGAGCTGGGCGAAGCGACGCAGGGGCTGCAGGGTCACCTCGACCGCGAGGTCGGGCGTGCGCACCATGTGCAGGAAGTCCGACTTGGCCTTGAGCGCGCGGTATTCCGGCAGGTAACGGCCGGCCTGACGCATGATCCAGACTGGCGTCCGGTCGTGCGGGGCGCGTCGGAGGGCGGCGAGGAAGCGTTCGCGCGAGGTCATCAGGAGGCCTTCAGCCAATCCTGCGGTTTCAGATAATGCGAGACTAGTCGTTCCTCCGGCGTGCCCGGCTGCGGCTGGTGGCAGTAGCGCCACTGCACCCGGGGCGGCAGGGACATGAGGATGGATTCCGTGCGACCGCCGGACTGGAGGCCGAAGATCGTGCCGCGATCGAAGACGAGGTTGAACTCGACGTAACGTCCACGGCGCACCTCCTGCCACTGCTTCTCGCGTTCGCCATAGGGCGTGTCTTTCCGGCGACGCAGGATCTCCGCGTAGGTGGGGCCGTAGGCGTCGCCGACCTTCCGGGTGAGCGCGAAGGCCGCGTCGAAGCCTCCCTCGTGGAAGTCGTCGTAGAAGACGCCGCCCAGCCCGCGGGCCTCGCCGCGATGCTTGAGCAGGAAGTAGTCGTCGCACCAGGACTTGAACTTGGGGTAGAGCGGGCCGGTCGCGGCCTGCGCCGCGCGGTGCCAGGAGACCGCATCCTCGTCGAAGCCGTAATAGGGCGTGAGGTCGAAGCCGCCTCCGAACCACCAGACCGGATCGGGGCCCTCGGTGGAGAAGAACCTCACGTTCATGTGGGAGGTCGGGCAGTAGGGGTTGAGAGGGTGATGCACGACCGAGACCCCCATGGCGCGGAAGGCGCGTCCGGCGAGCTCGGGGCGGGCGGCGGTGGCGGAGGGCGGCAGGGACTTGCCGCGGACGTCGGAGAAGTTCACCCCGCCCTTCTCGATGACGGCGCCTCCGGAGATGACGCGCGTGCGTCCCCCGCCCCCTTCGGCCCGGGTCCACTCGTCGTTGAAATAACGGGCCTTGCCATCGACTTCCTCCAGCAGGCCGCAGATGCGGTCCTGCAGGCCGAGGAGGTAGGTTCGGACGGATTCCGTGTCCATGCGACGATGCTCGCACCGTACCCTCCCCGGGGTCAACGGAGCGTTTGGCCGGCCGACGATTCCATGCCCGCCAATCCCCCCCATGCGTCACGCTCCTCCCGCCTTGATGCCGGCCCGCATACGTCGCACGTTGAAGCCGTGCCGGGACTCCCATTCAAGATCCTGCTGGTCCTCTGCCTCGGCGGCGTCTTCGCGGTGCTGCTGCCCTGGATGGCCTGGCGACGGCTGCTGTCCCTGCGGCGGGCTCACGGCGGCGCGCTCCTCGTGCGGGGCGTGAGCGGGGCTCAGGCCGCGCGCATCGTGCTGCTGCGCGGCGAAGTGCCCCAGGTGGACGTCGATGAGACCTCCTTGGCGGTGAACGATTTCTACTCCGCGCACGAACCGGCCGTCAAACTGTCGCCGGAGACGTATCACGGAAGGACGCTGTTCGACGTCGCCCGCGCGGCGCGTCTCGCGGGTCACGCGCTGCAGCACCGCGACCGGAAGCTCGGCGGGCTCTCCGCATGGGACTCCTTCATGATCCTCTGGGGCAACGCCTGGCCGGTGCTGTTCGTGCTCCTGGCGCTGGGCGGACGCGGACGCATCCTCTGGGCCTGCGCCGGCTTCGGAGTCCTCGCCATGGTCCTGGCCTTCGCCCACCTGCTCAAGCATGCGCACGTCAAGGACGCCGCCCGACGCGGACGAGCAGAACTGGAGAGCGCGAAACTGCTGGACGGGCATCCGCCCGAGGAGGTCGAGGCCGCCTTCACGGCCGCCTGCATGGAGCACCTCGCCCTGCCCTATTCCCGTACGTGGTGGAAACTGCTTCTATTCCGCTGAAGCGGACGTAATGGCTCCCGGAGAGCCGCTTAGCCTGTTGCCATCGGTTGCGTCCGGAGAGAGAACGGGGTCATGAGCGAGCGCGCGACCTTCCCGAGCCGGACGGCCTACCTTTTCCTGGGCGTGCCGGCCTCGCTCCTAGCCACCTCGCTGGTCACGGCGCGCCTGACCCCGGCCCTCAACAGGATGCTTTCCCGCGGCTGGAAGGATAACATGGAGTCTTACGAGATGCTGCTCCTGGCCGCCGGCCTCGTCTCCTTGGCGGCGTCCTTCGTCATGGCCACGCTGCGAGCCGGCCGGCTCGGCTGGTCGCTCGCCCCTCTCTGGGGCGCGCTTTCCTGCGTGCCCATCCTCGGCGCGGGCGTCGCCTTCTGGCTGGGCGCCGCATCGGACGAGGACCAAGGCGATGGCGTCTGGAGCCTGGCGGGACGTCTGGCCGTGCCGGCCGCGATCTGCTGGCTGTGCGTCGCGGCCTTCAGCTGGGGCACGGCGTATTTGGTCAGTGAGCACAATGACCACCGGCCCGGCGGGGAATCCGCCGTCGGATACCTCATCTACAGCGCCGTCATCCTGACGCCGCTCGCCACGGGATTCGTCGTCGGCCTGATCGCCGGTCGCGCGGGACGGAGCTCCGGACACTCCATCGGCGCCGCCGTCTGCACCTTGGCAGCCGTCATGACGATGCTCGGCTTCGCGGCGATGGAAGGCGTGGTCTGCATGATGATGGCGGCCCTCCCGGCCCTCGTCCTATGCGTCATGGGTGCGATCATCGGACACATCGTCGGAGGACGCACGACCATGGCGGAGGGACGCATGCAGTCGGCGGCCTGGCTGACGCTGCTGGCCTTGGCCGGCGGTGAGCGCTTCGCTCCGCCCTCACCCCTTGAGGACGAGGTCAGCTCCGTCGTGACCATCGACGCCACGCCGGCCGCGGTCTGGGCCCAGCTCAAGGATATCCGCGGCCTGCCCGAGCCCACGGAGACCCTCTTCGTGCTGGGAGTGGCGCATCCGCTCGAAACCTACGTCGAAGGAGAAGGCGGGGTCGGTGCCCGTCGGGTCTGCCGCCTGAGCACGGGTGACATGCCCGAGCTCATCACGGTCTGGAAGCCGGGCGAAGAACTGCGCTTCAAGGTCCTGGAGACGCCCGCCCCGATGAGGGAGGCCGCGCTGCTCGGACGGGAGATCGACGCCCCTCACCTGCATGGCAGTTACGCGAGCCTGGAGGGCGGATTCCGGCTCGAAGCCCTGCCCGACGGACGCACGCGCCTCACCGGCACCAGCCGCTACCTGCTCAACCTCGCGCCGGCCTCTTACTGGAACCTCTGGACGCGCGAAATCGTCTCGCAGGTGCAGCTACGCGTGATGAACCACGTCAAGGCCCGCGCCGAGGCACGCTGATCGTTCAGACGCGCCTCACGCCGTCGACCAGACGTGCGATGCCCAGGGGATTCGACTCCTTGAGCTCGTCCGGCAGCGCCGCGTCAGCGAAGCCCTGGTAGCAGACGAGGCGCGTGAAACGGTAGATGGCGTTGGAGCCGACCGAGGTCGTGCGCCCGTCGGACAAGGAGGGATAGGGTCCGCCGTGGACGATGGCGTGCGAGACTTCGACGCCGGTGGGGAATCCGTTGAGGATGACGCGACCGGCGAGCTCACTGAGACGCGCGAGCAGCGCCTGCTGCTGCGTCAGCTCGGCATCCGAAGCGTGCAGGGTGGCCGTGAGGCTGCCCTCCATCGAGGCGAGGGCGCGATGCAGCTGGGCGAGGTCGTCGCAGACCACCACGAGCGAGCAGGGGCCGAAGACCTCCTCGTGCAGCGTGCCGTCGGCGATGAAGTCGGACGCCGAGACCTGCAGCAGCGCTGCCTGGGCGCCGCAGGAACGGTCGCTGGACGGCCCGGTCGCCAGCACGCGCACGTCCTTGCGCGCGGATCGGGCGGCGACGGCCGCGGCGTAGGCGCGACGGATGCCCGGGGTGAGCATGACGCCCTCCGGCGCGGCGGCGAAGAGCGAGGCGAGCTTGGCGATGAAGGCCTCCGCGGCGGCGGAGCGCACGAGGAGGAGCACGCCGGGCTGGGTGCAGAACTGGCCCACGCCCAAGGTGCAGGAGCCGACCATGCCGGCGGCGACGGCCTCACCACGCGAGGCCAGCGCACCTTCGAGAAGCACGACGGGGTTCACGCTGCTCATCTCGGCGTAGACGGGGATGGGCGAAGGCCGGGCGGCGGCGAGGTCCATCAGGGCGCGGCCTCCCGCGCGGGAGCCGGTGAACCCGACCGCACGGAGCGCGGGGTGCTTCACCAGACGTTGGCCCACGTCGCGTCCGTCGCCCTGCACCATCGAGAACGTGCCCTCGGGCAGGCCGGCTTCGCGAACGGCGGAGACGACCAGTCCGGCCATGATCTCGGCGGTGCCGGGATGGGCCTGATGCGCGACCACGACGACGGGGCACCCCGCGGCGAAGGCCGACGCGGTGTCGCCGCCGGCCACGGAGTAGGCGAACGGGAAATTGCTGGCGCAGAAGACCGCGACGGGGCCGAGCGGGCGGCACATCGAACGGTGGTCCGGCTTGGGCACGGGTTTCCGCTCAGGGTCCGCGTGTTCGATGCGCGCGTCGACCCACTCGCCCTTCTCAACCAGGGCGGCGAAGAGGCGGAGCTGTCCGGCCGTCCGGCCGATCTCCCCTTGGCAGCGGGCTTCGGGCAGCGCGGTCTCGCGCATGGCCCGGGCGGCGAGCGCGGGGGTGGCGGCGGCGATGCGGTCGGCGAGCGCACGGAGGAACGCGGCCTTGGCCTTGCCGGAAAGCGCGGCCAGGGCCGGGGCGGCGGCCGCGGCCAGTTCCGCCGCGCGGTCGACCTCATCGGCATGAGCCGTGTGGAATGAC